>NZ_WJIE01000006.1:0-300000 GCF_009649845.1 Polyangium spumosum
CGCGCCGCCTGCGCCGCCCGCGCCGCCCGCGCCGCCCGCGCCGCCGCTGCCGCCCGCGCCGCCGCTGCCGGTGTTTTCGTTCGTCCCCCCGCATCCGACGAGAGCCACGAGCGGCGCGGCGCACAGGGCCGAGCCAATGCCGCGCAGAACGGACCTCCGCGTCAAGGGTTCCCGGGAGCGGTCCTTCTTCGAGTGCTTGGACATGGGTGTTCCTCCTGCCCTCGTTGGTAGATCCGAAATCTTACGAATTCCTTACGTCGCGGGACACGCCCTCCGTCCTCGGCTACGCTGAGAGGATGAGCAAGAGGTTGCTCGTCATCGAGGATGATCAAGAGCTCGGCGCGCAGATCGTCAAGCGCCTCCGCGACGCCGGCTACGAGCCGACCTGGTGGAAGGAAGGGCGGCGTTTGTCCCGAGAGACCTTGCCCGACGTCGACCTCGTCATCCTGGATTTGATGCTGCCCGGCACGTACGGAATGGATGTCCTCAAGGACCTGCGTGGCCTCTCCGAGGTGCCGGTGCTCGTGCTCAGCGCGCGCAACGATACGGCGGACAAGGTCCGCGCGCTCCGGCTCGGCGCCGACGACTACATGACGAAACCCTTCTGGCCCGAGGAGCTCGTCGAGCGCGTGCGCGCGCGCCTCCGGAGGCCGACGCTCGGGCGCGAGGATGCGGTCGAGGTCGGGTCGCTGCGTATCGATCGCGTGCGGCGCGAGGTGCTCGTGCGCGGCGAGCGCGCCCCGCTCACGCGCCTCGAGTTCGAATTGCTCGCGGCGCTCGCCGAGCGGCCGGGCGAACCCATGACGCGGAGCGCGCTCGCCGAGCGCGTGCTCGACCCCGAGCGCGACGGGACCGAGCGGACGCTCGACGTGCACGTCTCCCGGTTACGCAAGAAGCTCGGGCGCGGGGCGTTCGTCGAGACCGTCTGGGGGATCGGTTATCGGCTCGGCGACGGGCGCGAGCAATGAAGCTGCGCGCGCGACTCGCGGTCGCGACCATTGCAGCGACGTTGCCCCTGACGTTCGCGCTCTTCTGGTACGACGCGGCGGCGAGGCACCACGCCGCGGAGCAGAACCTCACGACGTTCGTCCTCGGACAGATGCCCGCCGCGCGCGAGGCGTGCGAGGCGGCTCCCGCGTCGTTCGGGGGCGAGCTCCACCCAGTTCGGCCCCCGGGCCCGCCGCGCGGCCACGGCCCGCCGCCCGGAAAACCTCCACCTCCGCCAGGACGGCCGCCGCCTCGGCCGCGCGGCGCGAAGCCCGCGGTCGTCTTCGCGTACGATGAAAACCTCCAATCGGAGAACCCGGGCGCGCCCGCCGTCCCCGAATCCCTCGCGCGGGCCCTCCAGGGGCAAGACGTCGCCGTCGCTTCGTACGTGTTTCCGGGGCCGTCGGTCGAGATCCTCGCGCGAATGCCCTGGAGCACGGGCCCGTGCGCGGTCGTGCTGGCGCGCGGGACGACCGATCCGAGCTGGGGCGCCGTCCTGCCCGAATCGAACCTGTGGCTCCTGCCCACGGCCGGCGTCTTCGCGGCGATGCTGCTCGCCATGGGCCCGGTGATCCGGCGTATTCGCAAGCTCACCGAGGCGGTGGAGCGCTCGGCCAAGGCGACGTACGCGGACGCCGTCGAGGTCGAGGGCGACGACGAGATCGGCGTGCTCGCGCGGGCCTTCAATGCCGCCGGCCGCGAGATCCGCGCGCAGCTCGAGGAGAAGGACCGGCGGGAGCAGGCGCTCCGCCATTTCCTGGCAAACACGACGCACGACGTGATGATCCCGCTCACCGTGCTGCAAGGCCACCTCGCGACATTACGCGAGGGCGCGTCCGAGGGAAAACCCGTCGACGTCGGCGCGCTCGTCTCGGCGATGGACGAGGCGCATTACATGGCCTCGCTCGTCCACAACCTCGCGGTCACGGCCCGGCTCGAAGCGGCGGTCGTGCACCTGCAGCCCATCGAGGTGGAGCTCGACGCGCTCGTGAAGCGGGTCGCCCTCCGCCACAAGCCCATTGCGAGACAGCTCGGGGTGTCGATCGAGGCCGCCGTGCCC
Organism: Polyangium spumosum; assembly: GCF_009649845.1. Taxonomy (NCBI): domain Bacteria; kingdom Pseudomonadati; phylum Myxococcota; order Polyangiales; family Polyangiaceae; genus Polyangium; species Polyangium spumosum. The sequence continues at coordinate 2,048 of NZ_WJIE01000006.1, forward strand.
GCGGAGCCAGTCCATGTCTCGGCCGACGTGACGCTCCTCGAACAGGCGATCAGCAACGTCACCTACAATGCCGTTCGTTACAATCGCCCCGGCGGTCACGTCGCCGTCATTCTGGAGCGCGTCGCGAAGGCGGCTTTCCGTTTGCGGGTGATCGACGACGGCCCCGGCATCCCCGAGGCCGAGCTCGCGCGGCTCGCGGAGCGTGGCTTTCGGGGCAACGAGGCGCGCACGCGCGCGCCGGACGGGCAAGGGCTCGGCCTGCACATCACCCACCGCGCCGCGGAGCTCCACGGCTTCCGCCTGACGCTCCGTCCGTCCGAATACGGCGGCCTCGAGGTCGAGCTCGAAGGGAGCCTGGGCGCTCCGCACGGATAAGATTTTATACAGCCGTCTACGGTTTGTTGGCGAGCTCCTCCGCTGCGCGGCCGGATCCCCGAACATGCGCGCGAAGGCTCGCGTTTTCTGGCCGCGCGAGGCGCTGGCACGCCCGCTGCAATGGCTCCTCCCCGAGCACCCCTCCTCGCGAGGGCGGCTCCCCCGAGCCCCGGGCAGTGAAGGCTGCGGTTTCTTCGATTCCAACGAAACCAACCCGCAGCCAGCGGTCCTCCCGGGCTCCTCGGGCGTTTTTTCGATCCGCGCGGCGCGCTCGCCTCGCGGGGAACCGGTAGGTTCGTCATGGCGTTTTTCAGCTTCATCAAGAAGGAGAAGGCTCGCGCGAACACGGCGGCGCAGACGCCCCCGGCCTCGGGCCACCTGAACTTCATGGGCGGCGTGTCGTACGACCCGTCGTCGCCGATCCTGCGCCTCCGCCTCGCGGCGTCGACGTGTTTCTTCGGCGAGCCCATGTATTACCACCGTGACGAGAAGGACGCGCGTCCCGTCAAGGCCGCCGCGAATCCGTGCCGGCTCTCGAATGAGCAGGTCCATTACCTGCGCAAGACGCTCGACGCGGTCGATCCGCAGGCGTGGCGCAAGATGTCGCCCGCGGAGCTCATCGAGAGCGCGATCGACGAGGCGCTCGATCACGACGCCGAGGCGACGCTCGAGGAGGCGGCGCGGCTCCGGAACGAGGAGCACATCCGCACGACGCCGCAGGTCATCCTCGTGCGCGCGGCGAACCACCACGCCGTGAAGGGCACGGGCCTCGTGCGCAAGTACGCGCCGCGGATCATCAAGCGCGCGGACGAGCCGGCGGTGGGTTTGTCGTACCAGATGTTCCGTTATGGCAAGCCGATCCCGAACGCGCTGAAGAAGGCGTGGCGCGACGCGCTCGCGCGCTTCGACGCGTACGGGCTCGCGAAGTACCGGCTCGAGGGCCACGCGGCGAAGACCGTCGACGTCGTGAACCTCGTGCACCCGAAGAGTGAGGCGGTCCATTCGCTCGTGAAGGGCGAGGCGAAGAACACGGGCCGCACGTGGGAGGCGATCGTGAGCGCGCGCGGCTCGAACCGAACGGCGTGGAAGAAGGCGATGGCGGTCATGGGCCACATGGCGATGCTGCGCAACCTTCGCAACATGCTGGCGGCGGGTATCAAGACCGACGAGATCATCCCGCGCCTCGTCGCGGGCGCGAAGGATGGCAAGCAATTGCCTTTCCGTTACTTCTCGGCCTACAAGGCCGTGGAGGACAAGGCGCCGGGGGCGCTGCTCGACGCGATCGAGAAGTGCCTGGTCGGTTCGCTCGGTGAATTGCCGTATTTCCGCGGCCGCGTGATGGCGCTCGCGGACAACAGCGGCTCGGCGCAGGGGACGACGACGAGCGCGATGGGCACGATGAAGGTCTCGACGATCGGCAACCTGACGGGCGTGCTCGCGGGTATGCGGGCGGACGAGGGCCACCTCGGCGTGTTCGGTGATTCGCTGGAGACGCTCGCGGTCCGCAAGGGCGCGTCGATCTTCGACCAGTTGAAGAAGGCCGAGGAGCTCGCGAAGCGCATCGGTACGTCGACGGAGAATGGTATCTGGATCTTCTTCGACCGGGCGATCCGGATGAAGGAGCACTGGGACACGATCTTCGTGATGAGCGACATGCAGGCGGGCCACGGCGGCCTGTACGGGACGAACAAGACGCAGTACCGCGAATACGGCTGGGGCGCGGGTGGGCAATACATCGACGTGGCGAAGCTCGTGTCGACGTATCGCAAGCGCGTGAACCCGGACGTGAAGGTGTTCCTGGTGCAGATCGCGGGCTACAAGGACACGCTCGTGCCGGAGTTCTACGACCGTACGTACATCCTCGGCGGCTGGGGCGAGGGCCTGCTCCGCTTCGCGGCCGAGATGGAGAAGGCCGCCGAGCAGGCGGCGTGATCGAGGGGGCGGGGCGCGCCGGATGCCCCGCCCCCCGATTGTTTTTGCGTCACTCCTCGCAGCGCGTCTCCTCCATGGAGGCGCATTTGCCGCCGGTGCAGACGAGCGAGGCGCAGGCGAGGGTCAATCCGTCGACGGGGCAAGGTTCGCCCGCGGCCGCGGGGAGCACGCAGGTATACCCGGCGAGGATGTCACAAAGGCCCTCGGCGCAGGCAAACGGGGTGACATTCGCGAGCATGAGCGCTTCGCAGCTCTCGCCGAGCCCGGGCGCCGGCAGGCAGCGTTTCTCCGTGCAATTCTCGTTATCGCAGGTGCAGGCCGTGCCAAGCGGGCAGGAGCCGCTCTCCACGCAGCTCTGTCCCTCTTCGAGGAGAGGGAGCTCCGCGGCGATCGGCTCCTCCCCCGCGCATGTCCCGTCGACACATTCGAGCGGGTGCTGGCAAGCGCCGAACGAACCGCCGCACGCCGCGCCGAGGCCCCCGCGCGCCGCGCAGCGCCCCTCGTCGTCGAAATTGCAGAAGAGGCCGTCCGCGCAATCGAAGGCCATGTTGCAAGGCTCGCCCTCGGCGCGCGCGGGCCGGCAGGCGTAATCGGCTTCGCTCGCGCAGGAGGCCGGATCCTCGCAGAGGCACGCCGCGCCCTCGCCGCACGCGCGTGGGCTCTTGCCGGCGCACGAAGCGCCCGCGTCGAGGTCGGCCACGCAGACGAAATTGTCGCAATGAGCGCCCGCGACACAAGGCTCGTCGCCGAGGTTCGAGAAATCGAGCTGCGTCTCATCACAGGCCTCGCCGACCTGCGCGCGGGCCTCGCAGGTGCCGTTCGAGGCGCAAAATGCGTCGGGGCCGCAGGAGCCCTCGGTGCAACGCTCGGGCGCGCGCGTGCAGGTGCCCGGGCAGGTGTCGCCCTCGAACACGCAGGCGAGGCCCGCCTCGCAATCGGAGACGGCGCCGCCGCGGCAGCTCTCGCCCTCGCCCCGCGTGCCGACGAGGTAATGCTCGCAGGAGGGATCGATGGAGAGCCCCTGCGCGGCGAGCGCCCCGCAGCTCGCGGCCTCGATCGCCGCCTCGCAAGCCTCGACGGCGCCAGCGTCGACCACGACGTCGGGCGAGGCGAGCACATCGACGACCGATTCGCAGCGCTGCGCTTCGAGGCAAGCGTCGACGTCGCCCGGGGTGTTGTTGAGGATCGGATGGCCGCAGGCGACCTGCTTCTCGCAGGCCGCGCGCATGAGGCCGCAGACGAGCGCCACCGGTTCGTTAGGTTTGTCGGGGTCATTGCGCGGGTCCGTGGGCGCCGGATCGGAGCAAGCGGGCAGGAGCGACGCGACGAAAAGGAAAGCAAGAATGGATCGCATGAGTTTTACTCCGCAAGCGGGTTCGTCGGCGCCTCTCGCAAGGGCAATGCCAGCGGTATTTGATGGTGCGGCTTCACAACGGGAGGCTCGGTTGCGCCAGGGCTGCTCGACTTGCGCAGGAGCGGCGCGCCGTCTCGTTCACAGTGCCCGGCCCCGGGCCCGCCGCCCCGGACGCCGTTCGCCGCGATCTGCACGAGGGGCTGTAAGGTCGCCGCGAGGCGCGCCGTTTCCTCGGGCGAAACGCAAGCCCGGAGGAACTTCTGCCATGTTGCGCTCCCGCCCCGTCGTCGCCCTCGTCGCGCTCGTCACCCTCGCCCAGACCCTCGCCGGCTGCAGCGCCGGCGCACCCTCCGCCGGAGGCGCGGCCGAGCCGAGGACCGCGGCGGCCGCGGAGGAGAGCTCCTACCCGCAGCAATACCCGGCGGCCGATACGGCCGCGGCGCCGGCCGAAGCCGAGGCCACGCCGATGGCGCAGCAGCCGTCGCGAGTGACCGCGGCCCCGGGGGCCACCATGATGGCGCCGCCGCCGCCGCCGGTGATGCCCGTGCAATCGACGAAGAAGGCCGAGGCGAAGGTCGCCGTCGCCACGCAGAAGCCGGCGCCGCAGCCCGCGCCGATCGCGGTCGCGCCGCCCGAGCCGAAGGGCACCGAGGATTACAAGGATTACGGCGTGAACCCGGTCGTCGACCCGCAGAAGGACCGTCTCTCGACGTTCGCCATCGACGTGGATACGGCCTCGTATTCGATCGCGCGCCGCAAGATCATGGAGGGCACGCTCCCGCCGTTCGCCTCCGTCCGCGCCGAGGAGTTCCTGAACTACTTCGATTACGGCTACGAGGCGCCGAAGAGCGGCCCGTTCGCGGTCCACTTCGCCGCCGCGCCCTCGCCGTTCACGAAGGGCCATCACCTCGTGCGGGTCGCCGTGCAGGGCAAACGCGTGCCGGAGAGCGCGCGCAAGCCCGTGCACCTCGTCTACCTCGTCGACACGAGCGGCTCGATGCATTCATCCGACAAGATCCCGCTCGCCAAGCAGAGCCTGAAGCTGCTCACGAGTTCGCTGAAGAAGGGCGATACGGTGGCGCTCTGCACGTACGCCGGCAGCGTGCGCGAGGTGCTCGCGCCGACGGGCATCGAGGAGAAGGACAAGATCTTCCGGGCGATCGACGACCTCTCCGCGTCGGGATCGACGGCGATGGCGAGCGGGATCGAGCTCGCGTACAAGCTCGCGGAGCGGACGCTCGTGAAGGGTCACGTCAATCGCGTCATCGTGCTCTCGGACGGCGACGCGAACGTGGGGCCGACCTCGCACGACCAGATCCTCGACATGATCGGCCGCTACAAGGACAAGGGCATCACGCTGAGCACGGTGGGCTTCGGCAGCGGCAATTACAAGGATACGATGATGGAGCGCCTCGCCGACAAGGGCGACGGAAACTACGCGTACATCGACAGCGAGGTGCAGGCGAAGCGCGTGTTCCAGGACCAGCTCTCGGGCATGCTGGAGGTGATCGCGCGGGACGTGAAGATCCAGGTGGAGTTCGATCCGAAGGTGGTGAAGGAGTACCGGCTCATCGGCTACGAGAACCGGGACATCGCGGACAAGGATTTCCGCAATGACAAGGTCGACGCCGGCGAGATCGGCAACGGCCACGCGGTGACGGCGATCTACGACGTGGTCCTCAAGGACACGAAGGCCTCGCCGATCGTGCTTCGCCTCCGCCACAAGCAGCCGCTCTCGGGCGATACGGCGACGGAGAGCGCATTCAAGATGGATCCGTCCTCGATCGTGGCCTCGTTCGACGCGGCCGGCCGTGATTTCCGGTTCGCCGCGACGGTGGCGGCGTTCGCCGAGGTGCTGCGGCAGAGCCCGCACGCGCGGAATTGGTCGATGAAGGACATCGCGCGGCTCGCGGACCAGGCCGCGTCGACGCAATCGGATCAGCAGGAGTTCGTGAGCCTCGTGCACCGCGCCGAGCGGCTCGCGACGGGCAATCGAGGGCCGTCCGTGGCGCGCTGAAAAAGCACTCGGGCCCTCGACGAACGCCTCCGATTCTCCTACCCTGGCGCGGCCTCGATGTCGCGCCTCGCCCTCCCCCTCGCCGCCTCGCTCCTCGCCCTCACGGGTTGTCCCCACGAACCGGCCCCGCAAACGCCCGCGCCCGCGCCGACGCAGCCGATCGCCGCGGCGCCGCCGATCGAGGTCGTCGAAACCCCGCCGGCAGAGACCACGCTCGACCACCCCGACGTTCCGAACGCCGCGGACGTGTGGCTCTCCATGATCCAGGGCGCGAAGCGCACCCTCGACATCGGCCACTTCTACGTCAGCAATGCGCCCGGGGGCAAACTCGAGCCGATCCTCGTGGCCATCGAACAGGCCGCGGCGCGCGGCGTGCGCGTGCGGCTCCTCGTCGACATGAAGTTTTACCTTCGATATCCCGAGTCCGTCGATCGGCTCGCCGCGCGCGGGGTCGCCGTCCGCAAGCTCGATTTGCGAGGGCGCGACGGCGTGCAACACGCGAAATACATGGTGGTCGACGGGTCGGACGCCTACGTCGGCAGCCAGAACATGGATTACCGCGCCCTCGAGCACATCCAGGAGATCGGCGCGCGCGTGCGGGTCCCCGAGATCGCCGGGGCGCTGCTCCGGGTCTTCGAGCTCGATTGGCACGCGGCCGGCGGCGAGCCTTTTGGCGGCGCGACCAAACGATCCCTCGAGATCCCCGCGCGGGTCTCGCTCGGCGGCGAAGAGGTAAAGATCCTGCCTACGGCGAGCCCCAAGGATTTGCTGCCCGAAGGCGTGCCGTGGGAGCTGCCCGAGTTGCTTTCGCGGATCGACGGCGCCAAGCGCACGCTCGACGTCCAGGTCCTCACGTACCGCACGAAGACACGCGGCGGCGCGCCGTGGACCGAGCTCGACGACGCGCTCCGGCGGGCAGCCGAGCGGGGCGTGCGCGTGCGTTTGCTCGTCGCCGATTGGAGCAAACGCCCGGCCTCGCTCGAAGGGCTGCGGGAGCTCGCGCGCGTGGACGGTATTTCAATCCGGTTCATCGTGATCCCGCAGAGCTCGTCCGGCTTCATACCGTTCGCCCGCGTGGCCCACGCGAAATACATGGTCGTCGACGGCAAGAGCGCCTGGATCGGCACGAGCAACTGGGAGGGCGACTATTTCACGGTGAGCCGGAACGTCGGCCTCTTCATCGACGGCAAGGCGATCGCCGAGAAGCTCGCGCGGATCTTCGAGGACGGGTTCGGCGGCGCGTACACCGAGGTGCTCGATCCCGACCGCGCATACGAGCCGCCGCGGCTCGAATGAGATTGACTACCGGGGCGATCCTGTTTCTCATCTTCCCGTGCACGACCTCCGCCGCGTAGCCCCGCTCCTCGTCCTCGTCGCCGCGTGTGATCGCGGCGCGAGCGACATCAAACCCACCGCCCGAAGAAGCTCGTGGCGATCGACACGCACATGGGCGACGCGGGCCACGACCACGCCCACGGGCACGACGACGAGGCGGACCACCACGACCACTCCGAGACCGACCCGAGCTTCGTGCGTGACACGCAAGGCCGGCGCTGGCTCGCGTTCATCGAGGGCCAGGGCGGCACCGAGCTCGTCTCCGAGGAGCTCACCTGCGATATCGTGAAGGAATGAGCGGCGGCTAAGCGCCCGCCTGTTTCTGCTCCAGCTCTTCCCACCGCGCGATCAAGGTCGCGGCCCGGGCCTTGGCCTCCTCGAGGCGCCGCCCGAGCGCCGCGACCTCCGTCCCGCGTGACGAATACAGCGCCGGATCCGCGAGTTCCTTTTCGAGCGCCGCGACCTCGCCCTCCGCCTCCTCGATCCGGCCCATGATCCCTTCGAGCTCGCGTTGCTCCGCCCAGGTGAGCCCCTTCGCCCTGGGCGCGGCCGCCTTCGCCGCGGCGGGTTTGTCCTTATTGACCACCTTCGCCGCGGCCGCCGCGGCCTTCGCCGCCTCGTCCTTCGCCGCCTCCGCGGCCGCCTTCTGCAGGAGGTAATCCTGGTGCCCGCCGGCGTAACGCACGACGCGGCCGTCGCCCTCGAACACGAGCAGCGACGTGGCCACCCGATCGAGGAACCACCGGTCGTGCGTCACGACGAGCGCGCTGCCGCCGTATTCGGTGAGCATCTCCTCGAGCGCCGAGAGCGTGGGCAGGTCGAGGTCGTTCGTGGGCTCGTCCAGGATGAGCAGGCTATGGCTCTGCGAGAGCATCTTGGCCAGGACGACGCGGGCCCGCTCCCCGCCGGACAGGGATTTCACGGGCTGCCTCTGCGCGTGTCCGTCGAAGAGGAACCTCTCGAGGAACGAGCGGACCTCGATCGGCTGGCCGCCGAGCTCGATCTTGTTCCCCGCGGCCGCCACGTTGTCGTAAATGGATTTCTCCTCGTCGAGCCCGCTCCGGTGCTGGTCGAAATACCCCACGCGGGTGTTTTTCCCGATCACCACCTCGCCGCGCGCCGGCGCGACGTCGCCCAGGATCGCCCGCAAGAGCGTGGTTTTTCCGGTCCCGTTTCGCCCCACGACCCCCACGCGTTCGCCCGCGGCGAGCACGAAATCGAGGTCCTTCACCAGCGTGCGGCCCCCCATCTCCAGGGAGAGCTTTCGCAATTCGAGGACGGTTTTTCCAGTAAAACTCGACTCCGCCAGGAGCTTCGCCGTCTGCTCCGCGCGGGCAGGGGCGGCCGCCTTCGCCGCCTCGGCCCGCTGGATCCGGGCCTTCTGCTTGCCCGTGCGCGCCTTCGGCTGGCGCCTCAGCCATTCGAGCTCGGTCCGGAGCAGGTTCTGCCGGTTCTGCTCGGTTCGCGCCTCGATCGCGAGCCGCTCGGCCTTCGCCTCGAGGTAGTCCTCGTAGCCGCCCTCGTACGAATACACCTTGCCGCGGTGGAGCTCGATCGTCCGGTCGACCACGCGGTCGAGCAAATACCGATCGTGCGTCACGATGAGCAGCGCGCCCTTGAACTCCTCGACGAGCCAGCGCTCGAGCCAGTCGATCGTCTCGGTGTCGAGGTGGTTCGATGGCTCGTCGAGCACGAGCAGCGCGGGCGGCGCGATGAGCAGGCAAGCGAGCGCGACGCGCCGTTTGTCCCCGCCCGAGAGCTCGGCCGTGGGCGCGTCGGGGCGCGTGACGCCCACGTGATCGAGGATCTCGTCGACCTTGTGGAGCTGATCCCAGCCGCCGAGCCGCTCGATCTGCGCGCCGAGCTCGGCTTGCTCGGCGAGCAGGGCGTCTTGATCACCCTCGCCCTGGCCGAGCCGCGCCGAGATCGCCTCGTATCGCGCCTTCGCCGCGGCCCAGGGCCCGAGCCCGTCGACCACCAGCGCGCGGCCCGTTTTCGCCGGATCGAGCGCCGGCTCCTGCGAGAGATACGCGACGTCGGCGCCGCGCCGCTGCGCGACCGTGCCCGCGTCGGGCTTGTCGAGCCCCGCGAGGATACGGGCGAGCGTGCTCTTGCCGCTGCCATTGGCTCCGACGAGCCCCACGCGTTCTCCGCTGTGGATGGAAAGCGAGACCGCATCGAGGATGCGCCTCTCACCAAACGACTTCGTTAACTCCTGCGCGACGAGGACGGGCACGGCGGCGAGCGTAGCACCGCGGCGAACCTCGGGTACGACGGGAACGACCGAAGTTCCGTCACGCAGCCCCGAACGCCGCGTTGACGGCGCGCGGGACCATCGGCTAGAGTCGGGAAAATTCTCATGTCCCAGCGCGTCATCGCCGGCAAATACGAGATCGTGCGGCAGATCGGACGTGGGGCCATGGGCTACATCTGGGAGGCGCTCGATCAACATCTGCGCAGGCGGGTGGCGCTCAAGCTCATGTCCCCCGACCACGTCGCCTCGGCCACGGCGCGCACCCGGTTCGACCGGGAGGCGAAGGCCATTGCGCAGCTCAAGAATCCGCACGTCGTGCAGATCTACGATTACGGCATTGACGAGGGTTCGCCGTACATCGTGATGGAGCTCCTGGAGGGCGAGGACTTCGAGAGCCGGCTCGAGCGGATCGAGCGTATGCCGCTGCCCGCCCTCGTGCCGATCGTGATGCAGGCGGCGATGGGCCTCTCTTCCGCGCACGCGAAGGGCATCGTCCACCGCGATTTCAAGCCGGCGAACGTGTTCTTGGCCCGCGGCGAGGCCGACGAGTCCGTGAAGATCCTCGATTTCGGCGTCGTATCGATGCTGACGAGCGAGGAGGATCTGACCGAAGACGAGCTCCAGCTCACGTCCTCGGGCAGCATCGTGGGGACGCCGCTCTACATGAGCCCCGAGCAGATCCGCTGCGGCGTCGTCGATCTGCGCAGTGATCTGTGGTCGCTCGGGGTCCTCGCCTATCGGGCGCTCACGGGGCAGCATCCATTCCCCGGGCAATGGCTGGGGATGCTCATGGTGCGTATTTGCACCGACCCATTCCCGCCTCCGTCGAGCATTCTGAAGGATCTGTCCCCCGAGGTGGACCGCTTCTTCGAGCGCGCCCTGGCCAAGGACCCGGACAAACGTTTCCGCTCGGCGAGGGAATTCGCGGGCACATTCGCGGCGCTCGCCGAACGAAAAGAGGTGGGGCCCGCGAAGATCCTCGTCGTCGACGACGAGCCCGACGTCCCGCACCTCATCAAGCAACGCTTTCGCCAGCACATCAAAAAATCGGTCTACGATTTCGTCTTCGCGACGAACGGCGAGAGCGCGCTCGCGGAGCTGCGCAAGCACGAGGACATCGACGTCGTCCTCACCGACATCAACATGCCGGGCATGGACGGGCTCACGTTCCTCTCGCGCGTGGGCGACGTGAACCCGCTCGTCCGGACGATCATCGTCTCGGCCTACGGCGACATGACCAACATCCGCACCGCGATGAACTGCGGCGCATTCGATTTCCTGGTCAAACCGATCGATTTCAAGGACCTCGAGGTCACGATCGAAAAGACGCTCAAGCACGTGACGGAGCTCCGATCGAACGCCCGCTCGACCGAGGAGAACAGCGTGCTGCGCATGTTCGTGAGCCCGAGCCTCGTCGATCGGCTGCGCTCGTCGTCGCCGTTCGGCACGATCGACACCTGGCAAGGCACGGTCGTGTTCATCGACGTCGCGGGCTTCCACGCGCGCTCGAAGGCGCAACCGCCCACCGACCGCGTGCGCACGCTGAACGCGAATTTCGAGGTGATCGTGCCTGCCGTCACGAACCGCGGCGGCGTGGTCGACAAGTTCCTCGGCGACGCGGTGATGGCGACGTTCCGCGGCGACAACCACGTGACGCGCGCGCTCGAAGCGAGCCTCGACGCGCGCATGCAGCTCCGCACGCTCGCCCTGCGCGCCGGGCAAGATTCACCGTTCGCCCTCGGCGTCTCGATCGGCGTGGCGACGGGGGAGATGCTCTCCGGCGAGATCGGTTCGAAAGCGTTTGGCCGCCTCGATTACACGATCCTCGGCGAGGTCCCGCGCGCGGCGGCGATCCTCCAGGCCTCGGCCGCGAAGAACCAGATCCTGCTCAACCGCGGCGCATTCGACGTCGCCAGGGATTGGTTCGATTGCGTGCCCGTGCACGTGAATACGAGCTCGCCCATGGCAGCCTTCGAGCTCGTGCGTCGCGCCGACGGCGGGGGGAGAGCCGGCCCGAATTCGATGGCCGAGACGATCAACCTGACGGGCGGTCCGCTCGGCGGGAATGGGTCGACGGAGAGCGGAAACGGGGGGCCGCTGCTCTGACCTCGCCCCTCTCCACGGCGTGGAGAGGGGAGAGGGTCGGCTGGTTCAGGGGTGCTCGCTGCGCGCCGCCTCGCGCTCCTGGCGCAGCTTGCGGCTCTTGAGCTCGGGCGACTCGGCGACGGCCATGCCGATGAGGCGGAACGCCTCGAGGAAGTGCTTGAGGCCGATCCGGATGAGCTCGGGGCTCACCTCGCCGACGTCGGGGTAGCCGCGGCCCTCGGCGTCGGGCTGCACCTTGCCCCAGTTCGCGAAGAGCCGACCCCACTCGCTCGCGAGCACGCGCTGCACGTTCTTCTGCGCGTACATCGGGTACCAGAACGCGTCGTGGTACGCGACCGAAGCGACGTAGGCCCACGGCGCGAGCCACGTCTTCAGCGACCACTCGACCGGCTTCTTCAGCGGGCCCCAGTAGATCCGGTGCTGGTTGCGCGAGGCGAAGGTCATCTCCTTGAACGGACCCTGGAAGTCCCACTTGTCGTTCAAGGCATCGACGTCGCCGACGATCTCGATGTCGCGCACGTCGCCGCAGCCGAGGCCGAGGTCGTGCGCGAGGCGGACGAACTTCAGATCCTTCAGCGGGTCGAAGCCCATGAGCTTGCCCGCGACCGCGTCGATCGCGACCTGATCGGCCGACGCGAGGATCACGTTCTTCACGTGCGGGATCATGCAGCGCGGCCCAGGGCCGTCGCCGGCGAAGGTCCCGTCCATCACGGCGAAGACGCCGCGGTGGATCTTCTTCTGGATCATCAGGAGATCGACGAGCGTCTCGTGGATGACCGGGTGCGTCCAGTGGCGGTGCTCGTTCAAGAGGCCGCCGAACGCGTTCTTCATCGCGCCCGTCGTCGTCGTGAAGATGTGCGTCTTCACCGTGGGCAGGTGGATGATGTTCTCCCCGATGAAGCGCTTCGGGATGCTGAAGCCCTTCGGGTAGACCTCGTTCAAGCAGAGGAATTTTTTGGCAAGGTCACCGACGGCGTCGCGCACGTCGATCCACTCCTCGCCCTCGTAGAGGTGGACGTTGCGCAGGCCGTGGGCCTCGACGACGTCGATCTGCTTGTTCTCGCGCTCGCCGAGGTGCGCGTCGATGACGACGGTGCGGTTGTGGCAGGCGTGGATGAGGTCCTTCGCGTAACCGTCGCGCTTCATCGCGCGGATGACGCCCTCGAGCTGCCAGGGCACCGTGGACGAGCCCGGAAAGAAGAAATGCCAGGAGATGTTGACCTTGAGGGCCGTGTCCGCGTCCTTGGCGACGACGTCCTGGTAGCCCGCCAGGTTCATCAAGCGGTGGTAGTCCTCGAGGACGGTCGCGGGGGACGTCCGGAGGATCGCGACTTTCGACTTGCTCATCTAGACCTCGGCGCTTTCGGCCGTGCATATAGCATGGGGGACCCTCCTGGCCGCCCACGCCGCCCAAGCTGTTGCAGATCTCCTCCTCTGTGGGTAGGATCCGCCCGCAAGACAAGCCGAAGTGGCGGAATGGCAAACGCGGTGGATTCAAAATCCACTGTCCTCACGGGCTTGTGGGTTCGAGTCCCACCTTCGGTACCGAGATCGTCGCTGCAGGGCCAACGCAGCGACACGATGAGGCTGGTTTGAAGCGCGGAAGAGGGCGTTGGGGGATGGAGCCGCTCGTCGCGGTGCTCGCCCGCGAGCGCGGGATCGCGCCGCCGTCGGACACGTCACGCTCACCCGTGAGCGCGCGCGACTGGGAGGCGGCCGTGGGCTCGCGGATCGCGGCCCGCGCGCGGCCGGTCAAGCTCGAGCGCGGCGTGCTCCACGTGCGCGCGGCGAGCTCGACGTGGGCGCAGGAGCTGTCGATGCTCTGCGAGCCGATCCTCGCGCAGCTCAAGGCGCGCGGCGTCGCGGTCGAGTCGCTTCGTTTCCGCGTGGGCCCCGTCGACCCACCCGAGCGCGCGAAGACACGGGGCGAGCTGCGCACGACGCCACCCGCGGTGAAGCTGCCGGAGGCGCTCGCGACGGAGATCGAGCACGTCGCCGACGAGGCGCTGCGCGAGGCGATCCGGCGGGCCGCGGCGAAGAACCTCGGCTGGCAACGCATGCGCACGAGCCGCAAGCGGACGGAAGCGCCCGCGACGGAGGCACCAGCGACGCCAGCAAAGCCGGAGGCGCCTACGACGACGCGAGCCGCTCGAGGCCCTCGACCCGCTGCACCAGGAAGCGGTCCGCAGGACCGAGCTGCGGCGCCACCCGCTGCAGCTCCGCGACGTACGCGCGGATCAACTTGATGTCGTACCCCTTCACCTTGCGCACGATCGTGTAGAGCTCGTCGATCACCGAGCCGGGCAAGGGCGCGCTGATCGTCGTGTACAGATCGAACACGTAGTCGATCCACGAGCCCTTCGTGGTCGCGGCGGCGAGGCGCGCGGCGTAGAGCGCGGCGTACTCGGCGACGCCGCCCTTCGGGCGCTGGCCCGACTTGGCGCGCTTCAAGATGCCCTGCAGCAGCGAGGCGAGGATCCGCTCGGCCTCGTCGGCGCGGCCCATCGCGAGGGCCTTGTCCGCGACGCCGCAGAGCAGGCGGACCGACTGGAAGCGACGCGACGTCTCCGATCGACCACTGAGCCGGATGTCGACCTCGCCCTTCGAGTCGATCGCCGCGGCCTCGATGGAGGCATGGATCTCGGCGACCTGCATGCCGCCGATCGTCTGCATCGCGCGGCGATGCTCCTCGTCCGCGTACGGGCTCGAGCGGGGCTCGTCGGTCTTGTAGATGATGATCTCCTGGTTGCCGATGCGGATCTTGTCGCCCGGCACGAGCTCGCGTGGGCCCTCGATCCGCACGCCGTTGACGAGGACGCCGTTGCGGCTGCCGAGGTCCTTGGCGACGACGCCGGTCGACCCGACGACGAGCGCGGCGTGCTTGCGTGACACGAGCGGATCATCGACCGCGAGCTGGCACTCGGGCCCGCGCCCGACGACGAACTCCCCGAACGGGAGCTCGAGGTCATGCGCGAGGTAGCGGATCCTGAACGGCATGCCCGAACCTCACTTGAGCCCACCGAGGCGCTCGAGGCCCTCGATTCGTTGCTGCACGAACCGTTCGCTGGGGCCGAAGCTCGACGAGCGGCTCCGGAGCGACTCGATGTACGCCCGCATCTTGCCCATGTCGAGCGTCTTGACCTTGCGCACCGCCGAGTAGAGCTCGTCGACGACCGTGCCCGGCAGGAGCTGAGCGATGCGCGTGTAGAGCTCGAAGATGTAGTCGATCCAGCTCCCTTTGCCCGTCGCCGAGGCGAGCTTCGCCGCGTAGGTGGCCGCCGTCGACGCGAGGTCGAGCGGAGGCTCCTTTCCCTCGCGCGCCTTCACGAGCACGTCGTTCAGCGAGCGCAGGAGGATGCGCTCGGCCTCCTCGGCGCGCCCCATCGCGAGCGCTTTGTCCGCGACGCTCCCGATCAGCGACAGCGCGTTGATGTGGCGATCGGGCTGCGCGGGCGCGGCGCCGGCCGCGAGGTTCGCGCTGTTCACGCTCGGCGTCGGCGAGGTGGCCTGCTGCGACGCGACGCCCGGCGTCGTGTAGTCACTCCAGAAATCCTCGCGCGTGTCGAAGCCCTCGTGGCCCGCCACGGTCGGCATGCGCGCCGAGCGCGCGGCGCTGCGCGGATGGCCGAACGCGATCGACTCGGGCACACTCACGAGGCCCTCCTCGGGGATGTTCTCGAGCGCCATCTCCTGGCCGCCGATGGTGATGTGATCACCGTGCGCGAGCTGGCGCGGACCGTCGATCTTCGCGCCGTTCACGCTCACGCCGTTGCGGCTGCCGAGGTCCTCGATCGTGACGCCGTCGCCGCGCACGGTGAGCAGCGCGTGCCTGCGTGATACGAGCGGATCGTCGAGCGCGAGTTGACAGTCGGCGCTGCGGCCGATCACGAACTGGCCCAGCGGCACTTCGAGCTCGTGCGACAGATACCGCAGTCGGACCGCCATGTTCGAGCCATACCAATGGCGCAGAACGCCGTCAAAGCGGCTCTTTTCGGTCCGGCTCCTCCGCGCCCCGGAAGAAGGGCCACCCCCGGCCCGCACCCTCCTCGGACAGAACCCGGAGCAGGAACAGGAGCAACCGCGGATGCGATAAAAGCCCGTAAACCGTCAACTTCTCGTCCGCCATCGCGCGCCCGACGTCCCACAGGGTCGTACCCCGCTCGGGCGTGCGCGAGAACACCCTCGGGAGCCGCAACCAGCGGGACAAGCCGACGTTCACGAGGCGCCGGAGCACGGCTTCGTCGCCGCAGAGGGTCACCGACGGGATGCCCACGGTGCCGTCGTGGATCGTCAGCCGACCGTGATCGAAGCGCATCGTCAGCGTCTGCGTGGTGTCTTGCGCGACGACGAGCACGGAGCCACGGAGCGCGCGAAAGTCCTGCTTTTTCCGAGCAGAGCGGGAGACGTTCTGCCGGATCCGGTCCGCGAGCAGGAGGGCGAGGGTGTTTTCTTCCGTGCCTTCGGCGAGGTCGATGATCGGATCCACGGCGGCGTGGAGAGGAGCATGACGGCCTCACGCCGCGCGGTCGAGCGCTACCGAGAGGCGACGCCGACCGAAGCGCCGATGTCCGTCCGGAAATGCACGCCCGCGAAGGAGATGCGCCGCGCCGCCTCGTAGGCGCGCTCCCGCGCCTCCGCGATCGACGCGCCCACCGCCGTGACCGCGAGGACGCGCCCGCCGGCGGTGACGATCCCCTCGGCCGTCCTCTTCGTGCCCGCATGAAACACGGCCACGCCCGGCACCTCGGCCGCCGCGTCGAGCCCGCGGATCACGTCCCCCGCGCGGGGCGCGGCCGGATACCCCGCCGCCGCGAGCACCACGACGACCGCGCTCCGCGCAGGCGCGACCCGCACCGCCGTGGGATCGAGCTCGCCGCTCGCGACCGACGCGCACATCGCGGCGAGGTCTCCATCGAGGAGCGCGACGAGCGCCTCGCACTCGGGATCGCCGAAGCGGACGTTGTGCTCGAGCAGCATCGGCTCCCCCGCGGGCGTGATCATCAGCCCCGCGAAGAGCACGCCGCGCAGCGGTCGTCCGTCCGCGCGCATGCCGTCGATCGTCGGCCGCAAGATCTCTCGCTCGACCCGCGCGAGCAGCTCGGGGCCGACGTGCGGCGAGGGCGCGAACACGCCCATGCCGCCCGTGTTGGGGCCCTGGTCGCCGTCGAAGACGCGCTTGTGATCGCGGGCGACGGGCAGCACGAAGAGCGCGCTCCCATCGGTGACCGCGAGGACGCTCGCCTCCTCGCCGACGAGCGCCTCCTCGATCACGACCACGCTCCCTGCGTCGCCGAAGCGACGCTCGACGAGCATGGCGCGCGCCGCCTCGATCGCCTCGGCTTCCGTCTGCGCGACGACGACACCCTTGCCCGCGCAGAGGCCGTCGGCCTTCACGACCACGGGCGCGCCGCGCCGCCGGATCTCGGCCTCTGCGCCGGCCATGTCCGTCACGATGGCGAAGTCCGCCGTGGGGATCCGGTGCCGCGCGGCGAACTGCTTCATGAACGCCTTCGAGCCCTCGAGCCGCGCGGCCTCCGCGCTCGGCCCGAAGACCGCGATCCCCGCCGCTTCGAGCGCGTCGCTCACGCCCGCGCAGAGCGGCCCCTCCGGGCCCACGACCACGAGGTCCACGCTCTCCCGACGCGCGAGCTCGACGACCGGGGCGGCTTCCAGCCGCGCGATCGAAGCGTTGTGGATCGGCGCCGTGCCCTCTCCGCCTTCGCTCACGGTCCCCGCGTTGCCCGGCGCCACGAGGACCTCCGCCGTCGTGCTCGACCGCGCGAGTGCCCTCGCCAGGGCGTGCTCTCGCGCGCCCGACCCGAGCACGAGCACCCGCCGCCCCGACGACCGCCCCGATCCGGAAGCCCGTTGATTCACGGTGCGGCGGCTACCACGCGCCCCGAGCTCGCGCGAACGAAAAGTGGCCCCGCGCGCCGAGCAACCCCATGCGTACGGCCGCGCCCCGATCTTTTTTCGGGCGGGCGCTCGACAGGCGCGTCTCGATGCAGTACCACTGTGGCCGTTCGGGACCCGTCCCGTTGTGGGTCCGCCGACAGCGCACTGTGAACCCCGCCAGGCCCGGAAGGGAGCAACGGTAGCAGGAAGCGGGTGTGGCGGGCCCTTTTGCTTTTGTCCCTGCTCGGCCCGCGGGGGGTTGCTCTCCTCAGGACTGGCCGTACGCTACGGTCGTCGTGGATTTTCTGTCCCCGGGCAACGACGAGCCACGCGAGGGTCGCGCCTTCCGGTGGGTCGCGTTCGTCGCGTCCGCCGCCCTCGTCGCCGCAGGCCTGCGGTTTGCCCTGCACGAACCGCTCGTCGCCGCCGTGGTGCTCGGCATCCTCGCCGTCGCCTGGATCGGCCGGTGGCTGTCGCGCAGGCGCCTGCGGCGCGTGCTTCGATCGGGAGACGTCATCGCGGTCTTGCGGAGCTGGGCGGGCTCGCTCGAGCGGGTCCCCTACCCGGCCACGATGGCGCCCCTCATGGCGGCCACGGCGTTCGCCGCGTGTGGCTGGATCGACAAGGCGCGCGCCGCGCTCGCGACCGCCGAGCGAGGGCCCGTGTGGGAGGCGGCGATCGAGCACCGCCTCTTCCTCGACACGCTCCTCCTCACGTTCGAGGGTGATCGCGACGCCGCGCTCGATCAAGCCCGCCGCCTCGTGCGTTTGCCCTTGCCGCGCTCCAGGGGCGTGCTCCGCGAGCGTGTCCTCGGCTTGCGCTCCGCGGCGTTCGCGCTCGCGCGCGCCTTCGCGCACCAGAGCGAGCCCGGCGACGACGAGCTGCTCGAGAGGGCGAGCGAGAACAGCCCGCTCGTCTTTTGGGCGATGCGGTACGCGGCCGCGATCGTGGCGATCGACCGCGGCGACAACGACAAGGCCACGCGCCTGCTCGCGGGCGCGCCGCCCTGGCCCGAGGAGTCGATCTTCCGCGCCTTCCACCTGGAGATCGAGGAGCGCGCGCGGCTCGCGCCTTCCGCTTGACGTGAACGCGTGATCCCGCCGCGGCACGAGGTCGCCCGGCAGCCGCTTGGCCGTCGTGCTAGAGCCAGCGCGCCATGAGCGGCCTCGAAATCTTCAAGCAAGCCGATAGCTGGGCGAGCCTCGCGACGTTGACGGGTCTCGAGGTCGTGCTCGGGATCGACAACATCGTCTTCCTGACGCTCATGACGAACAAGCTGCCGCCGAAGCAGCAGCCCACGGCTCGCTCGCTCGGCCTCGCGCTCGCGCTCTTCATGCGCCTCGGCCTGCTCTTCGGGATCTCGTGGGTGATGGGCTTGAAGAGTGATCTCTTCACCCTCCTCGGCCACGCGTTCTCCGCGCGCGACCTCATCCTGCTCGGCGGCGGCCTGTTCTTGATCGCGAAGAGCACGCACGAGATGTTCGAGCGCCTCGAGGTCGACACCCAGAAGGACGGCGCGCCCGTCAAGCACATCTCCTTCGCCTCGGCCGTCGCGCAGATCGTCCTGCTCGACATCGTCTTCTCGCTCGACTCGGTGATCACCGCGGTCGGCATGGCGAAGCACCTCAGCATCATGGCCACGGCCGTGGTGATCGCCGTCTTCGTGATGCTCCTCTTCGCCGGGGCGATCGGCCGCTTCGTCAACCGTCACCCGAGCATGCGGATCCTCGCGCTGAGCTTCCTCCTGCTCATCGGCGTGCTGCTCGTGGCCGAGGGCATGCGCCAGCACATCAACAAGGGCTACGTCTACTTCGCGATGGCGTTCTCGCTCGGCGTCGAGCTCATCAACATGAAGCTGCGCGTCCGCCAGCAGGCGCCCGTCGAGCTCCACAACCCCTACGAGGATCGCGCGCAGTGAACCGCTCTCTGCACCTCGCCACGCTCGCCGCTTCGATGTTCGCCCTCGCGGGTTGTCCCGAGGGCTCCGCCGTCGGCGCGCAGAACCCCGACGCGAGCGCGCCCGTCGACGCCGGCGTCACGGACGCACAGGGCACGGTACCTTGGCAGTCGTCGTCGTCCGCGCCCGCCGCTCCGCCCGCGACGCCGAGCGAGCGCCCCTCGCTCGAGCTCTTGCAGCTCACGCTCACGTCCGACGTGCAGAAGAAGGAGCCCGTCGACACGCTCGACGTCGCGCCTCCCGGGACACGCGTCTACGCGCACCTCAAGCTGCGCAACCGATCGCAGGACCAGCGCAAGGTGCACATCGACTTCCTCGTGAACGGCAAGGTCCGCACGCCGCTCGACCTCACGGTCGAGCCTTCGTGGTCGTACCGCACGTGGGGCTACAACACGATGCAGGCGGGCGACACCGGCGAGCTCGAGGTGCGCGTCTTCGACGACGGCGGCGCGACGCTCGCCACGGCGCGGCTGCCCATCCAGGCCAGGTCGAAGGCCAAGTAGGCGCCGCGCGCGTGGCGCGAGCCGCCGCGTTACGAGCAGCGCCTCCAGTGCAACTGCAGGTGCTGCGCGCCCCACATCGGCGTGAGCCGGACACGGCCCGAGGCCCCGGGGTTGCCGATGGTGCTCACGTTCAGCGCGGTGCGGATGTTGAGCGGCCGCGAGGCCCCGCACGGCGAGAACGGACCCACGGCCTCGGGCGGCTCGCGCACGTGGAAACGAGCCGCGAACGGTCCACGCAGCGTCGACTGCACCGGGTTCGTGCCGAGCTCACCCGTGAAGTACCGCTCCACGTCGAGCGTCGCGGTCACGCCGGCGTCGAGCTCCGCGTAGCCGCGGTATCCGTACGCGCTCGACACGGCGTACGAGTAGCCGGGCGTGTGATCGAGATCGATCATCACCTGGCAAAACACCCGTTGCTCCGAGGGCGACACGCCGGGCCCGGCTTCGACCGAGAGAGCACCGTTGACGAAGACGAGCATCCCCAGGTCCTGCGTGAGGATCGCGGTCACGGAACCCGACGGGCACCCGGTGCCGAGCGCCGTGATCGAACGAATGGAGGCCCGGGGCGGCGCCTGCGCCTCCGCGGCCGAGGGCGCGACGAGCGCCGAGAGCCCGAGCCCGAACAACACCCGAGCCAACGTCTTTTTCATGGTTTCCCTCCCCCTGGGGCCCGCGCCCCGGATGCGTGCGTCCGGCGCTGTCCCTGACGCGCCGGCCGTGAACACGTCGGGCCGATCGAGCCCATCGGCAAGACGATCCGTGCACCACCAACGATTCGCCTCGTGGTCACGGATTCCCTGGGAAACACCGATTCGATGGTTGGTCGTCTTCTTCCGCCTCCCCTCGGCGTACACTCCAGGTCATGAGCCGCGAAGTCGACGCTCCGCTCCGCTCCGACGTCCGTTTCCTCGGTCGCCTGCTCGGCGAGGTGCTGGTCGAACAGGAGGGCGAGGCGCTCTTCGCCGTGGAGGAGGTGATCCGCAAGCTCTCGATCCAGAGGCGTCGGGGCCCACGCGCGGAGAGAGAGGAGGCGCAGCAGGAGCTCGTGCGGCTGCTCGAGGCGCTGCCGATCGAGCAGGCCGAGCCCGTGCTCCGCGCCTTCGCGATGTACTTCCGCCTCGTCAACATCGCCGAGCAACACCACCGCATCCGGCGCGCGCGCGCCCACGCGAGCAGCCCCGGCGAGCCGCCGCAACGCGGTTCGCTCGCGGCAGTCATGACCGCCGCGAAGGACGCGGGCGTCTCGGCCGAGGCCATGCGCGAGGCGCTCGCGCGTCTCGAGGTGACGCTCACGCTCACGGCGCACCCCACCGAGGCGGCGCGGCGCACGGTGCTCGAGAAGCTCTACCGCATCGCGCGTCGCCTCGAGGAGCGCGACCGATGCCACCTGCTCCCTCGCGAGGAGGAGGAAGCACGCGCCGCCATCCGCGAGGAGATCACCTTGCTCTGGCAGACCGACGAGGTCCGTCGAGAAAAACCCACCGTCGGCGACGAGGTGAAGAACGTCCTCTGGTACGTCGAGGAGATCCTCTGGGACCTCCTGCCCGAGCTCAGCGAGGAGCTCGGCCGCGCGTTCGAACGTGCGTACGGCGAGCCGCTCGCCGCGCGGACGTCGCCGCTCCGGATCCACGCCTGGCCCGGCGGCGACATGGACGGCAACCCCAACGTGACGCCCGAGGTCGTCGAGGACGCGATCCGCGCGTATCGCGCCCGCGGCCTGCGGCGCTTGATCGGGGCCGTGCGCGAGCTCGGCGGCTCGCTCTCGCAGTCGTCGCGGCACGTGCGCGTGCCGGAGTCGCTCATCGTCTCGCTCGCGGACGACGCGGTCGTGATGCCCGGCGTGGCCGCGCAGGAGAGCGCGCAGACCGAGGGCGAGCCGTGGCGGCGCAAGCTGCGCTTCGTGGAGGCTCGGCTCGCGGCGACGCTCGAAGCCGTGGAGCAGGAGCGCCAGGTGGCCCGGCAACGCATGCCGCGGCTCGGCAGCGTGCCGCCGCCTTCACGAGGTCACGCGGGCGTGATCGGCAGCCACGCCGAGCTCGGCGTCGCGTACCGGACGAGCGAGGAGCTCCATCGCGACCTCTCGCTCGTCGCGGACACGCTGCGCGAGGCGAACGCCTCGAACGCCGGGGAGAAGCGGGCGCGCGCCCTCGCCGAGCGGGTGCGTGTCCTCGGCCTGTCGATCGCCGAGCTCGAGCTCCGCGCGCCCGCGGAGGACGCGATCGCCGCGGCGGCGTGGCTCGCGGGCGGCGGCGACGAGACGCCCGGCGCGGCGCGCCTGCTCGCCGCGCTGCGCAAGCTCGCCGAGGCGCAGCGCGAGTACGGCGAGCGCGCGGCGCGCACGTTGATCCTCTCCATGACCCAGCGCGCCGACGACATCCTCGCGGCGCTCACGCTGGCGCGGGCCGCGGGCCTGTACGACGTCGACAAACATGCCGTCACGGTCGACATCGTCCCGCTCTTCGAGACACACGACGCGCTCGTCTCTGCGCCGAACATCCTGCGCGAGCTGCTCGCGCACCCCGCGTATCGGCGCCACCTCTCGGCCCGCGGCGCGCAGGAGGTGATGGTCGGCTACAGCGACTCGGGCAAGGAAGTCGGGCTCCTCGCGGCGGCCTTCGCGCTCCGCAAGGCGCAGACCGAGCTCACGAAGGTCTCGCGCGAGGCGGGCATCGCGCTCCGGGTGTTTCATGGCCGCGGCGAGTCCGTGGCGCGGGGCGGAGGCCCGGCGCAGCAGGCGATCCTGGCGCTGCCGGCGGGCAGCGTGGCCGGGCGGTACAAGGCGACGGAGCAGGGCGAGGCGCTCGATCACAAGTATGCGCGCCCCGAGCTCGCCTTGCGTACGCTCGAGCTCGTGGTCGGCGGCGCCTTGCTGCACACCCTCGGCGCCGAGGAGCGCCCCTCGGACGAGGACGAGCGTCGTTATGCCGAGGCCTTCGAGGAGCTCGCGGAGGAGGGGCGGCGTGTTTATCGCGGGCTCGTCTGGGAGCACCCTCGTTTCGTCGATTTCTTCACCACCGCGACGCCGGTCGACGAGATCGCGCGTTTGCCGATCGGTTCGCGCCCGAGCAAGCGCAAGTCGGGCGGCCTCGAGGTGCTGCGGGCGATCCCGTGGGTCTTCGGCTGGACGCAGACGCGGGCGATCTTGCCTGGCTGGTATGGCGTCGGCAGCGCGCTCGAGGCCTTCGCGCGACACGAAGGCGGCGAGGAGCTGCTCGTCGAAATGACGAGGCGCTGGCCCTTCTTCCGGACCGTGCTCGACAACGTGCAAATGGTGCTCGCGAAGAGCGACATGGAGATCGCCGCTCGTTACGCGGCCCTCGCCGCGCCCGCCACCCGCAAGGCCATCTGGCCCCGCATCCAGGACGAGCACGCGCGCACCGTGCAATGGATTCGCCGTCTCTTCGGGGTGAAACGATTGCTGGATGGGAACCCCACGTTGCAGAGGTCGATCGACCTCCGCAACCCCTACGTGGACCCGATGTCGTTCTTGCAGGTGGCGCTGCTCCGGCGGAAGCGCGCGGGGGACGGGCATTGCGACCGGGCGATCCTGCTGTCGATCAACGGGATCGCCGCGGGGATGCGCAATACGGGTTAGGCTAGAAGAGACGCGTGCCGTCGATGCCGCAGCCCGGATCGCCGGGCTCGCACTTGCCGCCGCCCGTCTTGGGGCCCTCGTTCGGCTTCGGCCCGGTGCCCGGACGGCCGGGGCGCGTGGGGGGGGCCTCGTTCGCCGCGTTTTTTTTCTCCTCGAGCTCGCGCGCCTTTTGTTTCTCCTCCTCCAATCGCCGCGCGACCTCGTCCATTCGCTTGGCGTCCGCGTCGAGCTTCGCCCGGAGCTTCGCCGCCTCCTCGCGTGTCGCCGCCGCGTCGGCCGCCTGGCTCGCGAGCAGCGCGTCCTGGTCCGGCTTGATCTTGCCGAAATACAGGCCCATTCCGCCGCCGATCAGCGCCGCGGCGCCGAGCACGCACGAGACGAGGGCGCGCTTCAGCTTCTTTTTTTTCTCGTCCTCGCGCAGCGCCGCGAGCGCGCGCTCGTGCTCGTCGGCCTTGCGCATCATCTCGAGGCGCGCTTGCGTCTCGACCTCGGCGCGCGCGCGCTCCACCTCGGCGAGCCGGAGCGCCTCGAGCCTGGCCGCCTCCGCGCGCCGCGCCGCCTCTTCACGCGCGATTCGCTCGGCCTCTTCGCGCGCCTTTTGCATCAAAGCTTCCGCCTCGCGCCGCGCCGCGTCTTCACGCGCGGTTCGCTCGGCCTCGACGCGCGCCCGCGCGGCCTCTTCCTCCGCGCGCACGGCCTCCTCGTGCAGGGAAAGGAGCTGATTCAGCGAAAAAAGGACGGAGTTGTCTCGCGTGGCGGACATGGGGGCATGCCTCCCGATAGGGCAAAGGATCACGACATCGACGAGGCGCGCCGGAAGGGCGCCATCACGTCGAGCGCAGGGATTGGACGCCGCTCCCTCATGGAACTTTGAACCCTCCCGGTAAATTTTTCGCCAGCGCGACCCGGACGTCTTGAATGTGCGCCGCCTTGCCGCTACGGATGGAACATGCCCGACATCCTTGCAGAGGCCTCCTTGCCCGAGCTGGCCTTGCTGATGCTCGCCTTTTTCGGGGGATTGACGCTCTTCAACGTCCCGATCGGATTCGCGCTCGAGCGCCTGCTCCCGCACCGCCGCGTCTTCGCCGTCCCCCTCGCCGAGGGTCAGTACCGCTTCGAGCTCGTGGGGAACCTCGTCTTCCTCGTGGTCGCCGTGACGACCTTCACGGCCGTCCTCTCCTCGGGCCTCGTGCGTTTCGGCGAGACCTCGCTCCTGCGGGACGGCCTCACGTTCTTCGCGGTGAGCGCGAGCTTTCAGGTTTATTATTACGGCCTGCATCGGGCCATGCACCACCGGGCGCTCGTGCGGTTTCACCGGTGGCATCATCGCTCCCAGGTGACCACGCCGCTCACGGGCCAATCGATGCACTTCGTCGAGGCCTGCGCCTGGATGATCGGATATGCCGGGATCCCGCTCGCCATGTCGTACGTGGCGCCGATCGGCTTCTGGGGCTGGACCGCCTATCTGATGGTCAACATCGGCGGCAACATCGTCGGTCACTCGAACGTGGAGCTCACGCGCTCCGTCGCGGGCATCCGGTGGAAATCGATCAACGCGAACCCCTTCGTCTATCACGCGCTCCACCACGCCCGCTGGACAGGCCATTACAGCTTCCAGGCCGCCACGATGGATCGGCTCTTCGGCACCGAATGGAAGGACTGGCCCGCGCTCCTCCAGCGCGTCATGGACGGTAAGCCGCTCCGGAGCCTCAAGGAGCGCGCCGAGCCCTCTTGACCGGGACGTCCCGGGGAGGCTCCGCTCCGCCGGAGCACGACCACGCCGCGACGCTCCCCCGTGCCGGCCAAACGTAAATCGGATAGGCTCCTCCCGTGCCCGAGAGCCCTCCCAAAGACAGGATGTCGATCGACGAGCTCGAGATCTCGGACGCGGAGATCGCATCCTTCCGCGACGCGCCACCTCCGCCGCCACCTCCGGCGCGCCCCGCGCTCACCCCCGCCTCGCTCCCCGTCGTCCCGCGCACGGCGTACGCGGTGAGCGGCGTCTTCGCCGAGGGCGGGATCGGCCGCATCCTGAAAGCTCAGGACACCCGGCTCAAGCGTACCGTGGCCATCAAGGAGCTGCTCTCCACGAACGAGGGCGAGGCCGAGCGGTTCGTGCGCGAGGCGATCATCACGGCGCGCCTCCAGCACCCCTCGATCGTCCCCGTGCACGAGGCTGGGCGCTGGCCGACGGGCGAGCCCTTCTTCGCGATGAAGCTCATCTCGGGCAAGCCGCTCGGCGAGGTGATGGACGAGGCCCGCACGCTCGAAGAGCGCCTCGCCCTGCTCCCGCACCTGCTCGCCGTCGCCGACGCGATGGCCTATGCCCACAGCCAGAGGATCGTCCATCGCGACCTCAAGCCCGCCAATGTCCTCGTGGGTCGGTTCGGCGAGACCGTCGTCATCGATTGGGGCCTCGCCAAGGACCTGAACGACGACCTCTCCGAGCCCCTCTCGGGCAAACCCCGGCCCGCCGTCTCGGGCGAAAAATCGGTCAGCGCCCATTTGACCTCGGTCGGCGCCATCATGGGCACGCCCGCGTACATGCCCCCCGAGCAGGCCTCGGCGAAGCCCGTGGACGAGCGCGCCGACGTGTATGCGATCGGCGCGCTGCTCTACCGCGCGCTCTCCGGCGTGGCCCCGTACGACGTCCCGGGCGGCGACGTGATCGACGTCGCCATCAAGGTCCTCGAAGCGCCGCCCGTGCCGCTCGCCGAGCGGCAAAAGGGGCTCCCCGAGGATCTCCTGGCCATCGTGGAGAAAGCCATGGCCCGCGAGGCGGCCCAACGGTATCCGACGGCCAAGGAGCTCGCGGACGACCTGCGCCGCTTTCAGATGGGCCAGTTCGTCGCGGCACACACGTATTCGAAGGGCGAGATCGTCCGACGCTTCATTCAGCGCCGCCGGACGCCGCTGCTCGTGGGCCTCGCCGGCGTCGTGGCCCTCACGGTCGTCGGCGTGCTCAGCCTGCATCGAATCATCCAGGAGCGGAACCGGGCGCTGGCGAACGAAATCGAGGCGCAGCGGCAGGAGGCCGAGGCCCAGGCGCAACGCCTCGAAGCCCAGCAGAAGCAGGCCGAGGCCACGAAGCGCGCCGACGAGCTCACGATCTCGCAGGCCCGCGGCCTCATGGACCGGGACCCGAGCCAGGCCATCGCGTGGCTGAAGACGCTCTCGCCGAAGAGCCCGCGTTTCTCGGCGGCGCGCACGCTCGCGGCCGACGCGCTCTCGCGGGGCATCGGCCGGGTCTTTCGGGGGCACGCCGGCGGCATCAACGCCGTCGCATTCGCGCCCGACGGTCGCACCCTCGCCACGGGGAGCGACGACCGCACCGTGCGCATCTGGGACGTCGAAGCGGGCACACACGAGGCCCTCTCGGGGCACGGCGACGAGGTCTGGGCCGTGGCGCATTCGCCCGACGGAAAGCTCCTCGCCACGGGCGGCAAGGACAAATCCGTGCGGCTCTGGGACCTCGCCGCGGGCACCTCGCGCGTGCTCTCGGGCCACGAGCAATGGGTGACCAGCATCCGGTTCTCGCCGGACGGGCAATGGATCACCTCGCAGGGCTTCGACGACGGCGTCTTTCTCTGGAACGTCGCCTCCGGGACGGGCAAACGCGTCGCGGTGAACAACGGCGTCGAGATGAGCCGCGGCGCGGTCTTCTCCGGCGACAGCCGCGTGCTCGTCCTCGTCGAGAAGGGCAAGCTCGTCGTCTGGGACCTCGCGACCGACACGAGCCGCAGCTTTTCGGGACAAACCTCGGTCTGCACGAGCATCGCCGTCTCGAGCGACGGGGCGTCCGTGATCACGGGCGGCGCCGACGGCTCGGTGCGGCTCTGGAGCACCTCGAAAGGCGCGCTGCGCACGTTCCCCGGGCACACGAAGGAGGTCACGGCCCTCGCCTTCTTGCCGAACGGCGCGGCGTTCGTCTCCGGCTCGAAGGACCGCGCGGTGCGCCACGCCGACCTCTCGAATGGCGCGACCCGGCTGCTCGGTCAATATGGCGGCGAGATCAAGACGCTCGCCGTCTCCCCCGACGGCAGCCGCGTCGCCGCGGTGGGGCAGGACAAGAACGTGGTCTTGTGGGACATCGCCAATGGGCAACGCCGGACGCTCGGCGGGTTCCAGGATTGGCTCGGGCTCCACGGCGTCGCCTTCTCGCCGGACGGCAAGCGCCTCGCCGCGGCGGGGTTCGACCAGACGATGCGGGTCTGGGAGCTCGGCGCGCAGGTCGATCGCGTGGCCGGCGAGCACGACGGCGCAGCGACGAGCGCGAGCTTCTTGCCCGACGGCAAGCGCGTCGTCTCGGCGGGCAACGACGGCACGATCCGCCTCTTCGACCTCACCTCCGGCGCGCCCCGCGTCGTCGATCGACATGGCGGCAAGGTGAGCGATCTGCGCGTCTTTCCGGACGGCAATGCCGTCGCCTCGGCGGGCGAGGACGGCGCCGTGCGTATCACCTCCCTCGCGGGCTCGGGCGAGGCGCCGCGGGTTTGGCGGGGCCACGCGGGGCGCGTCGCGCGGATCGCCATTTCACCGGACGGAAAGCGCCTCGCCTCGGGCGGCGCCGACAGGAAGGTCCGGCTCTGGGACGTCGCGACCGGCGAGGCCGAGGTCCTCTACGAGCACGACAAACCCGTCGAGGCGCTCGCCTTTTCGCCGGACGGCGCGGCGCTCGCGACGGGCGGCGCGGACAGGAGCGTGCGCATCTATCGGTTCGCGACGAAAGAAGCGAAGACGCTCGGCACCTACGAGCGCCCCGTCCGCGCCGTCGCGTTTTCGCCCGACGGAAAGACCCTCGCCTCGGGCAGCGCCGACCATACCATCGGCCTCTGGGACCTCGCGACCGAGAAGGGGCGGGTGATCGACGCGAGCGGCAATGGCGTCACGCAGATCGTGTTTTTCCCGGACGGCGCCACGTTCGCCTCGCTCGGCTCCGAGCCCTCCGTGCGGCTCTGGGAGACGGCGACCGGAAAGGGCCGGGACATCCTGCGCGGGCACGGGAAAACCGTGGAGAGCGTCTCGATCTCCCCCGACGGCAAGCGGATCGCCTCGGCGAGCCTCGACGGCACCGTCCGCATCTGGGACCTCCAGAGCCACGAGGATCGGCCGCTCGTGGGGCACGCGGGTGGCGTCTCCTCGGTCACCTTCGCGCCGGACGGCCGGACGCTCGTCACGACGGGCCAGGACGGGACGGTGCGGCTCTGGGGCGACGACCTGCCCGCGGACGAGGCCGGCCTGCGGGCCTGGCTCGACGCGGCGACGAAGGACGTCGTGCACCTCGACGAGCGCCCGGCGTCGGCCGAGCCTGCGCGCTGACGCCCTCTCCTCGCCCGAATCCCCCTACCGCCGCGCCCCGGGAGCCCTAGCCTCACAGCGGGGGTTTCCGTGGTGAATGGCGGCTCGTGGTCTCGACGTCGCGCCTGGGTCTTCGTGCTCGCTTGCTGGGCGCTCCTGTTCGGCGCGTCCGCGCGTGGGCAGGCGGAGAGGCCCATCGTGTACGTCGCGCCCATTCGTGGCGAGATCGACAATGGCCTCGCGCCCTACGTGCAGCGCGCCGTGCGTGAAGCCGAGCAGGCCGGCGCCGCCGCGCTCGTCTTGCCGATCGACACCTTCGGCGGGCGCGTGGACGCGGCCGTCGTCATTCGAGACGCCCTGCTCGGCGCGAAGGTCCCGACCGTCGCCTTCATCTCGCCGCGGGCGATCTCTGCGGGCGCGCTCATCGCGCTCGCGGCCGAGGACATCGCCATGACCACGGGCGCGACGATCGGGGCCGCGGCGCCCGTGCTCGCCGGTCCCCAGGGGCAAGCCGCGCCCGCCGGCGAGAAGGCGACCTCGTACGTACGCAAAGAGTTCCGCGCGACCGCGGAGGCGCGCGGCCGGGAGCCATTGCTCTTCGAGGCCATGGTCGACGAGGACGTCGAGGTCCCGGACGTCGTCGCGAAAGGCAAGCTGCTCACCCTGACGACCGACGAGGCGCTCGCGCTCGGCGCCGCCAGTTATCGCGCCGAGACCCTCGACGAGGTCCTGGCCGAACGAGGTTTGTCCGACGCGGAGATTCGTTCGCTCACCCCGAACTGGGCGGAGAAGCTCGTCCGGTTCTCGACCTCGGCCGCCGTCAGCTCGCTCCTGCTCGGGCTCGGCATGCTGGGGCTCTTCGTGGAGATCCGCACCCCGGGGTTTGGCGCGCCAGGCATCGTCGGGCTCGTTTGCCTCGCCCTGTTTTTCTGGTCGCACGCGATCATCGCGCTCGTGGGCTGGGAGGAGCTCGCGCTCGTGGGCGGCGGGATCGCGCTCCTCTTGCTGGAGATCTTCGTGATCCCCGGGTTTGGCCTGGCAGGCGTCCTCGGCGTGGCGGCCTTGCTCGCGGGGCTCGGGATGAGCTTCGTCGGCGCGGGCGTGACCACGGCGGGTATCGTCTCGGCCGCCGCGCAGGTCGCCGTCGCGCTCGCCGTCACGCTCGTCGGGGCCGCGCTCCTCTTGCGGTTCCTCCCGCGATTGCCGTTCGGTCGGCGGCTCGTCCTCGAGACGGGGCACCCGGATCACGCGCTCCCCTTCGAGCCCTCGCCCCTCGACGCGATCCTGCCCGGCGACCTCGGCAAGGCGGCCTCGCCGCTGCGCCCCTCGGGCGTCGCGGAGATCACGGGCGCGCGGGTCGATGCGATCTCCGAGGGTGAATTCATTCCGGCCGGCACGGCGCTCGAAGTCCTCCGCGTGGAGCGGAGCCACGTCGTCGTCCGCCGCGCTTTCGAGAAAGAAAAGGGGTGATCACATGTTCGGCGTGGAGCTCGGGATCATCGGGATCGTCGCCCTCGTGCTCGTGGGCCTGTTCGTCGTCCTCTATCTGGTCCCCGTGCCGCTCTGGATCGCGGCGTGGGCCTCGGGGGCGTACGTGGGTTTGTCGTCGCTCGTCGGCATGCGGTTCCGAAGGGTGCCGCCGGGCACCGTCGTCAATGCGCGGATCAGCGCGGTGAAGGCCGGGCTCGACGTGTCCACGAACGACCTCGAGGCGCATTACCTCGCGGGTGGCCATGTCGAGCGCGTGGTCAATGCCCTCATTTCGGCGGACAAGGCGAACATCCAGCTCCCGCTCAAGCGCGCCGCCGCGATCGACCTCGCCGGCCGGGACGTGCTCGAGGCCGTGAAGATGTCCGTATTGCCGAAGGTGATCGAGACGCCGCGGGTCGCCGCGGTCGCGAAGGACGGCATCCAGCTCATCGCGATCGCCCGCGTCACGGTGCGCGCGAACCTCGACCGGCTCGTCGGCGGCGCCGGGGAGGAGACGATCATCGCGCGTGTCGGCGAGGGAATGGTGAGCACCATCGGCTCGGCCGGCAGCCACAAGGAGGTGCTGGAGAACCCCGATCACATCTCGAAGAACATCCTCGCGCGCGGGCTCGACGCGGGCACGGCGTTCGAGATCCTCTCGATCGACATCGCGGACGTGGACGTGGGCGCGAACATCGGCGCGAAATTGCAGATCGACCAGGCGAACGCGGACAAACAGATCGCGCAGGCCAAGGCGGAGGAGCGCCGGGCGATGGCCGTGGCCCAGGAGCAGGAGATGCGGGCGCTGGTCGTGGAGGCCGAGGCGGACGTGCCGCGCGCCATGGCCGAGGCGTTCCGCTCGGGGAACCTCGGCATCTTCGATTATCACCGGATGCGGAACCTCGAGGCGGACACGTCCATGCGGCATTCGGTCGCGAACGACGTGTCGAGCGACGTCAGGCCCGCCATCGGGCAGACGCGCAGGTGAGCCGTGGACGCGCTCGTCTCGCTGCTCATCCTGATGTTTTTTTTGCTGGTGCCGCTCCTGCCCGCGCTGTTCGCGCGGGCCGCCCAGAAGGCTCAAAAGCGCGCCGAGCAGGCGTTCGTGGAGCACAGGCGCGCCGTGGCGGAGGCCTCGCGGCAGAGGTTGCCATCCCCGTCGCGCCCCCTGCCCGCGCGGGCCCACCCCGAATATCGATCGCTGGAGGAGATCCCCGCGCGCCCAGTCTCGCTGGAAAAACTCCCGCCGCGGGCGTCCGCGCTCGAAGAGATGCTGCCCGAGGTCCCGAGCACGCTCGAAGGGACCCCCGAGCCGCCCTCGCCCGTCGCCCCCGAGCCGCGCCGGCTCGCCCGACGCGCGCCGCTGGTTCGTTTGGAAAAACCTTCCGACGTGCGCCGCGCGATCCTGCTCGCGACCCTGCTCGGCCGGCCGCGCGGCGCCGATTGAGATCAGTCGTCCTTCGCCTCGGCAGGCGCGGGCGCCTTCTTGATGCCGAAGACGACCTCGATCGAGGTCGAATACGTCACCTCGCCCGGCGCGAGGGGCGGGCCGCCGCCGCCCCATTTCGCCTCGGCCGACGCGAACATCGGCATGGGGCCGATCGGGCCGCGGCCGATCACCTCGCTCACGCTGATCACCGGCCCGAGCTCGAGCCCCGCGAGCTTCGCCAGCGCCTCGGCGCGCGCCTTCGCGTCCGCGACCGCCTTCTCCCGCGCCGCGGCCTCGAGCGGCTTCGTCTCGTCGATGCCGAAGCTCACGCTCCACACGTTGTTCGCCCCCGCGTCGACGGCCGCCTGCAGCACCTGGCTCGCCTTCGACACGTCGCGGATCGTCACCTCCACCGTGTTGCTGACGCGGTATTTCACGGCCGGCGCGGGCGGCGCGGCGGGCGAAGGCGCGGCCGCGGGCATGGGCATCGGCGGCTCGACGTAGGGTCGCTCGACCTGAATCGAGAAATTCGCCGTTTGCAGGTCCTTGTCCTCGATCCCGAGCTTCTTCAGCGCGCCCATGATCGCCTTCATCCGCGCGCTCGTCTGGTTCATCGCCTCCTCGACCGTCGCGGCCGAGGCCTCGACGCCGAGGCTCGTGCGCGCGATGTCGGGGCTGCCCTTGGCCTCGCCCTGGCCGACGACGGTGATGTGGCGGATCGCCTGGTGCGGCGCGCCGCGAGAGCCGTGATGAGGCCCGGCGCCGCAGCCGAGCAGCCCGAATGACGCGGGGACGAGCAGGACGAACGCGAGCACGGAACCGAAGCGCATACGAAAGATCCTCCTGACGGAAATCACGCCGAGCGACCACACACGTCGAGGGCGGCCGCCCGGACTCTGGCAGATGGTCACGCCGGTGTCGAGTTCTCCCGATTGTTCCGGGGCCGGGTTGGAAGGGATCGTGCAAGAGCGTCGAATCGTCCACGCCGTGCGCAATGTTCGTACCCGACGCGCACGGAGGCGCGGCCGAGCGACAGCGCACGAGCGGCGCATCAGGACGACGATATGCCTGGGCGAGCCACATTCTCCTCCGCGCGACGGCAACGTCCGAGGATCGGCCCCGACGAGCGCGATTCGCGCGACCGACGCGGGCGCTCCTCGGCGCGCCTGCCCGACTTTCGCGCGCTCTTCGAGTCCGCGCCGGAGAGTTATTTCGTCGTCGACGCGAGCCTCACCCTCGTGGCCGCGAGCAACGCCTTTTTGCGCACGAGGCTGGTCACGCGCGAGGCGATCCTCGGCCGCCACCTGTTCGACGTCTTTCCGGATAACCCCGACGATCCGAACGCCACGGGCATGCGCAACCTGCGGGCCTCGCTCGAGCGCGTCTTCGCGACCGGGGTCGCCGACACGATGGCCGTGCAGAAGTACGACATTCGCGTGCCCGAATCGGAGGGCGGGGGCTTCACCGAGCGGTATTACAGCCCGACGAATACGCCGGTCCTCGACGAGAACGGGCGGGTCACGCACGTCCTCCACCGCGGCGAGGACGTGACCGAGTTCGTCCACCTGAGGCAACTCGGCGGCGAACAGCGCCGGATCGTCGAGGCGGAGCGGTCGCGCGCGCACCGGATGGAGGAGGAGCTCTACCACCGCGCCCAGGAGATCCAGCGGGCCAATGAGGAGCTCCGTATCGCGAACG
Source organism: Polyangium spumosum (assembly GCF_009649845.1). NCBI lineage: Bacteria > Pseudomonadati > Myxococcota > Polyangiales > Polyangiaceae > Polyangium > Polyangium spumosum. The sequence goes on from NZ_WJIE01000006.1 coordinate 35,266, forward strand.
AGAAGCTCAGCCGGTTGGACGAGCTCAAGACCCGCTTCTTCTCCAACGTGAGCCACGAGTTCCGCACGCCGCTCACGCTCATGCTGGGACCGGTCGAGGAGCTGCTGCACGGCGCGCATGGCCCGCTCTCGGCCGAGCAGCGCCACGAAATCGAGGTCGTGCGGCGCAACGCGCGCCGGCTGCTCAGGCTCGTCAATGCCCTGCTCGATTTCTCGCGGATCGAGGCCGCGGCCGTGCAGGTGGCTCACGAGCCGACCGACCTCGCCGCCTTCACGGCGGAGCTCGCGAATACCTTCCGCTCGGTCGTCGAGCGGGCCGGGCTCCATTTCGTCGTCGATTGCCCGCCGCTCCCGGAGCCGGTCCACGTCGACCGCGACATGTGGGAGAAGATCGTCTCGAACCTCGTCTCGAACGCCTTCAAATTCACGTTCGAGGGGACGATCGAGGTCTCGCTCCGCTGGAAGGGCGAGCAGGTGGAGCTCGTGGTGCGCGACTCCGGCACGGGGATCCCCGCAGACGAGCTGCCGCGGCTCTTCGAGCGTTTTCATCGCGTGCCGCGCGCGCGCGGGCGCACGTTCGAGGGCTCGGGCATCGGGCTCGCGCTCGTCCGCGAGCTCGTCGGCTTCCACGAAGGCAAGGTCTCCGTCACGAGCACCCTCGGCAAAGGCAGCACGTTCACGGTCTCCATTCCCACGGGCAAAGCGCACCTGCCCGCCGAGCGCCTCGGCGCCGAACGCGAGCACGGCCTCTCGGCCACGACCGCCGCGGCCTTCGCGGAGGAGGCGTCACACTGGATCGACGCGCCCGCGCGGCTCCTCGACCAGGCCCCCCCGTCCTCGAGCCTCGCGCCCGCGATCACCCGCGCCCGCGTCCTGCTCGCCGAGGACAACGCCGACATGCAGCGTTACGTCCGCCGCCTGCTCGAGCCGCTCTACGACGTCGAGGTCGCCTCGAACGGGATCGAGGCGCTCGAGCGGGCCCGCGAGCACGTCCCCGATCTGATCCTCACGGACGTGATGATGCCGGGCCTCGACGGCAGCGCGCTCCTCCGCGCGTTGCGGACCGATCCGCGGACGCAGACCGTGCCCGTGGTGATGCTCTCGGCCCGCGCCAGCGAATCGGCGCGGGTGGAGGGCGCCCTGCTCGGCGCCGACGATTACCTGGTCAAACCTTTCTCGCCGCGGGAGCTGCTCGCGCGGGTCGGCTCGCGGCTCGAGCTCGCGCGGCTGCGCCGGCAGGTGGCGCACGAGACAGAGCGCCTGCGCGAGAGCGAAAGACGCTTCCGCACGATGGCCGACAACGCGCCGGTCGTCATCTGGGTGACCGACGCGTCCGGGTCGTGCGAATACATCAACGACACCTGGCAGCGGCTCACGGGTCAATCGCCGGAGCAGTCCCAGGGCTTCGGCTGGCTCGACATGGTGCACCCCGAGGATCGGCCACGCGCCGAGGAGATCTTCAGCGCCACTGTGCGCCGTCAGGAGCCGGTCACGCTCGAGTATCGCTTGCGATTGACGGACGGCTCGTACCGGTGGTTCCTCGATCACGGCGTCCCGCGGCGCGGCGAGGACGGCGGCGTCCTCGGCTTCATCGGCTCGTGCACCGACATCACGGAGCGCAAGCAGGCCGAGCAGATGCAGGCGGAGGCGGACCGCCGCAAAGACGAGTTCCTCGCGATGCTCGCGCACGAGCTCAGGAACCCGCTCGCGCCCATGCGGATGGCGCTGCACATCATCCGGGCGCGGCAGGCGTGCCCCGGCACCGAGCGGCACCTCCAGATCCTGGAGCGACAAACCGACAACCTCGCCCGCCTCGTCGACGACCTGCTCGACGTCTCCCGGCTGACCCGGGGCAAGATCGAGCTCCGCAAGGAGCGGATCGACGTCGCGTCCGTGGTCTCACGCGCCCTCGACGCGACACGCGGGCTCATCGAGGCGCGACGGCACGTGATCACCGTCGAATTGCCGGACGAACCCGTGGCCATCTTCGCGGACGCGGTTCGTATGGAGCAGGTCCTCGTCAATCTGCTCACGAACGCGGCGAAATACACCGATCCGGGCGGTCACATCGTCGTCCACGTCGAGCGGATCGACGGTCGGGTCGAGCTCTCCGTCGCCGACGACGGTGTCGGAATCGCGCCGCAGATGCTCGATCGGGTCTTCCACATCTTCGAGCAGGCCGAGCGCACCCTCGACCGGGCCCAGGGCGGGCTCGGGATCGGGCTCTCCATCGTCCGGCGGTTGGTCGAGATGCACGGCGGGACGGTCGAGGCGCGGAGCCGCGGCCTCGGGCACGGCAGCACGTTCCTCGTGTGGTTGCCGGTCGCGCCCGACGCGCCGGCCGAGGCCTCGAACGACCGGGAGAACGCAGAGCACAACGCGACGACGCTGCCACACCCGGGCCGGCGGTTACGTGTCCTCGTGGTGGACGACAACGTCGACGCCGCGGCCATGATCGGGGAGCTCGCGCGGCATGCGGGCCACGAGGTCCGGATCGTGCACGACGGGCTCTCCGCGCTCGCGGCGGCGGGCGAGCAGCGCCCCGAGATCGTTTTTCTCGATATTGGTTTGCCCGGGATGGATGGCTACGAGGTCGCCCGCCGGCTGCGCGCCTCCGCGGAGCGCCCGGAGAAGCTCATCGCGCTGACCGGTTATGGCCAGGAGTCGGACCGCCGCCTCGCCCTGGCGGCCGGCTTCACGCAGCACCTCGTGAAGCCGGCCCAGCCCGACGTGGTCCTCGGCCTGCTCCAGGCCGCGGCCGCGGCGTAGGCCTCATTTCGGCGAATTGCAGGCGCCGCTCGCAGAGGCCGACACGTTGTTGTCCGTCCGGCACTCGGTCCACGTCGGGTGCGGCGGCGCGCCCACGTCGTCGACGACGGCGTAGATCGGGGTTTGTCCGTTCGTGACATCACCCGGCGCCGCGGCGAGCGGGAGCACGACCGACTCGGACTCCGCCGGATACAGCACCTTCGAGGTCGTCGCCTGCCCGAGGAGCTCGCCGTTCGGGTGGTTTCCCTTGTAAAACCCGACGACCACGCCCGCGGGCAGCGAGGCCTCGCCCACGTTGCGCACGACCGCCACGAGCGCGTACGGCCCGCCGCAGAATGGGCCCACCGACACGATCGCGTCCGGCGCGGCGAACTCGCTTCCCGGCTGCTTGTTCTGGCGGAAATTGTTGAGGCCCGGCTGGAGGTAGTTCGGCGGCTCCTTCGTCGGGATCGTCCCGTCCTCCTCGACGTTCGTGATATGGTAGGCGTGCTCGTTCCACACCCGCCGCGTGCGCACCCACTTGCCCGCGGTGTCGCCGAAGATCCGCACGCCCGACTGCGCGTTCGCCGCGCCGTCGTTGCATTGCAGCGAGGCGCTCGCCTGCCCGTACGCGTTCGACACGGCCACGATGTCGGCGTGCCCGTCGTTGTCCACGTCCGCCACGACCGGGTTCTCGATCAAGGTCGCCGTCGTGTTGCACCGCTCCCAGAGCACCTCCCCCGTCGGGCCCTCGTAGACCCGCAGGCGCTGCTGGTCCGAATACACGACCTCGGCCTTGCCGTCGCCGTCGAAATCGAAGACCGTGCTGCCCGTCGACGCGCTCGAGCAATCACTCGTCTGCTTGATCCACAAAAACGTATCGACCCCCTGCACGGCCGGGTCGACGAGCTTCTTGCCGTCGAGCACCGCATACCCCACGCCGCCGGCCATCGCCACGTCCGGCGTCCCATCCCCATTGAAATCGGCGATCGTGGGCGGGCCCCCGCCGTGCGTGTTGCCCCAGCTCCCCGCAGGGCAAAGCGAGGGCGAGAGCGGGCCATTGATGTCGAGCGCGGGGCGCACGATCGTGAAGCCCCCCGGCGCCGCCGCGTCGTACCGCCACACGACGAGCGCGTGGTTCAGGTTGTCCACGACGACCACCTCGGGCTTGCCGTCGGCGTCGAAATCGGCGACCGCCGGCCAGGGGCTCTTCCAGTCCTGCGTCGCGTAGAAGTTGCTCCCGTTCGCCGTCTGCGTGTCGACGAGCAGCACGCCCTTCGCGTCGAAGGCCTGGCTGCCCGTCACGATGTCGAGCGCGCCGTCGCCGGTCACGTCGCTCACGACGAACGAGCTCGCGAGCGGCGCCGAGAACGGCGCTTCCATCACGCCCGTCGCGCCGTCGAGGATGCCGTCCTCGACGACGACCTCCACCGTCCCGTCGCCGTCGACGTCCGCGATCGTGGGCATGAAGCAGCGCATCGGCGGCGTCGCCCAGAGCTCGGTGCCGTCGCCGCGCAGCGCGCGCACGCCGCCGTCGACGCCCTCGGCGCAGCCCACGACCTCGTTGCCCGGCGCGCCGTCGATGTTCCCGCCCGCGAGCTGCTTCGTCGGGTGAATGCCGGCTGCGGACCATTTCTCCACGACCTGCCCGCCCACGACGCTGATCGCGTGCAGCACGCCCGCGCCCTGGTAGTTGCCGTTCGTGAACGTCGCGAACACGATCTCCGGGATGTCCTTCGCCGTGACCTTCCCGTCGCAGTCGTCGTCGTCGAGCTCGATCACGATCGGCGACATCATCACGTCCGTCGAGTAGGGCGGCGCGAGCAGCCCACCCCAGGCGAACTTCAGCTCCGGCGCGAAGGTCGAGGGCGCGGGTTTGTACTGACAACTCTCGAGGCACGTGAGCGGCGCCCCGGGCTCGGGCGGGGGCATGCCGGGCGCGCACGTCGGCGGCTTCGGCAGGCATTTGCCCGAGGGCAGAGCCGCCCCGCCCATGCACCCCGCGTCCATGCCGGCGTCCCCGCCCTGCGGGTCGCCGAGCGAGAGCTCGCAATATTCCCCCGCCGCGCAGTCGCCCGACTCGGCGCAGCTCGCCCCCGGCGCCACGCACTTCTGGAACGAGCAGACCTGACCGCCGCCGCAACACGCGTCGCCACACGCGAGCTCCACCACGCAGCACACGCCGCCCGCGCATACGCCGCCGTCACACGCCTCGCCGGGCGGGCAGCTCCCTGCGTCGAAGAGCGTGTCGTCGCCGCCCGTGCCCGACGACGAGCTCGCGCCTCCCATGCCCCCCGTCCCGGTCGCGCTGCCCGAGGCCCCCGCGCCGCCCGTCGACGAGCCGCCGTCGCCACACCCTTGACCCAGCGCCGCCACCAAGACCGCGGCGGATGAAGAAAGAACCAGGATGCCAAACCTTCGTCGCATCCCAGGAGGAATGGCACTGCGACGTACAGGCGTGAAGGACAAATCTCCTCGGTCCCCCCTTCCAGTCTCCGGTGACGCCCGAGATCCGCGTCGGGGTTCGCTTGACGCACCTCGCCGCCCCAGCCTAGGCTCCGCGCTCCCGGATCGTCGGGGGGACTTCCATGCCTCAAGTCGAGCGGATCAGAACCGCGCTTTTCGTCGATTTCGACAACATCTACCTCGGGCTCCATCGGGTCGATCCGGAGGCCGCCGAGGTCTTCGCCACCGAGCCCACGCGCTGGCTCGCGTGGATGGAGCGGGGCCTCATCGGCAAGTCGCAGAGCAGCGAGCCGGGCAGGACGCCGCTCTCGGTCCTCGTCCGCAAGTGCTACCTGAACCCGAAGACGTTCCACAAGTACCGGCCCTACTTCACGCGCGCCGCGTTCGAGGTCGTCGATTGCCCGCCCCTCACCTCGCTGGGCAAGACGAGCTCCGACATCCGCATGGTCATGGACATCCTCGACACGCTCGGCCACCCGACGCGCTTCGACGAGTTCGTGATCATGTCGGGCGACGCCGACTTCACGCCCGTATTGTTGCGCCTCCGCGCCCACGACCGGCGCACCGTGGTCGTGGCCGTCGGTTATGCGGCCTCGGCCTACATCGCCGCGTGCGACAGGCTCATCACCGAGGACCGGTTCATCGAGGATACGCTGCGCGTCGCGACCGAGAGCGGCGAGGGGTTCGAGACGACCGCGCTCTCCCTGCGCGAGCGCTCGTTTTCGATGTTCCCCTCGGCCTCCATCGCGCCTCCGCCGGCCTCGTTGCCCGCCGGCGACGCGGGCGCGGAGCTGCTCTCACAGATGGCCGCGGCCGTCGTGGGCGCCGCGCGCGCGGCCGGGAGCCTGCCCGCCGCGAGCCTGCCGCGCGTCTACCGCCGCTTCCAGGAGTTCTCCGCCGCGAGCGACTGGCTCGGCTTCAAGAGCCTGCGCGCCCTCACCGAGGAGCTCTGCCGCCGCGACGGCCGCCTGCGGATCATCGAGGACGAGGCCGAGAGCTGGCGCGTCACGGCCGACCCGGCCGGGCCCGTGCCGTCGTCGCTCACCTCGCCCGCGTCCCCTCCGCAGATCGTCCCGCCGCCGCCGCCGATGCCCGCCCCGATGTCGAGCTCGATGTCGAGCCCGATGTCGAGCCCGGCGCCGAGCGTGCCGGTTCCTTCGAGCCCGAACGTTCAGCTCTCGGCGACGATCGAGTCCTCGCCCGACACCTTGGCGCGCCCCTCCGATTTGCGGGCCGAGATCGTCCGCGTCCTGCGGGATTTCGTGTCGAGCTCGCCTCGCCCCGTGACGATGGCCTCGGCCTCGCAGGAGGTCATCCGGCGGCTCGGCAACGTGGTCGTCGACAGCCGCTGGGCCGGCACCGGCAGCTTCAAGGATCTGCTGCTGCACGCGAGTGATCCCGGCTTCGTCGTGCACACGGCGAGCCCGGGTCACCTCTTCGATCCCACGCGGCACGAGGCGCCGCCCGCCGAGAGCGAGGACTGGCCTCCGCCCTCGCGCGACGAGTTCTGGGGCGTGCTCCGGCGCGTGCACGAGATCACGGGCGTGCCCGTCCTCCGGCCGCCCGAGTTTGGCCTGCTCTTCCGGACGATCGCCGACATCCTCGGCAAGAGCGCGTTCCAGGTCACGGCGACCTCGAAATCGGTGCGGGACGCGCTGCTCGCAGAGGGCCACTCGGTGTCGCGCTCGGCCGTGACCTTCGTCCTGCGTGGCATCATGTACGGCGGTCTGCCGCTGCACGAGGCGCCGAAGCCCTGGGGCGCGCGCCTGCTCGCCGAGGCCTTCCAGCGCAACGTGCTCGCGATGTGCGAGGACGCCGAGCTCAACCTCTCGGCGGCCGAACGCGCGGCGATCGAGCGCTGGCTGATCGGCGGGATCGAAGAGGCGCCGCCCGCGGACGAGACCATCGTGAGCGGAACGACGCAAGAACTGAAAGTCTGAGCCTCGAAAGGACCGATCACCATGGGCCTCGTCGAAGACCTCCTCCTCACGCTCGACAAGAAGAGGCCGAGGCCGCGTTCGGTCCGGCCAAACCCCTACCTCGAAGGTAATTTCGCGCCCGTGGGCCGGGAGGGTGATTTCCCGTCGCTCTCGGTCCTCTCGGGCGAGGTCCCGCGCGAGCTTCGCGGCACGCTCTACCGGATGAGCCCCGGCCCCCGCTTCGAGCCGCCGAACCCGGATTTGTATCATTGGTTCGACGGCGACGGGATGATCGACGCGTTCGTGATCGAGGACGGGCGCGTCTCCCAGAAGAACCGCTGGGTCCGCACCGAGAAATGGCGCCTCGAGGACCGCGCCGGCCGCGCGCTTTACGGCGGCCTCCGCGACCTCGCCCGCTCCACGACGATCGAGGGCTGGCTCGCGCTTGGTTTTTCCGGACAAGAGCTCGTCGGTCTGCAGGCCCAGGCCATGCTCGGCAAGGGGCCGAGCCCGGAGCAGCTCGAGCGCATCCTGCGCGCCGTCGACCGCAGCAACACGAGCATCCAGCGGATGGCGGGGCGGCTGCTCACGCTCGTCGAGGGCTCGGCCGCGCACGAGATCGACCCGGTCACGCTGGAGACGAGGGGCTCCTTCGATTTCGGCGGCGCCATCCAGGCCGGCAAGGGCGGAATGGTCGCGCACCCCAAGATCGAGCCCGGCACGGAGACGGTCTACACGTTCGGCTACTGGGGCGGCCGCGGCGGGCTCTCGTATCACGTCCTCGGCAAGGACGGCGCCCTGCGTTTGTCGCGGGACATCGAGGCCCCGTTCCCCGCGATGATGCACGATTTCAGCGTGACCGAGACGCGCGCTGTGTTTTACCACCTCCCGGCCGTGCTCCGCATGGACGACCTCGAGAGCCCGAACACGGTCCGGTGGCAGCCCTCGCGGGGCGCGCGGATCGGCGTGGTTTTACGGGACGACCCCCACGCGCCCGTGCGCTGGTACGAGATCCCGCCCTGCTTCGTCTTCCACCCGATGAACGCGTACGACGACGGCCATGCGGTCGTGCTCGACATCGTGCGGTATCCGCGCCTGCCGCTCTTCGATCCGGGCGGGGAGACGATGAACCCGGGTATCGAAGAGTACCCGCCCGGCCTGCTCGTGCGGCTCCGGCTCGACCTCGACACCGGCGCGATCACCGAGACGGTCCTCGACGACGCGCCCTGCGAGTTCCCCGTCGTCGACGGGCGCTTCGCCATGCGCCGCCACCGCTACGGCTGGGTCGCGGCGAGGCTCTGGCCCAACTGCGGCCGCGGCATCATGAATGCGATCGGCCGCGTCGATTTCCAGACCGGCGAGGTCCGTTATCGAAACCTCGGCCGATCGACCTACACCAACGAGCCGCTCTTCCTCCCACGCGCAAAGGACGCGCCCGAGGGGGACGGATACCTGATCACCACGGTTTACCACGCCGACGAGGGCGAGAGCGACCTCTTGATCCTCGACGCCATGGACCTCGACGCCGAGCCCGTCGCCGTCGTCCGCGCGCGCCAGCGGGTCCCCTACGGCTTTCACGGCACGTGGATCCCCGGAGCGGGCTGACCATTTTACGAGAGCGCTCCCCAGAGCGCGCAGAGCTCCTCCGTCGAGAGGTCCCGGCGATACTCGTCCGGGTTTTTCCCCTTCCCCGCCTCGAACGCGCGCACGTACCGCTCGACCAGGGCCGCGCCGCTCCCGGTGATCCGGCGGATCTCCTCGTTCGTCCGCCCTTTCTGGTGCAGCCCCACGACGAGGTGCGGCCGGCCCTTCTTCGTCCGGGCCGGCTCGATCGTGAATCGATAGGGCCGCCCGAGGAAGGCGCGCCGCTCCGGGGTCGCGCCCTTCTTCAAGGTCAAACCCACCCGCGGCGAATCGAAGACCTCCGCCGCGCCGCCGCGGGGTTTGTCGTGGGTGAGGTAAAGCGGCGAGCCCTCCCTCGGATCGATCGACCCATCGAACGAGCCCACGAGCGCCGCGACGCTCTCCATTCCCGTCCTCGCGAGCACGTGATCGACACACGTGCAGGATCCCTCGATGATCGCGCCGCTCGCCGCCTCCACGATCGTGCGAATCAAGATGCCGACGTACGTATCGGGCCTCCGCCCCATGGCGATGTCGACGCCCTTGTAAGTGCCGCCCTTGTAGGTGCCGCCCTGCCGGTGGAAATACCAGATCCCCGACTCGACCTGGATCGGGTCCCGGTGCGCGAACGGGTCCTCGTGCCCGGGTCCGTACCAGTAAAACTCGACCTCGGCGAGGCGATGAGCAGCTCCGGCGATGTGGAGCGTCGCGTGATTGAGAAGGACGTGCGCCGCGCGGCGGAAGGCCTCTCCGTGCGCCTCGTCGGCCGCGCCCTTCGCCGGCAGCGCGGCCGCGAGGACGGGGGTCAGCGGGCTCGGGCGGGGCATTTCACGTCCGCGGGCTCGGGCGCCCATTTCCCTGGGGTGGCTTCGCGACGAGCCTTCGCCGCCTCGCCTCCTCGGCCGCCCGCATGCCCGCCCTCAGGTCCGCGTACGTCACGAGGCTCCCGAAATCGACCCCGAGGTCCACGATCGTGCGCGCCACGTCCGGAGAGACCCCGACGAGCGCCGTCTCCGTGCCGAGCAGGCCCGCCGCGCGCGTGGCCCGGAGGAGCTGCTCGGCCACGGACGCGTCGATCGAGGGCACGCCCGTGATGTCGATGAGCACCGTCTCCGCCTGGTGATCCTGGATCCCCGCGAGCAGCGCCTCCATGAAATGCTGGCCTCGCGCCTCGTCCATCTGCCCCACGAGCGGCGCCACGAGCACGCCCTTCGCGAGCGGCAGGAGCGGCGTCGAGAGCTGCCGGACGAGCTCCATCAGCTTCGTCTGCGTCTCCAGGAGCACGAGCTCGCGCCGCTTGGCGTCCTCGGCCGATCTCCGATCCGTGATGTCCTCGCTCATTCCAATCAGGAAGAGCGGCTGCCCCGCCTCGTCATAAAGCGGGATCTTGCGGGTATGGCAGATCCGCACGCCCAGGCCTCCGATCGGCACAACCTCTTCGGGGATGTCGACGATCACCCGACCCGCCAGGATCTCCCGGTCCTGCTGGATGAACACGTCGGCCTGCTCCTTCGGGAAGATTTCGTGATCGTTCTTGCCGACCCACGAAAAGTTGAAGGCTTGCTCCATGTAGCGATTCGTGTGGATGTAGCGCAGGTCCCGAGCGTCCTTGATGAAGATGAACATCGGGAGGTTGTCGAGGATCGTATCCAGGAACTGTGACGTGCTCCGCAGCGATTGCTCGGTCTCCCTTTGCTTCGTGACGTCCTCGAAGATCGAGCCCACGCATTGCCCCGAGAGCGGGAAGGCCTTGATCGCCCAGGCGATGTCCGTGCCGGTCTTCGCGTCCTTCGTCGTGTAATCGATGTCCACCGTCTTGCCCTGGTGGACCACCTCGACGTACCGATCGATGAGCCCTCTCTGCCGCGGAACGCTCGAGACCTCGTCGAGCAGCTTTCCGACGAACTTCGCCGTGGGCCGCTGCGTGAGCTCTTCGGCGGCGGGGTTGCCGTACACGCAGCGCAGCGCGGCCTCGTCGCCCTGCGAATCCTCGAGCCGATAGACGTAGAGCCCGAGCTGCATCGCCTCGACCACCTCGGCGCAGCGCGCCCGGTGCTCCTCCTCGGCCGTCCGCAAGCGCACCCGCACGAGCGCGCCCCGGCCGCCGTCGACGGCGCACGCAATCGCCAGGATCGAGCTGCCCGGGGCCCCGAGGTCGAGCTCGAGCCGCTCGCGCGCGCCCGCCAGCACGTCCTCGATCCCCCGCGCCGCCGCGAGCGCCGCCCCTTCGAGCACGCTCGTCGGCAGGAGCCGGAAGGCGCCCTGACGCTCGAAGAACGGGAGGAAACGCGCGCCCTCCTCCGAGGCGAAGAGGCGGTCCATGCGCGGGTTGGTGAGCCGAACGCGGCCACGAGCGTCGACGAGCGCGGTCGCGTCATCGAGGACCGAGAGCAGGAGGTCCGGGTGGATGGAGAACGAGGCCGGCGCGCCGTCGAGGGTTGCCATGATTTTGCCGGCCACGATAACACGAGCCGGCAGGTTGGGCGACGCCGCGCGGGCGGCGGGCACGGCTCGGACGAGCGCGCCCGCTCCTCGACGTCATCGTGCTGTCACGGAACGACGAACACCGCGCCGTTCATGCCGCCGAGCGCGTGGGGCACGCAGTAGTAGGGATAGGTCCCCGCCGTCGACATGGTGAAATCCGCCGACGCACCCGAGTTGGTGACCGTGGCAAACGGGCCCGTCGCCGCGGGCGTGGCCATGCCGTTCGCGACCACGCCGCCCTGCAGCGGATGGCTGGAGAACGAGCCCGAGAACGTCACGACCGTCCCCGCCTTCACCTTGATGCACTTCGGGGTGTAGGCGAAGCTCGAGAACGTCACCGTCGTCGCCGACATGGCGGTGAGGTCCGTCGCCATCGACGGCGTGCAGCCATTGATGTTCGCCACGCACTGGCCGCCGTCGCAGATCCCGCTCTGGCATTCGGCATCGCCGCCGCAAGCGTCGCCATTGCATTTCGTGCACGTCGCGCCGCCGCAATCGATGCCGGTCTCGTCGCCGTTCATGATGCCGTCCATGCAGGTCGCGGGGGCCACGCATGCGTTGTTCATGCAGACGTCGCCGTTCATGCAATCGGCGTCGACGTTGCAGGCGACGCAGGTGCCATTGTCGTCGCAAACCGCGCCGCCGCCGTCCGTGCACATGGTCCCGACCGCGACGGGCGTGTGCGTGGGCGCGCCCGCGAGGCACGCGTCCATCGTGCAGGAGTTGTTGTCGTCCATCACGTCCATCGCGTCGTCCTCGACGATCGCCATGCCCATGCCGTCGCAGACGTGACGCTTGCAGTCGCCGGCCATTTCGCCCGAGGTCGGCGTGCCGTTGGCCTTGGCCTCGGTGCCGCAGGTGCCGGCCATACAGGTCGCCTGCTCGCACTCGTTCGCAGGCGTCGGGCAATCGTTCGGCGTGAGGCACACGCCCATGCCGCCGCCCGCGCCGCCCATGCCGCCGCCCGCGCCGCCCATACCGCCGGCGCCGCCCATACCACCGGCGCCGCCCATACCACCGGCGCCGCCCATGCCGCCGGTTCCGCCCATACCACCAGCGCCGCCCATGCCGCCGGTTCCGCCCATGCCGCCGGTTCCGCCCATGCCGCCGGTCCCGCCCATGCCGCCGGCTCCGCCCATGCCGCCGGCTCCGCCCATGCCGCCGGTCCCGCCCATGCCGCCGGTCCCGCCCATGCCGCCGGTCCCGCCCATGCCGCCGGTCCCGCCCATGCCGCCCGTGCTGGCCCCCGTGCCCGTCATGTCGATCTGACCACGATCGACGGTCGCGATGAGCTCGCAGCCCGAAGCGAAAGAGACGAGCCCCGCGGCAGCGAGCACGGCGCCGGTCAGGATCTTTGCGTTCTGCATCTTCATGAGGTGCCTCGAAGGGTAAGGGTCATCCGAACGGCCATGGTACGGCCGGGACGGGAACCGCAATTGACAAATTTTCCCGCGCCTGTCAAGGATCTCGTGCAGCTCGAAACTTGCAGCTCCCACGGTTCACGCGACGAACCGATTGCCGTTCAATTGGTGGATCTGCAATCCGCCGCGCACCCGTCGAAGCTCACGACATTCCCGTCGTCGCACACCTCGCCCGCGTCGAGAATTCCGTCGCCGCACCGCGGAATCGTGCAATCGAGCCGACAAACCGAGGGCGCGCCCAGCGCGACGATCCGGGCCGTCGTGGTGCGATCGAGCACGTTCTTCTCGCCGCTCCCGTCCACCCATTCCCAGCGCTCGATCCCCTGGAGAAAGCCGGGCACCACGTCGACCACCCACGCGCCCGGCGAGGGAAGGCCGGAGAGCGCGGCGCCGTCGGTGTTGTTGTCGAACGTCCAGTCTCCCTGCGCCGTCGCGGGATCGAGCAGCGAGAATTCGCCCTTCCCGTCGTCCACGACCGCGACGAACGTGCCCTCCGGCAAGCCCAAAAACCCCATCTGCACGCGCGCGGGAGGCTGTTCCTGCCCGCTCGTATTCTTGTCCACGCCGTGGACCGTGACGAGCCCGAGCAGGCCCCCGGGCGCGAGGTCGCGATACAAAAACAGCTTGCTCGCCCCGAGCTCCTCGAACCCCGTGTGCGCGCTGGCCGAGCCGTAGTCGTAGAACGAGACGAGCGGCATGGGCCGCGTGATCGGCAGGACGGGCCGCGCGAGCGCGCCCTGCAGGAGCAAAAAGGCCGGGCTGTCGGCGTTCGCCGCGCCCCCGTCGCACGCCTCCAGGCCCGCGTGCACGAAGCCGTCGCCGCAGATCGCCGGCAAGCAGCGCGAGGGGCAATCGTCCGTGTCGACGCCATTGCCGTCGTCGCAGACCTCGCCCGGCTCGACGATGCCATTGCCGCAGCTCAGCAGGGCGCAGCTCGCCGTGCAGCCGTCGCCCGAGACGAGGTTGCCGTCGTCGCAGGCCTCGACGAAGGCCCGGACGATGCCGTCGCCGCAACGCGCGAAGAGGCAGCCGGGGACGCAGGCGTCGGTGGCGACGTCGTTGTGGTCGTCGCACGCCTCGCCCGGGTCGACGAGGCCGTCGCCGCAAAAAGGATCCCCCCGCTCGGCCTCGGGCGCAAAAAGGGCGCTGCGCGCGCCACACGCGGCGGCGAGGCCGAGCAGCGCGAGAGCGGCGAGAGCACGTGCGTGCATGCGAGCGAACCTACCACGAGCGCGCCGCCTCTTGCCGCGCGCGCGGCGCTCCGATAGAGCTTTTCTTCGTGGGTGGACCAGACCCTCGCGTTTCCTTCTCCCTCGCGATCGCGATCACGCTCGCCTCGCCCGTCGCTTGCTCGTCGTCGAAGGACACACCCGACGCGTCGGCGCCCGCGCCCTCGGCCTCACAAGCCGCCCTGCCGCAGACGAGCGCCGCGCCCGCGCAGCCATCGCCGCTCTCGCCGGCCGAACGCAAGGGCGGGGCGATCACGCGGAGCCGGCAGGGGGATGTGCTCTTCGTGGCCGACGAGGATCACAAGGTCCTGCGGAAAATCCCGCTCCCGCTCGCGCCCGGGGCGGCCGTCGCCGAGGTGCCGCTGCCCGGCGCGCCGGCCGAGGTCCTCTCGATCGACGGCGCCGTGCTCGTGACGATCCGCGATCCCGGCCTGCTCCTCGTGCTCCGGCCCGACGCATCGGGCTCGTTCGTCGAGACGAACCGTGTCGCCTTGCCCGCCGACGCTTGGGGCCTCGCGGCGACGGCGGACGCACGTCACGCCTTCGTGACGAGCGCCTGGACGCACCGGGTCTCGAAGGTCGATCTCGCGGCGGGCAAGGTCGTGTGGTCGGCGGACGTCGCGCGCGAGCCGCGGGGCGTCGTGGCGCTCGGAAACGGCGAGGTTTTCGTCAGCCACCTCGTGGGCGCGGACGTGACGCACGTGCGCGAGGAGGCGGGCGCGCCGGTCGTCTCGACGATCAGCGTGATGCCTTCCCCCGCGCGCGCGCCCTCGGGGAAAAAGGTCCACGCGTCGCTCGGGTATTCGCTCGTGACCTCGCCCGACGAGGGGCGGCTCTTCGTGGCGCGGCACGCGGTGGGCGCGCTCGCGCGGCGCTCGTGGTACGGGCAGCCGACGGTGGACGTCGTGCTCCTGCCCGGGAAAAACGGCCACGCGGCGCCGACGCAGCTCGCGGCGATCCACGTGGGCGGGCTGCCTGCGCAGAAGAGCCGGGTCGCGGATCTGACGATGACCGCGGACACGCCCGTGTCGATCCCGGGCCGCGACCGAGGGCCGTTCACGCAGCCCCGCGCGATGGTCTACCGCGCGAAATCCGACACGCTGCTCGTCGCCGGCGAAGGGGACGACGTCGTCGCCGAGCTCGACGCGGTGGCGCTCGATCCGACGCTCGCGATCGTGCGGATCTTCCAGGTCGGCCAGAAATACGATCCGGGCTACGGCGCGGCCGGCGAATGCGGCGCGCCTTCGGGGATCACGCTCTCGCCGGACGAGGACACGGCGTACGTGTTTTGCCGCTCGACCTACGACGTGGTCGCGCTCGACCTCGCGCCGAAGGCGCCAATCGACCCCGTGGTGCGCGAAAGAAAAACCCGGGTCCATCTCGCCGACGACAAACTCTCGGGGGACGCGCAGAAGGGGCGGAGGCTCTTCTACAACGCGACGGATCCCATTCTCAGCGGCGGCCTCGGCTGCGCGGGTTGTCACCCCGACGGGCGCGACGACGGTCACGTCTGGCGCGAGGCGACGTTCGACACCGTCGACGGGCTCGGCACGAACTTCGTGGGCGCCCACGAGAACATCCCCGATCTCGCAAAATCAAAAGGTTTTCCCCGACGAACGCCGATGCTCGCGGGCCTCGTGAACGCGGCCGGGCCTTATGGCTGGCACGGCGAGAGCCCGGACCTCGGCGCGCGCGTGACGGCGGGCATGAGCCTGCATCGCTGGGGTCGCATGCCGCAGAACATCGGCGGCGCCGCGGTGGGCCGCGCCGCGCTCGTCGCCGCGTTCGTGCGGGAAGGTTTGGTCCCGCCGCCGCGGGAGAATCGCGAGCTCACCGAGAAGGAAAAACGCGGGCGCGAGCTCTTCAATAGCGACGCCACGAAATGCGCCCGCTGCCACGTGCCCGAGACGAGCTACACGGATCGCACGCCCTATCCGCTGAAGCGCCTGCCGCCCGTGAGCGGCTTCGACGACGAGACGAAGCAGGAGTTCAAGACGCCCTCGCTCCGGTTCGTCGCCGGCAGGCCGCCCTATTTCCACGACGGCCGCGTCTCGACCCTGGAAAAACTCATCGAGATGAACGGCGATCGCATGGGGAACACGAGCCAGCTCTCCGCCGAGGACCGCGAGGCCCTCGTCGCCTTTTTGAAGACGTTATGAGCCGCGCCCGGATCCTCAAAGCCCTGGTCTTCCTCCTGCTCCTGCCGGCCGCCAAGGCCGAGCAGCCGCCGAGCGAGGAGGAGAAGCCGATCGATTTCGAGCCGATCCCGGTCGAGGAGGGGACGCCGAAGCCACCCACGCCGGCCGAATGGCAAAACGCGGCGCGGGTGAAGATCCACCGCAAGGGCCCGCGCGCCGAGCATTGCCGGGCGTGGCGGGCGCGGGGCTGGCTCAAGGTGCATTGCGACGTGCAGACGACGGCCGCCTCGCTCGTCGGCGGCGCGAGCCGGGGCGTCTCGCTCTGGATGTCCGAGCCCAAGGAGGGCGTGCCCGCGCCGCCGTCGGGCCAGGTCATGTTCCCGATCCGGCCGGGGGACCGGCGGATCTTCGAGCTGTTCTCCTTCGGCGAGACCTATGGCGGCTCCATGGTCTCGCCGGGGCTCGTATTGCAAGAATACTGGATCGAGGGGGACCCGGCGCCGGTCCTCGTTCTACGCTGACAAACGGTTTTTCGGGTGTGGGAGGATTGCAGATGAAGGCTCTTCGTTGGCTCGCTTTTGGCACGGCGCTTTCTGGCTTCGGCTGCGGCGGCGGCGCGCAGGAGGGCGCTGCCGTCGTGAAGGAGCCGGCGCCGGCCGAGGACAAGCCGCAAGCGACGAAGAGCGACCCCGAGCCCGCGACGACGGCCGCCGCGCCGACCGCCGCGCCCGAAGCGACCGCCGCGCCCGCGCCCGAACCCCCGAAGGCGCCCCCGAGCCCTTGCCCCGAGGGAATGGCGTTCATCCAGGGCGGGGCGTACAAGATGGGCTTCTTGAAGAACGAGGCGAAGGTCGCCGATTTTTGCCTCGACAAGACGGAGGCCACGGCGAAGGACTACGAGGCGTGCGTCGAATCGAAGAAATGCAACGAGGCGTTCGTCACCTGCGCGCCCGAGGCGACGTACAAGAAGGCCGGCAAGGAGGACCATCCGATGGTCTGCGTCGATTTCCAGCAGGCGATCGATTACTGCGGCTCGCAAGGAAAACGCCTGCCCTCGGACGAGGAGTGGGAGTGGGCCGCGCGCGGCGGCGAGGAGGGGCGCGTCTATCCGTGGGGCAACGAGGCTCCGAAGGATCAGCTCTGCTGGTCGGGCGGAAAAGAGGGCCTCTTGAAGGGCACGTGTCCGGTCGCGGCGCACCCCGCCGGCGCGAGCAAGGACGGGCTGCTCGGGCTCGCGGGCAACGTCTTCGAATGGACGACGAGCGTGCAGGATTCGAGGACGAAGGACCGCGTGGGCCGCGGCGCGAGCTGGCGGGACGGCATCCCGAACATGTTCCGCAACGAGCGGCCGGGGCGTTTCCAGGTGACCTACCGCTGCGGATTTCTCGGGATTCGTTGCGCGATGCCTCCGAGAGCGGCGGCAGGTCAATGAGGCAGGTCGCGCCGCTCCGCGATCACCAGCGGCCCTGCTGCACGCGGCCGATCATCTCGTAGGGATACCCCGGCTCGAACGCGCTCGCCTCGTCGAGCCGCTTCATCTCCTCGGCCGAGAGCGAGAGGTCGGCGCCGACGAGGCAAGCGTCGAGCTGCTCGAGGCTACGCGCGCCGAAGATCGCGCTCGTCACCGCGGGCTTGTGGAGCAGCCAGGCCAGCGAGACGGCGGCCTTCGTCGAATTGCGCTCCCTGGCGACGGCGGTGACGGCGTCGAGGATCCGCCAGTTGCGCGGGCTGTCGAAGCCGGCGAGCTGGTTTTTCCACTTGTCGAGCCGCGCGCCCTCGGGCGGGGGCTGGTTCTTCTGGTACTTGCCCGTGAGAAAGCCGCCCGCGAGCGGCGACCAGGGCAAGAGCCCGAGGCCGAACCTCTTGCAGAGCGGCACGTGCTCGCGCTCGAGCTCGCGCGAGACCAGGCTGTATTGCATCTGCAGCGAGACGAACGGGGAGAGGTGCGAGGTGCGGCTCGTCCAGAGGCTATCGGTGAGCCGGTACGCCGCGTAATTGCTGGCGCCGATGTAGAGGACCTTTCCCTGGCGCACGAGGTCGTCGAGCGCGCGCAAGGTCTCCTCCTCGGGCGTGTCGTTGTCCTGCATGTGGATCTGGTAGAGGTCGATTCGATCGGTGCGCAGGCGGCGCAGGCTGTCCTCCACGCAGCGCATGATGCGATATCGCGAGGCGCCCGTGCCGTTCGGGCCGTCGCCCATGCGGAAGCGGAATTTCGTGGCGAGGACCGTGCGCTCGCGGTGCTTGCCCTGCACGAGCCAGTTGCCGACGACGCGCTCGGAGAGGCCGTCCTGCCCGTAGACGTCGGCCGTATCGATGAAGTTCAAGCCGCGGTCGAGGGCGCGGTTCATGATGGCGTGGGCCGTGGGCTCGTCGCAGCCCACCTTGTGCATGAACGATTTCTCGTCGGCCTCGCCGAACGTCATGGCGCCGAGGCAGAGGGTGGAGACCTTGACGCCGCTGCTTCCGAGGGTGCGGTATTCCATGGGGTCGTCATAGCGCGCGGACCGCGGCTGTCGACCCCGCGCGTGCGCTCAGGGCATGACGCCCAGGTGGGCCGCCACCTCGACGACGGCGAGATACGCGGCCCCGACGGCATTCTCGAACGCGGGCACGCCGTCGGTGTCGTGGCAGGCGAAGCTGATCTTGCCGAGCGGCTGCCTCGACGAGAGGCGCGCCGCGCCAAAGACAAACCCTTTGTCAGCGGCGATCATGGCGTGGCCCCAGCGGTAGAGGTCGACGCCCGTGACGGTGTCGCGCACGCCGGGGATGACCTTCTCGAGGTCCGAGAGGATACGCTCCTCGTACTCCTCGAAGGGCTTCGTTTGCAGGTCGACGCGGGCCGTGGGCCCGAGCAGGGGGCAATAGCAGGAGAGCACGTTCGGCCGATCGAGCGGGGCATTGACCGGGTCGGCGTGGCTCGTCCAGTCGGCGACGATGAAGTCGGCGAAGAGGGTATCGGCGCCGTGGACCCAGTTGTCGAAGCCGAGGTTCGCCGGCGTCTTGTTCACGTAGACGGCGGCGACGAGGTAGGGCGTGTAATGAAAATCCTTCGCCTCGTCGCGGCCGGCGGCGCCGAGGTCGGGCAGGACGTGCTTGGCGATGTACCGGTTCGCCGCATAAATCGCGGTCTTGGCGCGGATCGTGGTGACGACGCCGTCGATCATGTAGGAGACGTGGACCTCGTCGCCCTCGTTCTTCGCGCGGAGCACGAAGGCGCCGGTCTTGATCTTGTCGACGCCGATCTTCTCGGCGAGCATGAGCGCGAGGTAGGCATTGCCGCCGGGCTGGGAGAGGACGGGGCCGAATTCGGCGCAGAGGAAGCTGATCGCGGCCCAGGCCGAGACCTTGTCGTAGGTCGTGCCGAGCGAGGAGCGGCAGTACGGGTCGAAATACTGGCCCACCTCGGGCGCCCAGCCCTTCCCTGCGATGTATTCGGCGAGCGTGATGTTGTCGAGGCCGCGGACGTCGGGATCCGTCGTGGAGTTGTCGGTCGGCGTGTCGAAGCCGAACTTCATGTCCTGGCCCTCGTAGTCGTACCAGGCGATCATGTCCTCGCGGAAGGCCTTGAGGTCGGCGATGACGTTCGGCGGATACGGCAGGGCGTCCATGCCCGCCTCCCAGCCGTCTTCGTAGAATTTGCCGGCGATCCAGTCGCCGTTCGCCGGGCCCGGGATGATGTACTTCTCGTCGACGATGGGGGTGCCCTCCATGTCGTAACCCGTGATGATGCCGAGGTCCTCGTAGGTCTCGTTGAGGTTGTCGTTGTACGGAAAGACCGTGTACGCGGCGGCCTGGCCGTGGGTGCGGTCGGGATCACCGCCCTTCTTGGAGACGCCGCCGACGGGATCCTCTTTTTCGAGCAGCAGGATGTTCGTGACCCCGCTCCGCTGCAATTTGCGCGCGGCGACGAGGCCGCTGATGCCGCCCCCGATGATCACGCAGTCGAGGAGCTCCCCCGACGCCGCCGGCAATTCGAAGGCCTTTCCGTCGCGGATCTCGTGGCAGATCGTGAAGACGTCGCCCTTGTACTGCGGCCCCGCGGGGGGCGGCGTGCCCGTGCCGGGATCGTCGCTGCAGCCCGCGCCGAGGCCGCCGAGGAAGACCCCGGAGGCGCCCACGAGCAGGCCATTCAGAAAATCGCGGCGCCGAAGCCCAGGGGCCAGCGTCTTGAGGGGCTTCCGGTTCGGGGGGTCACTCTTGAATTTCATGGTCTACCTCCAAGGATCCGTGAGGCCGTCAAGATACCCCTTCGGCACGGAGCGCGTCTACGAGGCGCGCGTATTCTTCGGCGTCGTTGTAGATTTGCGCCGAGATGCGGAGCAGCCGCCCGCGCGGGGGCGGAAACGGGGTGACGGGGACCTCGATGCTGTGACGCGTAAAAAGCGCCTCCTGCAGAGGATCGAAGGAAAAAGGCGGCGGCGGCGGCTCCCCCGTGCCGTCCGGCAAGGGGACGCTGGCGAGGGAGCCGATCATGGCGTCGGGCGTTGGCGGCGGCACGTCGAGGGCCTCACACAACCGCTCACGCGCGGCGAGGACCGTGCCTCGGTTGTGCGCGGCGAGGGCCGCGATGCCCCCCGGCAGCAGCGACGAGAGGAAGCGGATCGCCTCGGGGAGGACGAGGTACGGGGTGGGATCGTGGGTGCCGGTCCAGTCGAATTCGAGGCGGAAGCGGGAGACGTCCGTGCGCGTGCTGTTCGCGCCGTGGCTGATCGAGAGCGGGCGGACGTCGAGCTGTTTGTCGGGGCGCACGTGGAGGAAGGCCGCGCCTTTGGGGGCGCACATCCATTTGTGGCAATTGCCGGTGTAGTAGGCGGCGCCGAGCGCGCGGAGGTCGAGCGGGACCATGCCGGGGGCGTGGGCGCCGTCGACGAGGGTATCGACGCCGCGGCGGGCGAGCTCGGGGACGAGGCGCTCGACGGGCAACACGAGGCCGGTCTGGCTCGTGACGTGATCGACGAGGACGAGGCGGGTCCTCGGGCCGACACAATCGAGGACGGCCGTCACGACGTGGTCGGGGGAATCGATGGGGAAAGGGACGCGGGCGACGACGACGCGGGCCCCGGCGCGCGCGGCCGCGGCGTCGAGGGCATTCTTGCAAGCGTTGTATTCGTGGTCCGTCGTGACGAGCTCGTCCCCGGGGCGGAGGTCGAGCGAGCGGAGCACCGTATTGACGCCGGCCGTGGCGTTGGGGACGAACGCGATATCGTCGGGGCCCGCGCCGACGAACGCCCCGAGGGCCTCCCGGGCCGCGGCGGCGAGCGGCTCGAGCTCGCGGAGGAAAAACCGGACGGCCTCGCGCTCCATCTGCGCCCGCAGCCGATCCTGCGCCTCACGAATCGGCAAGGGGCAGGCGCCGAAGGAGCCGTGGTTGAGGTAGACGATCGTGGGGTCGAGGTCCCAGAGCGGCCGGACGCGGGCGGCGTGGGAGGGAGGGAACTCGTGAATGGGCATCGGGGTGGATTATCGGCCGATGAGGGGGAAGAAGAGGAGCGCGCCGAGGATCGTGAGCAGATACAGGCCGAGGAGCACGACCGTCATGACCCCGACGAGCGCCCAGAACTCGCGTTGCCGCTCGATCGCGGTCGCGACGAACTCGAGGCGGCCTTCGCTGGCGAGGACCTGATTGATGCTGTCACGATACCGGAAGAGGCGCGTGCCGATCACGCCGTAGAGGATCGCGATGAGGAGGTAAAGGACGAAGGTGACGGCCCCGATCTCGCCAAGCACGCGCGACGACGAGGTGGCGCTCATGGAGTAGAGGCCGAAGCCCACGAGCACGACGGCGAAGATGTAGCTCAGGGTGCCGAACAGGGTGATCCAGGGCCGCGTCTTCCGCAGGGAGAAGACGATCGCGTCGATCGCCGCGCTCTGCTCGTGATCGTCCTCGGCGAGCTCCTTCTTCTTCCTGGTCCTCTTCGTGCCCTTCGTCTCCTTGGGCGCCTCGTACGGATTCAGCTCGGTTTCGTTCGACACGATTTTTCCCCCTCTTTTCACTTCTTCAACAGGATCTCCTCGACCTCGCGCTGCCATTTTGCGCCGAGCTCGGGGTGGACCATCCGCACGTAGGCCGCATATCCGCGCAGCCACGCCGGGAAGTCGGGTTTGCCGCGGGCCTGCGACTCCACGCCGTGGCGGCGGCAATTGGCCAGGATGGCCTTGAAGCGGCGGCGATCCTCGCGCGGGATGGCGGGCTTCTCGGCGACGACGAGGCCCGTCACGCGCTGGCGACCGCCCTTGCGCATGATGCGGCGCTTCTTGACGTTCTCCGCAAAACCCTCCTGCTGGAGGATTCCGTTGACCCACCAGAGGAACCGGCCGAGCCGCGCAGGCGGGTCGCGGAAGGAGAAGGTGAGGTCGTCGGCATACCGGGTATACGTGGCGCCGCTCTTCCTGGCGAGGGCGTCGAGGCGCGCGTCGAGGCGGCGGCAGACGAGGTTCGCGAGGGCGGGCGAGGTGGGCGCGCCCTGAGGCAATGCGCCAGGCCAGACCACGGTGCCGTCCGGGAGCTTGCTCCGGTGCGTCGTGAGGCCCGCGAGGGCGGCGGCGACCTTCTCGTCGTAATACCGCATGAAGAACCCGAGGACGCGCCGATAATGGACGGTGGGGAAGAAGTCCTCGATGTCGACACGCACGACGACGGAGGCGCCGACGTGGGGGGTCGCATTGGTGACGGTGGAGCGCTCCTCGACGAAGCCGTGGGCCGCGGGGTGGGTGGGGAGCTTTTCGAGGACCTCGCGCAAGATGGCGCGCTGGACGTTCTTCAAGCGGACGCGGGGCGCGGAGATCTTGCGCAGGCCGCCGGTGCGCTTGGGGATCTCGAATTCGACGTAGCCGCTGCCCTTGCCGGTGCCGGGGCGCA
The DNA here is from genome assembly GCF_009649845.1 of Polyangium spumosum. Lineage (NCBI taxonomy): Bacteria > Pseudomonadati > Myxococcota > Polyangiales > Polyangiaceae > Polyangium > Polyangium spumosum. The sequence continues at coordinate 58,152 of NZ_WJIE01000006.1, forward strand.
TGAGGGAGGGGAGCGCAGAGGCTTTGACGCCGACGAGCTTGGCCACGTCGTTTCGACTCTTCAGCTCGGGGACGTCGGCCTTGGGGGGAGCCGTGAGGGGGGCGTTGGTGGTGGCGGCGGCGCCGCGGCGGAAGACGTAATGGTTGCGGAAGAGGCCGAAGGTCCAGCCCGTGGGATTCCAGCCCCCGCGCGCGGTGGGGCTCGGGAACCGCGGGGCCGGGGCGCGCCGATCGGGCGGCGAGACATCGGCGAGGCCGAGGGTCCTGACGGCCGCACGCGCCGCATGCGCGACGGCGTTGTCGGCGTCCTTGACCATGCGGCGGAGGTGCTGCGCGGCGTTCGCCCGCGCGAAGAGGAGCGGGACGAGCCGAACGCCGCGGAGCCGCTCGCGCGGGTCCTCGCTGCCGAGCAGCCTGCCGACGGGGCCGACGAAGGCGCGGCCGGCGTAGAAGCGCGCGACCTCGTACTCGGCGAGGCCCTGGTGGCGCTCGAGGAGCTCGGAGACGCGATCGAAGTTCGCGTCGGGGTCGGCGAGCAGGGGCCGAAGCTCGAGGAGGAGGCCGACGAGGCTCATGGCGGCGCATCCTACCAGGGATGGGGGGAGGTTTTTAAGGGGGAAGGGAGGCGCCGCGGGGCGAGGGGCCGCGCGCTCAGCGGCTCCGGGTGCGGCGCTGGGGAGGCTTGCGGGTGGGGCTCTTGCCGGCGGGCTTCTGCTTGGTGGGCGCGGCCTGGCCGAGGACGTCGGCGAGCGTGGGGGCGGTGAGGACAAGCGCTGTCATGCGGTCGAGCTGCTCCATCGTGGCCGCGTCGAGGATCTCCTCGGCGGAGGCGGGCAGCTCGCCGAAGCGGAGCTTCATCTGCAGCACGAGCGCGTGGCGAAGGCCCTCGCGTTTGCCGCGCTCGATGCCGCGCTCGATGCCGCGCTCGATGCCGCGCTCGATGCCGCGCTCGATCCCCTGTTCGAACCCCTGCTGTCGGAGCCGATCGCCTGCGTAGAAGATCTCGTCGAACACGCTGTCGCCCACGGCTTTCCGCACGGCCATGACCACCTCGTCCTCGTCTCGTTTGCCGACTTTCCGAAGATACACCATCACCGCCGCCATCGCATCTGCCCCGTCCGCCGCCTGCAGCACCTGCCGGAGCGCCTCCGCCCACCGGCCGAGCCCCGCGAAGAGCTCCTCCGGGCTGCGCGAGCGGCGGAGGAGGTACAGGACCAACCGACCAAGCGTCGTCATCGCCCGCTCGGCCAGCTCCGCGTCGTCCACGCGGCTGATGTCGTCCAGCACGATGCCGAACCGAGGGACGTGATCGAGCACGTCCGAGGCCACACCGTCGACGTCCACGAGCTCCTCGAACCGCCGCGCCGCCCGCCATCCGGTCTTGCTGTGGTGCAGGACGACCGGGACGATCACCGGCAACCTCTTCGCGCGCGGGTGCTCGTCGCGATACGACCGCCAGATGCGCACCATGTACTCGAGCAGCCGCAAGAGCAGCCACCTGTCGACGTAACTCTGGTGCTCCCAGAGCACGTAGATGAACGCATCGCGGTTCGCGATCCTGGCGGAGAACAGGAGATCGCTGCGGTGACCGTCGAGCTCCGGGTCCACGAAATGGCCGGGCGCAAGGGCGAGGGTCGAGAAGTCGACCTTCTCGACGAGCGCCGCCGGCAGCATCACGCGGAGCGCGGCGGCCGCGTGCTCCGGCTTGGAGAAGACGTACTGAAAGAGCGCGTCGTGCGGGTTGTCGGTCATGCGGCGACAAACGACCGTACCAGGAAAAACCCGCGCGTCCAGCCCGTGGAGGTGACCGGTTTTTCCGGGACACTTCTGACCGGAACCTCAAAACAAAAAGGCCCCCAGCGACCGCGCCACTTGCGCTGCAGAGGCGTGCACAAGACCTACGGCTGCAAGCCGTATCGCCCCGCGGGGCGGTCTCGTGACGCTTCGTTCTTCATGGGGAACAGGTCGCAGCCGCGACGTGACATCGCGGGGTGATGGCTGGCTGCTCGTGTCCCTGGGAGCCGTCCCCAGGGGAACACGTTTTCCTCGCGCGGGGAAGGCCCTCCACGCAAAGGAGGGGCTCACGGGAGGCGTCGCCACCTGCTCGGCAGAGGCGTACGGGGACGAAAAGCCCTGCGGGGCGGTCCCCGTGACGCTTCATTCTCCATGGGGAGTCGTTCGCAGCCGCGACGTGACATCGCGGGGTGATAGCTGGCTGCTCGCGCCTCCCGTGAGCCCGAACGATCCAATCACATCTTCGGCTCCGGCGGAAGAGCGTCGTCAGGGCGCGAGCCGTCTTCTTCGAGCAGCGCCCGGAGCCGGTCGCGCGGGCCACCCGGCGCGCGGCGGACGAGGGCGTCGAAGCGCCGCGTCTCGGCCCGGACACGCTCGCCGTGGGCGCGCAGCCCAGGGAGGGCGTCCTCGGGCAGGGTCGGGCGAGAGAGGACCGAGAGGTTCTCGAGCAGCTCGCGGTGGCTACGCGGCGCCGTGAGGCAAGCGCTCACGCCAGGCTGGGTGAGGGAGTAGCGGTAACAATCGGGGGCGCTCGGGGGTTTGGTTTCGTCGGGAGGCGCGGGGCGGAGCAGGCGGCCATAAGCGGTGGCCGTGAAGGTGAGCACGCCCGTGCCGCGGGCGCGGGCCTCGGGCAGCAACGTGGCCTCGGCGCCGGGGTGGGCGGCGCTGTGGCGGGTCATGACCACGGGCCAGGGGCGGCGCTGGAGGGCCTCGACGGCGATCGCGCGGTCGTGGGTGGAGAAGCCAAATGCGCGGAGCTTGCCTTCGTCGCGCAGGCGCGCGAGGGCGTCGTGGTCGGCGTCCGAGAGGCGCTCGGGGGAGCGGACCCAGAAGAGCAGGAAGACGTCGATCCAGTCGACCCGCAGGCGCGAGAGCGCGCGCTCGACGTCGGCGCGCAGGGCCTCGGGGCCGGAATGGTAGGTGCCCGCGACGAGGACGAGGCCCTCGCGGGCCGCGCGGCGCGAGCGCAAGAAGCGGGTGAGCTCGTGGTAACGAGGCTCCCAGAAGAAGGCGTTGACGCCGGCGTCGCGGGCATCGGCGAAGCTCGAAGCGACGAGGCCGTGCGCGCCGGAGACGACGAGGGGCGAGACGAGCAGGCCCGTGGTCCCGAGGGGGCGCAGGAGCACACCTTCGGGCCGCGGGGGGACGGCGCGGCGGCGCGGCGGCTCGGTCGGCGGGGGCGACGCGGGGCGGTGGGCGAGCAGGGAGGGCTGCTTCGTGAAGGCTTCGTCCGGCAGGACGAGCGTCAGGGCCTCGAGGTGCGCCTTGACGAGGGCCGCCTCGGCGCCGGGCGCGAGGGCCGCGGCGAGGCGGGCGAGGGCGCGGTCGTCGCCGTCGCGGAGCAACCAGGTGTAGGCCGAGGTGCGGACGGCCTCGTCGGGCTCGGGGGTTTGGGGGTCGAGCAGGGCGAGGAGGTGGTCTTCGAGGCCGGGGGTGGCTTCGAGGGCGCTCGCGGCGGCGGCGCGGACCATGGGGGCGCGGTCCTGGGAGAGGCGGAGCAGGGCGCGGAGGGATTCCCGCGGCAGCTCGTCCGAGGGCGCGAGCAGGTCCGCCGCGCGGGCGCGGAGGAAGGGATCGGGCGCGAGGGCGCAGGCGAGGGCCGCTGCGTGCACGTCCTCGGGCGGCAGGGCGTCGTGATGGCGGAAGACGAGGGTCACGGCCTGGCGGCGGACCCAGGGGTCGGGGTCGCTGACGGCGGCGGCGAGCGACGCGACCGGGTCGAGGACGGCGGCGCGGATCCAGGGGTCGTCGTCGGCGAGGGCGGCGGCGCGGGCGTCGGGCGGGAGGTCACCCGAGGAAACACGGGCGGCGAGGGCGACGGCGCGGATCGAGGGGTCGGGGTCGCGCTCGGCGCGGGCGAGGACGCGGTCGTCGCCGAGCAGGGCGGCGGCCTCGGCGACGGCGCGGCGCTCGCGCGGGGAGGAGGTGGCGCGGGGGGCGGCGAGCAGGGCCTCGGCCCAGGCGGCGAGGACACGCGGAGATCCGGGGCGCCTCTCCCAGCCGGCGAGGGCCGCGGCGCGGACGTCCTCGTCCGGATCGTCGAGCGCGGCGAGCACGACGGGCAGCGAGCGCGGGTCCCGGAGCAAACCGGCGAGGGCGGCGGCGCGCTGTGCCGGCGGGCCGGCCTTCGCCAGGCCGCGCACCCGCTCGAGGTCGTCGTCGGTTCCCCGCACGGCGACGACCTCCGCGGCCCAGGCGAGCGCGCCGGGGGGAGGCGTGTCGTCGGCGAGGACGCGGCGGGCGAGCGGGAGGTCTTCGCCGTTGGCCAGGCGATCGAGCACGGCGCGGACCTCGGCGGCGGCGTGGGGGACGCGGGGCTCGTCGAGCCAGCGCAGGGCGAGCCGCAACGCGTCGGGGTCGCGGAGCTCGCGCAGGCGGCGGCGGGCGAGGGCGCGCAGGGGCGCGTGGGGATCGCCGAGCCAGGCGACGAGGGCGGCGGCGGGGACGAGCGAGGGGTCGGCGCTCTCGAGGCGCGTGGTGACGACGGCGGGGTCCTCGTCGGCGAGGCCTTCGGCGAGGGAGAGGGGCGGCGAAGCGGGGGCCGCGGGCGCGGGCGCGGCGGAGCCGGCCCACGCGGCGGCGAGGTAGGTGGCGGCGGAGGTGACGGTGCCCGTGGGATCGTCGGCGGCGGCGCGGGAGACGGCCTCGCGCACCTCGGGGTCGTCCTCGCCGAGGACGACGAGGGCCTGCACGGCGGCGTGTCGGACGCGCCAGAACGGGTCGGCGAGGGAGGCGACGAGCAGCGGGAGCGCGTCCTTGCCTCCGGCGGCGGCTGCGGCGCGGACGGCGGAGCGGCGGACCCACCAGACGGGCTCGTGGCGGAGGGCGCGGGCGGCGTGGGGCAAGAGCTCGCGGGCTTCCATGCGGCAGAGGCCGCGATACGCGCGGTCGCGCACGGAGGGCATGGGGTCTTGGAGGGCACAGGCGAGGGCGGGGGCGAAGCGGCGGCTGCGGAGCTCGCCGAGCTTCTGGGCGGCGGCGGCGCGGGCCTCGGCGTCCTCGTCGCCGAGCAGGATCTGGCGCAGGGCGAAGCGGGCGGGCAGCGGGCGGGGGTCGAGGGTATCGAGGGCGTCGCGCCGGGCGTCGGGGTCCTCGTCGAGGAGGCGGACGAGCGCGGGGAGGGCTTGCGGGGGGCGGTCCACGGGGTCTGGACGAGCGGGACGGCAAAGTGGGGCGGATGTCAAGGGGCGGGGCGGTTGCGGCTTGCCGAGCTCGTCTGCTTCCGCGTACCGTGCGCCGCAGGAGGGAATACAAATGACGAAACTCGGTGAACAGGTCCAGAATCAGCTCCGCGTGAGCGACAAGGTCGTCGCCTCCGCGCGCACGCACGCCGAACCCGTCTCCACGATCCTCGCCGAGCAGGCGCAGAAGGTCCAAGGGCCCCTGACGAAGGCCACGAAATCGGCGTACCTTGCGGTCTTCAGCGCGATGGGCGACGGCCTCGCGCGGGCGGCCACGGAGCTCGGCAAGGCCGAGGAGGACCTCGCGGCGGAGCGGGCCGACGACGGCCCCGTGCGCACCTCGCGCGACGGCGCGGCGACGGCGCTCGCGGCGCTGCTCGGGCTCTTGCGCCGGACGATCGAGGACCACATGGGTGAGAAGGCGGTCACGACGTACGGGCTCTCGACCGAATCGCCGCGCGTGCCGGCGAAGCTCTTGCAATACGCGAAGACGGTGGCGCGGCTGCTCGGCGAGCACCCGGCCGTCGTGACCTCGCCGCTCGGCTCGACGTTCGACACGAGCGCGGCGCTGCAATCGGTCGTGAACCAATGCAATCAGCTCGAGGCGGCCGTGGGGGACGACGACCGCGAGGCGCGGGAGCTCGAGACGGCGTTCGCGGCGCGGGACCGGGCGGCGGCGGCGTGGTCGGACGTGTACCAGGGGACGGCGACGGCGCTGGAGGGGCTGTATCGGCTGGCCGGGTATGGCGATCTCGCGGAGAAGGTGCGGCCGACGCAGCGGAAGATGCGCGGGGAGGAGGAAGGGGCGGAGCCTCCGGGGACGGAGCCGCAGGGGTCGCCGACGGGCGGCTGAGAGAGGTCAATCCTTCGGGGGAAACCACAGGTCGGACAGGTCGAGCTCGATCGCGTCGAACGGCGCGATGCGTGCCCGATCGTCCTCCCGCCACGTGCCGACCTCGAACCAGCGGCCGTGCTCCAGGCGGCTCGCCACGAGCACGCGGGTCTCCGGGTCGACGATCCACATCCAGGGAATGCCGTGTTTCGCGTAAAACGGCCGCTTGATGCGGAGGTTGTAGTCACGCGTGGCCGGTGAAAGAACCTCGGCGACCCAGTCGGGCACGACCTTGATCGATTCGTCCGAGGGAAGATGCGGCAACCGTTCGCGGCGCCAGCCCACGAGTCGCGGGACGACCTCGGGCGAACCGGGCAACTCGAAGGGGCACTTGAAGTAGACCCACCATCCCCCCGGGCCGTCGATCTCGCGGTAGAAGGGCCTGTAGAGGCGCCTGATGAGGACGGACACCGCGTGCGCTTGCGGGCACCGCTGCCCCCGCGGCTGCGTGTAGAGCACACCGTCCAGGATTTCACCCATGACGTTCGGCGGAAGCGCGCAGAGGTCCTCGTACGTCGCAGGTTTGCCCGTGGGCTCGTTCATGAAGACGAGTTTGTCCCAGAATGACTCCGGGCGCAAGCCGGAGGAGATGCGCCGCTGAGGTCAGTCCTTCGCCGGTATCCAGATCGCAGAGAGCGACAGTTCGACCGAATCGAACGGCTCGATCCGCGCGTGGTCGTCGTCTCCCCAGATGCCGATCTCCTGGAAGCGGCCATTCACCAGGCGGTGCGCGGTCAGCAGACGCGCCTCGGGGTCGATGAACCACAGATACGAAACGCCGTGTTTGGCATAGAATGGTTTCTTGACCCGTTGATCGTAGTTGCGGGTACTCGGCGAAAAGATCTCGCAGACCCAGTCGGGCACGATCGTGATGGGAACGTCCTCCGGGGGTTCGGGCATCCGCTCACGGCGCCAGCCAGCGATGTCCGGAGACACCTCGGGCGAGTCGGGTAGCTCGATGCCCGGCTCGACGACGATCCACCAGCCACCCGGGCCAGTCCAGCCGCTGTCGAAGGGGCTGCTGAGGTTGCCGCCGAGGATCGTCGCGGTCCGCATGTGCCGAAACCGCGGCTTCGGCTGCGTGTAGAGCACCCCATCCAGGATCTCCCCCTTCACGTTCGGCGGGAGCGAAAGGAGGTCCTCGTACGTCGCACGTATCCGCGCTCCCTCGGACATGCCGCGAGGTTGCCCGAGCCCGGGACGCGCCGCAAGCCGCCAAGGAGCGTGGGAAACGCCTTCGCGGTCGCCACGGACGCGCCCGTCGTACGACGGACGCCTTCGCGGTCGCCACGAACACGCCCGTCGTTTGACGGACGGCTCCGCGGCGCGCCCCCTGACGTTCCCCGCCGGTTCTGGTAGAGTCGCGTCCATGCCGGACGTCCTCGCCATCGTCAGCAAGGCCGTGTTCGAGAAAGAAGCGGGCGGGCGCAAGCCGGGCAAGGTCTGGCCCATCGACACCTACCATAGCCAGAGCAAGGGCCTCGCCCCGCTCGCCGCGGGAGGGCGGATCTTCATGGTCACGGTCCGGCCGCCGTCGGACACGCTCTGGCTCGTCGCCGTGCTCGAGAACCCGCAGAACACCGGCAAGGGATGGCGCAGCGGGCGCAACCGCGTGGCGATCAGCGACATCACCTCGCTCGTGCCGCGCCTGCGCTTCGCCAATGGAAAAGGCATCAACGCGGCGCCGGGTACGCTCGGGATGTCGCTCCAGACGCCACGCGTGCTCGACGCGCCCTCGGCCGCGCTGCTGCTCGGCCAGGCCTTTTGCTCGGGCGTGGCGCCGGCCGTGAACGTGACGAAACACGATACGATCGGGCCCTTGCCGTGCCTGTGCAAGCTTTGTCTCCCGCAGAGCGCCGAGCGAGCGGAGACGGGCGGAATGGCGTTCGTCCGTTCGAGCACGGAGGCGCTCGGGCGCGTCCTGCATTATTGGATACCCGAGGAGCTCCAGAAAAACGCGAACGCCGTGGGCCGCTCGGTCCGCTCGGCGCTCGCGTCCCGCCTCGCGGCACGATGATCCGGCTGGAGGTCCTCGGCCCGCATACCCAGCTCCTCTCGACCCTCTGCGCGAAATGCCCCCAGGGCCCGGCGGGCTGCTGCAAGGCGCCGCCCGAGGTGGATTGGTCGGACGTGGGGCGTATCGTCGCGGGAGGCGGGCGGGATTTTGTCCTCGCGCGGATCGCCGCGAAGGAGCTGATCCCGACGGAGCGGGGGCTCGTGATCCGGCGGGTGAAGCGGCGCGAGGCGAAGACCGAGCCGATGGAGCGCAAATGCGTGTTCCACGGGGCCCTCGGCTGCACGATCCGCCCAGGCCTGCGCCCGGCGACGTGTAATTATTTCCTCTGCGAGGATACGTTCGTCGAGGGAGGCGAGCGAAAGGGCGAGGCAAACGCCGCGCGGGCGAGGCAGGCGCACGGCGCGTTGCGGGCGGCCTACGAGCAGTGGGACGCGGAGCTCTCCGCGCAGATCGCCGTGAAATACCCGGAAGGGGCGTCGTGGAATGCGGAGTTCCTCGATTGGCTGGGGGAGGCGTTCGTGGAGCTCGAAGCCTCCCTGCCCCTCGCCCCTCTCGGCTAACGGTCCCGGCAGAGGATGAAGTAGTGGTCGAGGGCCTTCTCGCCCTTGTAGGCGGCGCCGATCGAGACGTGCTTCGAGACCTTGCGCATGTAGTCGCGGGTCCCGTTGTAGACGAACATCTGCAGGCCCTTGGAGTTCGGGATGACCTTGGGCCAGCCCGCCGCGACCGGGCCGTCCGGGACCTGGAAATAATCGATCACGACGCCGCCGCGCTCTTCCCACGCCGGCTTGCCCTTCGTCGGGACCGCGACGAAGAAGCCCGGGCCCACCGTGCCGAGGAAGGGCGACTGGTTGTAGCCGAAGAGCCGCTCGGAGCCGTCCTCGGGGCGGCAAAACCGCTTCTGGAAGAGCTTGAGGCCCGATGGCAAGGGCAATGTGTTGCGGCCGTCGTGGTGGACCGGCGCGAGTTTCTCCATGTCCGCCGGGACGAAGTGGTCGAGCGTGATGAGCGCCGCCTTCTCGGCCCTCTGGTAGAGCTTGCGTTGCTCGTCACGCGAGAGGGTGCGGGTCTCCGACAGCCTGTCTTCGGCGGAGAGCCCGTCGAGGTAGCTGGCGATGGCGTCGATGGTGGCGCTGGGATCTTGGATGAGCTCTCGAAAGCGCACGTGGCCTCCTCGGTTGGGGGAGGATATACCATCGCTCCCCCGATGATCGTCACGTCGAACCTCTGCAAATCGTACGGAGACCGGACCCTCTTCGAGGAGGTGTCGCTGAAGCTCAACCGGTCGTCGCGCTACGGGCTCGTCGGCGCGAACGGGTCGGGCAAGACGACGCTGCTCGAGATCCTGGCCGGCGACGAGGCGGCGACGGAGGGCTCGTTCAACATCCCCGAGGGCGCGCGGATGGGCGTGCTCCGGCAGGATCGGTTCCTCGAAGACGAGGCGAAGATCCTCGACCTCGCCATGATGGGCGACGCGCTCGTCTGGAAGGCGCTCGAAGAGGAGAAGCGGATCGTGGAGGAGGGCGCGGGCGACGCGCACAAGCTCGCCGAGCTCGCCGACGTGATCCGGGCGCACGACGGCTACACGCTGAAGGCGCGGGCGACGTCGATCCTCGTCGGGCTCGGCATCCCGGAGGAGGCACACGCGCGGCCACTCGCGACGCTCTCGGGTGGCTTCAAGTTACGCGTGCTCCTCGCGCAGGTGCTCGTGGGCGGGCCGGACGTGCTCTTGCTCGACGAGCCGACGAACCACCTCGACATCCTGACGATCCGCTGGCTCGAGAAATTCCTGAACGCGCACGAGGGCTGCGTGCTCGTGATCTCCCACGATCAGCGCTTCCTCGACAACGTGGCCACGCACATCCTCGACATCGATTACGGCACGGTGACGCTCTACCACGGCAATTACACGGCGTTCGTGAAGGAGAAGCGCGAGGAGCGGGAGCGGCAGCAGGCGGAGATCGAGCGGATCGAGGAGGTGATCGCGCACAAGCAGTCGTACGTGGACCGGTTCCGGTACAAGGCGTCGAAGGCGAAGCAGGCGCAGAGCCGGCTGAAGCAGATCGAGAAGATCGAGGTGCCGGAGCTCGAGGAGACGTCGCGGCGGACGCCGGTCTTCAAGCTCGAGGTGGGGCGCCCGAGCGGGCGCGACGTGCTCGAGGCCGCCGGGATCACGAAATCGTACGGGGAGAAGCGGGTGCTCACGGCGGTCTCGCTCGTGGTGCGGCGAGGCGAGCGGGTGGCGGTGATCGGGCCAAACGGGATCGGCAAATCGACGCTGCTGAAGATCCTCGCGGGCAAGCTCGACGAGGACGCGGGCACGGTGCGCTGGGGGCACGAGACACGCGTGGGGTATTTCGCGCAGGATCACCGCGAGATCCTCGACGATCCGGAGGCGACGCCGCTCGGGATCATGAAGGCGGCGTGCCCGACGGAGCCGGAGAGCGCGGTGCGGGGGCGGCTCGGGCGGATGCTCTTCTCGGGGGACGCCGTGAACAAGAAGGTCGGGCTGCTCTCGGGCGGAGAGGCGGCGCGGCTCTTGTTTTGCCGGATCCTCGTGGAGGAGCCGAACGTGCTCCTGCTCGACGAGCCGACGAACCACCTCGACGTGGAGGCGATCGAGGCGCTCGCGGAGGCGCTCGTCGCCTACGAGGGGACGCTGATCCTGGTCTCGCACGATCGGTGGTTCGTCTCGAAGATCGCGACGCGGATCCTGGAGGTCTTGCCGGGCGGCCGGAACGATTTCCCGGGCACGTACGAGGAGTACCTCGCGCGCTGCGGCGACGATCACCTCGACGCGGACGCGGTGGCGCAAAAGGACAAGGCGTCGAGGTCACGCGCAAAGGCCGAGGAGCCGGCGGCGCAGGCGTCGGGCTCGTCGTGGGAGGAGCAAAAGAAGAAGCGCAATCGGCTGAAGGAGCTGCCGGCGAGGCGCGACAAGGTGGTGGCGTCGATCGAGGCGGCCGAGTCGCAGAAACGAGACATCGAGTCGCGATATTGCGAGCCGGGGTTCTTCGAGCGTACGAGCAAGGAGGACGTGGCCGCGCTGGATCAGCGACAAAAAGAGCTCGACGCGAGGATCGAGGCCCTCATGGGGGAGTGGGAGGCGATCGAGAAGGAGCTCGCCGAGGGCGGATGACGCGCCTTGCCGAGGGCCGGGATCGCGTGGTAGCAGCCGCCCCGGCACAATGAGAACATTTGCGATCCTGGTCTCCGCCGGCGCCGCGCTGCTCGCGTCCGGATGTGGTCTCGTCAAGGTGCAGGGCATCCCGGGCCTGGAGGGCCTGGCGGGGGACGATTCGGGCCCCGCGAAGGTGGGGGCGTTCGGCTCGTTGCCGTACGACGAGGAGGAGGCCGGGAAGGCCGTGCTCGCGACGTTCAAATCGTGGGATTACACGTCCTGCCGCAGCAACGATTGCGTGCCCAAGTTCCAGAAGCAGGTGGGCGTGAAGGAGTACCAGGACAAACAGACGTACGTCTACCGGTACAACCCGCGCCGGACGCTGAAGAACCCGGACCCGACGTGGCTGACGGGCTGGGACGAGCTGTCGGAGGACGAGCACTCGAACACGGCGGACATCACGTACGAGGCGCTGATCGTGGCGGCGATGCGCAGGACGTGGCTGGCGAAGTGCCACGCGGACTACGCCGCGATCGACAAGGAGCTGCGCGCGAACGACGCGAAATGGGCGACGGAGATCGCGGAGGCGTCGAAGATCCCGAACCCGTACGGGCGCATCAGCGCGCTGCTCGGCCTGCAGGCGAAGGCCGAGAAGGCGGCCCCGGAGAAGGACATCTACCTCGACAAACTGACGCACTACGTCGGGTTTCGGAGGGACCTGCGCATCGCGATCAAGCAGGCCTACGAGGCCACGGGGCGCGATTACCTGTACGCGATCGAGCGCCCGAGCTCGCCGAAGAACAAGATCCGCGCGCGGCTCGACGCCGCGACGGAGCGGGACCTGTATTGCTACTACGCCACGAGCGGGACGGCGAGGACGCCGGGGCTCGACGGCGCGGCCTTCGGCAACTCGTACACGGAGAAAGGCGCGAAGTTCGTGAAGCCGCTTTTCCCCGAGGGGACGCGCGAGAAATTCGCGGACCTCCTCGAAGCGGAGGCGAAGAAGTCCGACGACGAGGTGCGCCCGGTCTCCATCGACAAGGTGTACATCGAGGACATCGCGAAGGGCGAAAAGGAGATGCCCGGGCACCCGAAGCTCGGATACATGTCGGAGACGAGCGAGGTGACGAAGGTCACGCAGAACGGCAGCAAGACCGAGCTCGAGGCCTTTTATACCTACACGACCGAATTTGCCTACGATTGCGTGGAGACGAACCGGATCCACAGCGTGCAAAATGGGCGGATCGTCTACCGGGAGATCTGCAAGCACGGCAAGCACACGCGCGAGAAGACGACGCGGATCACGCTCGGGGAGCTGCCCGAGGGGGTGACGATCCAGGTCGGCGACAGGCTCACGGGTTACGCGTTCGTGAAGAAGCACGAGCAGAAGAAGCCCGTGAACACGAAGTCGCTGATCAAGGAGACCGAGCTCTGGGAGCTCGAGCTGCACCACCTGTCGAACCTCCAGCACAAGAACAAGCAAAAGCCCGGCGGGCACTGGTTCTGAGCGCCGAGCGCAGGTGACGTAAGGGTACGGGTCGGTCCCGGCGCGCCGCGGCCACGAGCTGGCTTGCCAGAAGCCTCGTCGTCGTGATAGCAGAGCGCTCCGGTACAATGAAGAAATACGCTGTTTTGTTGGCATCCGGACTGCTCGCGTCCGGTTGTGGTCTCGTCAAGGTCAACACGAACATCCCGGGCCTCGAGGGCCTGAACACGTCGGGCGGCGGATCGGAGACCCCGAGCGTGGGGCCGCTCGGCGGCTTGCCGTACGACGAGGACGAGGTCGGCAAGGCCGTGCTCGCGACGTTCAAGTCGTGGGATTACACGTCCTGCGAGAACGCCGAGTGCGTGAATGCCTTCAAGAAGAAGGCCGGCGTGACGGACTACAAGGACAAGGGCGGGTACATCTACCAGTTCAACCCGCGCCGCACGCTGAAGAACCCGGACCCGACCTGGCTGACCGGCTGGGACAAGATGTCCGACGACGAGAAGTTCAACACGGCGGACGAGACGTACCAGGCGCTGATCGTGGCGGCGTCGCGCCGGACGTGGCTGGCGAAGTGCCACGCCGATTACGCCGCGCTCGACAAGGAGCTCCGCGCGAACGACACGAAGTGGGCCTCCGAGATCGAGCAGGCGTCGAAGATCCCGAGCCCGTACAAGCGGATCGGGGCGCTGCTCGACCTGGAGCAGATGGCCGACAAGAATGCCCGGGCGAGCAACCAGTACCTCGACAACCTGATGAACAACGTCGGGTTCCGGAGGGACCTGCGCGTCGCGCTGAAGGCAGCCTACGATTCCACGGGGCGCGATTACCTCTACGCGATCGAGGGCCGCGCGCCGCGCGGCGACGAGGTCCGCGCCCGGCTCGACCCCACGACGGAGCGGGACCTCTATTGCATTCGCGCGGCCGGGTACGGGACGCCGAAGACGCCGGAGTTCAAGGGCGCGCCCGCGGGCAACGCGTACACGGAGCGGGGCGCGAAGTACGTGAAGCCGCTGTTCTCGGAGGAGACACGCAAGAAGCTCGACGGTCTGCGGGAGAAGGAGGCGCGCAAGTCGATCGAGGAGGTGCGGCCGGGCAAGTTCTCGCAGGTGTACATCTCGACGGTGGCCAAGGGCGAAGGCGAGATCGCGGGGCACCCGAAGCTCGGTTATTACGGGGGGTTCGGCGAGGTCAAGAAGGTCACGCAGAACGGCGGGAAGACCGAGCTCGAGATCGTGCAAAACAGCTCGAACGAATACCCCTACAATTGCGTGGAGACGAACAAGATCCACTCGATCCAGAATGGCCGGATCGTCTATCGAGAGATCTGCCAGTGGGGCAAGAAGATCCACGACACGACGGTGCGCCTCACGCTCGGGGAGCTGCCCGAGGGGGTGAAGATCCAGGTCGGAGACAAGGTCGAGGGCTACACGATCGTGCAGAAGCACGAGGAGAAGAAGCTCGCCGATACGCAGGCGCTGAAGAAGAGCTCCGAGCTCTGGGTGCTGGAGCTCGAGCACCTGTCGAAGGTGCTCCGCAAGGAAAAGGGCAAGGACAAGGTCGTCGGGCGGTGGTTCTGAGCCAGCCCTCCTCGAGCGCTTACTGAATCCCGCCCCACGGCCGGCTGGGAGGCAGGCTCGGAGGCGGCGCGCCGAGCCCCAATCCGCGACGCACGATGACATCGTCGGGGTCGATCTCCTCCACGAAGAGGAGGATCTGATCGACCTCGATGTCGTCGACGTCGCCATTGGTCTTTTTCCCCGCGACGAGACAAACCTCCGAGGGCCCCCGCTCCAGGCGCACGGGAAAGACGGGCGAGGTCTGCGTGGAGAGCGGCGTGACCCCGTACGGGTCCCGCTCGAGCGTGATCCCCAGCGCGAAGGGCTTGCCGTTCACCGTGATCTGGTTGCTCAACGTCTCGGAGTTCCGGAGGTTGATGACCTGCAGAAAGGCGTCGATCGCCTCCGGCACGTTCACGAGGGAGCAAAGGCGCGCAGCCGCGGCCATCCCGCTCGGGAAGTTCTGACTCCCGGCGCGGTTGTCCCCCAGATGCGCCGCCCCGTCCAGGAGGGCGATCGGTTGGCCAGGCGGGTACTTGCTTCGTGTCCCCGAGCCTCCACAACCGGCCAGCACGATCGCCCACGTACCCGCGAGGAGGAGGCCACGATAAAAATCCATGAGCTCTCTTCTTCCAGACCAAACCCGAGGAGCGCCGTCAAGCAGGAAGGCACACGGGAACGTTCGAAGACAAAAACGAAAAGCCGGCACGCTGGGGAGCGCGCCGGCCTCTTCGTTCTGGTTTCGTTCTGGATCCGGGTGGGCCATGAAGGACTTGAACCTTCAGCCAATGGATTAAGAGTCCACTGCTCTACCAATTGAGCTAATGGCCCGGATTTGCTGCTCTGGTTTTCAACGGCTCCCGAGCTCCCCTGGAAGAGTCGGCTCGGAACCCGGTACGCCCGGCCCGATTCGAACGGGCGACTTTCGGATTCGAAGTCCGACGCTCTATCCAGCTGAGCTACGGGCGCAGCTTGCGACGCCCTCGGTAGCGACGCGTCGAGGCTTCTACCCGTCCCGATGACCCATGTCAAGCACATGGTTCGTTCTTTTTTGTTGTGGGCAGTTTCACGAGCTTGCGACTGCCCAAAACCCCACGATCGGCCGTCGGCTCCCCTCCCCTCGGCGCGACGGGCGCGCTAACGTCCGCGTCATCATGCGCTTGCTCGCCCGGATCGCCGCGCCCCTCGCCCTCGCCCTCGCGCTCGTCGCGGCAGGCCCGCGCGCCGCCGAGGCCGCCCCCGGCGAGAAGGCCACGAAGGCCGCGCCGGCGAAGGACAAGGGCAAGAAGATCAAGGTCCCCGCGAAGAAGGCCCAGAAGAAGCCGGAGAAGAAGCGGCCCAAGGGCGCAGTCTCGGTCGGGGCGCCGAACAAGGGCAAGCTGTACGGAGCCCACAAGCTCGCCTCGAGCAAGTCGGTCGAGGTGCGCGGCGGCGGGCACGCGTACGGGCTGCCGGACCTCGTGCGGGTGCTGCGGCGCGCGGCGGCCAAGGTGAGCGGGAAATACAAGGGTTCGGTGCTCTACGTGGGCGACCTGTCGGCGAAACACGGCGGGCCGCTCCTCGGGCACAACTCGCATCAGTCGGGGCGCGACGCGGACGTCGGCTTCTACATGATCAGCGCGAAGGGAAAACACGTGAACCCGCACCGGTTCGTGGCCTTCGGCAGCGACGGGCGGCCACGCGGCGGCGAGGTGGTGCGCTTCGACGACGAGCGGAACTGGGCGTTCGTCGAGGCGCTGATCACCGACAAAAAGACCGAGGTGCGGTACCTGTTCGTCTCGCACGGCCTCCGGACGCGGCTGCTCAAGTACGCAGCGAAAAAAAACGTGCCGAAGGAGCTCTACACGAAGGCAGCCTCGGCGCTGATGAGCCCCGCCGACGCGGACGTGCACGACGACCACTTCCACGTGCGGATCGCCTGCCCCGAGAGGATGCGCGGGACGTGCGTGGAGGAGTCGTACCTCAAGGGCAGGGCGAGCGCGAAGAGCAAGGATCCGAAGGGGGACGCGGCGCCGAAGGAAGACGCAGGCAAAGCGAAGGAAGCCAAGGAAGAGAAGGAAGCGGCGCCGAGCAACGAGAAGGACGGCTAGAGCTTCAGGACCAGCGGAGCGAGCGCACGATCGCCTCGCGATCGGCCTCCTCGTCATCGCGCTCGTCCCAGGGGCAGACGTAGCTCGCTTGCACCACGCGGTCGCCGTTCGACAGGAACCAGACCTGCACGAAGCAACCACGCACGAGGTAGGTGGCCGTGGCGACGACGCCGTCGGGCCGTTTGTGCGTGCCGAGCTCGAGGGGCTCGAGACGGCGGCGTTTGCCCCAGGCGCGCGCGAGGGCTTCGAGCTCGGCGGGCTCGCTGCCGGGTTGCTCGTCGTCGTCGTCGTCGAAGAGCATCTCGGCCACCATGAGCCGGCCCGTGCCCCCTTCGGCCGCGAGCGCGACCGGAGGCAGGGTGCTCGGATCGGAGTAGGTCACGTCCTCGAGGCCGGACCAGTCGGGGGGAAGGTCGAGCGAATAACCATCCAGGTTGAGCCGCATCACGCGGGGAAACCTAGCAAATCACGCGCTTCGATCGGGGGCGAAATGGAGGGCGATCGGACAGGATATGTCCGATACGAGGGAGGACGTTTCCTGTCCGATCGGACCGAGATCGTCCGAAGTCAGGCTTGACTTTCGGCGAGGTCGATCAGGACGGGGGCGTGGTCACTCGGGCGCTCGAGCTCCCGCACGCTGCGGTCGACCCACACGTCCTTCGTCCGCGCGAGCAGCGGCGGCGTGACGAGCGCGAGGTCGATGCGCAGGCCGTGGTTCTTGCGGTAGGCGCCCATGCGGTAGTCCCACCAGGAGTAGACCTTCTCGTCGGGGTGCTTGTCGCGCAGGGCGTCCACGAGGCCCCAGGCGAAGAGCTTGCCGAGCGCCGCGCGCTCGTCGGGGTGGCAGAGGACCTGGCCCTCCCAGCGCTTGGGCTCGTGGACGTCGAGGTTCGTCGGGGCGACGTTGAAGTCGCCGCAGATGAGCAAGGGCTCGTCGGGCCTGTGGTGCGCGGCGAGGTCGAGGCCGAGCCGCTCGAACCACGCGAGCTTGTAGGCGAAGGGCTTGGTGCCGACGGCCTGCCCGTTGGGCACGTACACGTTGATGATACGCACGCCCTCGATCGTCGCGGCGATCAGGCGCCGCGGGGCGTCGTCCTCGTCGCCGTCGAGGTTCTTCTTCACGTCCTCGATGCCGAGGCCGTACCGCGCGGCGATGGCCACGCCGTTGTAGGTCTTCTGCCCGAAGAAGACGACGCGGTAGCCGGCGTCGCCGAGGGCCTCCTCGGGGAATTTTTCGTCCTCGACCTTGGTCTCCTGCATGCAGAGCACGTCGGGGCTCGCAGTCTCGAGGAAGGTGCGGAGGTGCTCGAGGCGAGCGCGGATCGAGTTCACGTTCCAGGAGGCGATACGCATGACACGACCTCCCTAGCCCGGAAAAACCCTCGTGAGAAGGCCTCAGCCGCAGAGGGCGGCCGAGAGGATGCGGAGCAGGCCCTCGGGGTCGTCGACGTGCACCCAGTGGTCGGCGTTCGGCAGGACGTGGACGGAGAGGCTCGGGTCCTCCGCGGCGAGCGCGAGGAGGCGGGCGCGATCGTCGGGGCCGACCGTGTTCGAACGGCCGCCGATGACGAAGCCCGCGCGGCGGCGGCCGTCGAGCGCCTCGACGACGCGCCAGAGGTCTTGGGCGAAGTAGTCGACGAGCAGGGCGCGGATGGCGGAGAGGTCGAGGCGGAAGCGGAAGACGTCACCATCACGGCGCACGTTCATGGCGAGCCAGTCGGCCTCGGCGCGGGAGACGCCGTGCGAGGTGACGAGCTCGAGGAAGCGCTCGCGAGAAGGCAGCTCCGCGGGCAGGGACTCCAGCATGGCGAGGACCTTCGCCGCGCCGACGTTCTCCATGCCGGCGGGGCGCGCGCTCGGGGTCGAGTCGAGCACCCAGAGCGCGTCGAGCTCACCGCGCTTGCGCTCGGCGAACGCGAGGGCCACCTTCCCGCCGAACGAGTGACCCATCACGCCACGGACGGGCAGCGTGAGCGCGGCGCCGAGGCGGACGAGATCGTCAGCCGCAGCAGCAAGCGAGTGAGGAGGCGGGAGCTCGGTCGAGAGGCCGTGCGCGCGCAGGTCGACGAGGACGAAGGCCCAATCGGGGCAGGCCGCGGCGAGCGCACGAGCGAACGTGCGGAAGTTGCCGCCGGAGCCGAAGATGCCGTGCAGCACGAGCATGCATCGCGAAGGCGCGGCGCCGGGAGCGGTGACGACGGCGTGGTGTGGAAGCGGAGCGTGCGCGTGCATGACGTCCCTGGTCCGGCCCTACGGGTGAAGCCCGAGGCGACGAAGAGGGGTAGCATGTGCGCATGGCGAAGAAGGAACGATCGAAGCCGAGTGGCCGTGCGAAGTCGGCCGGAGCCAGGTCCGGAAAGACACCGACGTTGCCGACGAAGGTCTCGAACGAGTCGTTCGAAAAAATCGAACTCGACGACGTGACGATGGCCGAGGCGAAGGTGCACGACGTGTCGTTCGAAGGCGCGACGTTCGACGACGTCAGTTTCGCGAAAGCGAAGATCCACAACGCATCCTTCGAGAAAACCGAACTCGACGACGCGAGCTTCGCGCAGGCGAGCGTGAAGAACGTGTCGTTTGAGCACGTACGGTTCGACGACGTGACCTTCACGAACGCGAAGATCCACAATGCGTCGTTCGAAGGCGCGACGATCGACGACGTGAACCTCGCCGGCGTGACGATCACGAACTGCTCGATCGAGGGCCTGACGATCGACGGCGTGCGGATCGATCTGCTCTTGGAGCACAAACGATCCAGCGCGCCGCAGCGCGACGGCTGATCGAGTTTTCGAAGGGTGGGAGGGGATGGTTCGGCCAGACCGATGGATCAGGCCACGCGGAGGCGGGGGCTAGGCCTCGATCAGGCCCGTGCGGACCGCGATCCGCGTGAGCTCGACGGCGCTCTTGCAGCCGAGCTTCGCGTAGATGCGCACGCGATGCGTCTCGACGGTCTTGGGGCTGATCGTGAGGCGCGCGGCCGTCTCGCGGGTGGAGATGCCCGCGGCGAGCAGGCGCAGGACCTGCCGCTCGCGCGGCGTGAGCGCGTCGAGGCCGCCGGTGCCCTCGGGCGCAGGTTTGCGCATCGCGCGCACGACGGCGCCCGCGATGCGCTGGCTCAGCGGCGCGCCGCCGCTCGCGATGCGCCGAATGCCGTCGATGACCTCGGCGAGCTCGCTGGTCTTGACGAGATACCCCTGCGCGCCGGCGCGAAGCGCCTCGGCGACACGGAATTCGTCGTCGTAGCAGCTCAGGACGAGCAGCTTTGCGGTGGGCACTTGAACGCGAAGGGCTGCGAGCAGCTCGATGCCGTCGCGATCGGGAATGTTCAGGTCGACCAGCACGACTTCAGGCTTGATCGACTGCACTTCCCGGAGCGCATCGGCAGCCGTGCCCGCTTGCCCGACGACGGTCATCCCCGGCTCTGCTTCCAGCGCTTTGGCGAAACCCTCGCGCAAGACGGGGTGATCATCGATGAGGTAAACGCGGATGCTGTTGTTCGTGTCCGACATGACAAGGACCGCCCTTCATCGAATTGGGCCTCAGCCTGACTCGCGCGTCAAGTGCGGCTGTGGTCGGGCGCACGCGGAACACGCCCTACGGAAAGTCCCTACCCCACCCGATTCAACCTGGACAAACGGGCTTCCCCCCCGCACCAGCCGTCCCCAACGTATGTATCGATCGGACGGCGGCGGCAAGAGGTCCGGAGGCTCGACGACGCGGGGATCCTGCTCGATGGAAGGGACCCATGAGCCCGAGTCCGAACGCGCCGGCCGCGCCACCCCGTAGCCCCGACGACAAGAACTCCGGTCCTTCGGTTTTTATCGTGGATGACGATGACGCCCTGGTCGAAGCGTTGTCGGATTTGCTGCGCGAGGAGGGCTACGAGGTCGAAGCGCACACCGTGGCGAGCAAGGCGCTCGCGCGGCTGGAAGCAGGCGCGCGGCCCGACGTGATCCTCCTCGATTACCTCATGCCCGAGATGAAAGGCGACGCCTTCCTCGAAGCCCTCGATCGCGCAGGGATCGACGTGCCCGTGATGGTGCTCTCCGCGATGAACGAGTCACGCCTGGACGTGCCCGTCCGGCGGGTCCGCGCGATGATCCGAAAACCGTTCGACCTCGAAAAGTTGCTCGACGAGCTGCAACGGCTCGCCGCCTGACACGATCGGCGCTCTCGCGCTCTCGTCCGCTCGTCCGTGCGCCGCGGAGGCAGCGGCGACGGCACGGTCCTCGCTCGATCGTCGAGGCCCATGACGTCCACCGCCACCGCCACGATCCGAGAGCCC
Organism: Polyangium spumosum; assembly: GCF_009649845.1. NCBI lineage: Bacteria > Pseudomonadati > Myxococcota > Polyangiales > Polyangiaceae > Polyangium > Polyangium spumosum. The sequence continues at coordinate 78,796 of NZ_WJIE01000006.1, forward strand.
GCGTCCGGCCGCTCGCCCCGGTTCGTCACGACGTCCACGCCGGCCGAGCAGCATCACCTCGCCCGGCTCCTCGTCCTGCACGGGGAGCTGCGCGGATCCGCCGAGCGCGCAGCCGAGTCGTCACGCGCCCTCGGCCTCGCGAACACGCTGCTCGCGCGCGGGGCGCGGATCCTGATGGTGACGGGGGCGAGCCTCGAGGCCGCGCTGCCGGCGATCGAGGGCGCGATCGAGCGCGAGCCCCGAAGGCGGCTCCACCTCGCGACGGCAGGCGGTCAGCACGTCTTCGGCTTCGATCACCGCGGCCGGCCGGTCGCGCTCGCGAAGCCGGACGCGGGGGCGGAGGACGTGCTCGCGTTTTTCCTGCGCGAGGTCGCAGCGCCGCTCGGGATCGACGCGGAGGACGTGCTCGTCGTGGAGGAGACGTTCGGGCCGAGCGTGATCGCGGACGTGTTGCAACGAGAGCTCGACCTGGAGGCGCAGATGGGGCCGTTCGCGCCGCCGCGGGACCCGACGTGGGCCATCGTGGAGAGCGGCTTCGACGTGGCGCGGGAGCACGAGATCGAGTCGCTGCTCACGATCGCGAACGGCTACCTCGGGATGCGCGGCTCGCTCGCGGAGGGCAGCAGCGTGTCGCGGCCGGCGACGTTCCTCGCGGGAGCGTTCGAGCCGTCGTCGGACGTGTCGCCGGTGCCGGAGCTCGTGATCGCGCCGGACTGGGGGCGCCTGCGGTTCACGGTGGAGGGGGAGCTCTTCGCGGTGGAGACGACGACCTCGATGGAGCGGCACCACCGGACGCTCGACATGCGGCGCGGGCTCTTGCTGCGCGAGGGGATCGCCACGGGGCCGGGCGGGCACACGACGCGGATCCGGACGGTGCACCTTGCGTCGCTTTCGAACCGGCATCTCTTGCTGGAGGGCGTGGAGATCGTGCCGCAAAATTTCTCGGGCACGGTGGTCGTGGACGCGGTCCTGTCGGGCGACGTGAAGAGCGGGAGCGGGTCGTCCCACTGGGCCTCGTTCGAACCACGCCACGGGCACGTGGGGCCGATCCTCGTGGGAAGGACGCACGGAGGGCTCGAGCTCGCGCTGGCTTCGCGCACGACGTCGGCCGATCCGGGCTCGATGCAGATGCGTTGTGATCGGCAGCTCGGGCCCGTGTCGGCGATGGAGCGGTGCACGCTGCACGTGCAGCTCGGCGAGGCGAGCGTGCTGCACCGGGTGGTCGGGCTGTTCACGTCACGCGACGGAACAACACCCGTGCAGCGGGTGGAGCTGCTCGAGCGGGAGGCGGCGACGACGGCGTTCGACGCGCTGCTCGGGGATCACGTGACGGCGTGGCAGGCGCGGTGGAAGCAGTCGGACGTGGAGATCGACGGGGCGCCGCGGATCGAGCGAGCGCTCCGGTTCGCGCTCTACCACCTGATCGCCACGGTGCATCCGAACGATCCGCGCTGCTCGATCGGGGCGCGCGCGCTCTCGGGTGAGGCGTACCGAGGTCACGTCTTCTGGGACACGGAGATCTTCATGGTGCCGTTCTACGTGCACACGTGGCCCGAGGCGGCGCGGACGCTCTTGCTCTACCGGCACCTCACGCTCGACGGGGCGCGGCGCAAGGCGAAGAAGCTCGGCTACGAGGGCGCGCTCTACGCGTGGGAGTCGGCGGACACGGGCGACGAGACCACGCCGGAGTTCGTGCGCAGCCCGATCGGCGAGGTGATCCCGATCCTGTCGGGGTTCGAGGAGCACCACATCAGCGCCGACGTGGCCTACGCGCTCTGGGCGTACGCGAGGAGCACGGGCGACGAGCGGATCCTGCGGGAGGAGGGCGCGGAGATCCTGATCGAGACCGCGCGCTTCTGGGTGACACGTGGCTCGTTCAAGGCCGACGGCCAGTTCCACATCGACCGGGTGATCGGGCCCGACGAGTACCACGAGAGCGTGGACGACAACGCCTTCACGAACTGGATGGCGCGGCAGAACCTGCGGTACGCCATCGCCGTCGCGCGCGGGATCGGCCGCGCGAAGGCGGTCGCGCTCGGCGTGACGCCGGAGGAGATCCAGCGCTGGGAGGAGGTCGCCGCGCGGATGTACCTCGGCCGGGACCCGCGCACGGGGCTGCTCGAGCAACACAAGGGGTTCTTCGGTCTCGAATACGTGGACGTGGCGGCGTACTCGCCGCGCACGGTGCCGATCGACGTGCTGCTCGGGCGCGAGCGGACGCGGCGCTCGCAGGTGGTCAAGCAGGCCGACGTGGTGCAGCTCCTCGCGCTCTTGTGGGACGAGTTCTCCCCGGACGAGCGACGGGAGAACTTTCTCTACTACGAGCCACGCACCGCGCACGGCAGCTCGCTCTCGCCGGGCATCCACGCGCTCGTGGCGGCGCGGCTCGGGCTGCTCGAGACGGCCGCGCGGTACCTCGAGCAGACGGCGTCGATCGACCTCGGCAACAACATGGGCAACGCCGCGGGCGGGGTGCACGCGGCGGGGCTCGGGAGCCTGTGGCAAGCCGTGGCCTTCGGCGTGGCGGGCCTGCGGACCACGCCGAGCGACCCCGAGACGTTGATCGTCGAGCCGACGCTCTTGCCAGGGATGCGGCGCGTGTCGTTGCCGATGCAGCTCCGCGGGCGCTCGCTCCTGGTGCACGCCCTGCCGGGCGCGGTGGAGGTGCACGTGGTCGACGGGACGGCGCCGATCGGGCTCGCCGTGAACGGCAGGGAGGGCGCCGCGCGCACGGTGCGCGCCGAGCCAGGGAGAGCCTACGCGGCGCGGCGTGAACAGGACGGGTTTTTGGCCTGGGAGGAGATCGAGCCATGAAGCCGGCGGGTCTCGCAGAAGGAACGTCCCCGAGCCTCGAACGAGGCGACGAGGAGGGGCCGCGCAGCGAGGCGCGGCCGAAGCGGGAGCGGGTGCTCGTCGCCCTGCACGAAGGGGATCCCGCGGCGTCGACGGCGGCGATCGCGATGGGGCGGCTCGTGGCGAGGACACTCGAGGAGCCGCTGCACGGGATCCTCGTCTGCGAGGCGAAGGTCGCGCCGAGCGAGCTGTCACGGCGCTGCGGGCTGCCGCCGCACGCGCTCGACGGCGTGGTGCTCGACGTGGAGGCGGGAGACCCCGCGGAGAGGATCGTGGCCTCCACGGAGGCGCACCCGACGGCGTTCGTGATCGTGGGGGCCGAGAGCGCGCCGAAGGACGGGCTCGGCGTCGGCGAGCTCGCCGCGCACACGCTCGAGCGGTCGCACGCGCCGGTGATCGTGGTGCGGCCGGAGGAGCGGCTCGCGCTCGCGCGGATCCTCGTGCCCCTCGACGGGACGCCGCGTACGGCGAGCGCGCTCGGGCCGGCGGGGGACCTCGCGCGTCGGGCGGGCGCGTCGCTCGACATCGTGCTCGTGGGCGAGGCGCAGCACCTCCCGCAGGCCGAGCCGGGCGCGATGGCCGCCCCGCAGTACGTGGACCAGCCGCATCACGAGTGGCCCGCGTTCTCGGCCGAGTTCGTGCACCGCTTCATGAACACGCTCGGCCACTGCCCGACCGACGTGCCCACGCGCTTCTTCCTCGGCGCCGGCGACCCGGCGGACGAGATCCTCCGCTTCGCCGGGCTGCTCGGCTCGGACCTCGCCGTGCTCGTGTGGCACGGGCTCGCGAGCGAGGAGCACGGGGCGGTCTTCCGGCGCGTGCTCCGTGGGGCCCCCTGCCCCGTGCTCGTCCTGCGTCGCTGAGCGCGTCCCCGCTCGGGTCCGGTGCATCCTGGACGTCCCGGGCCTCGGCGTGACGAGGTTCCGGGCGGGGGGCGAGGCCGGGTGGTATCCTCCGGCGATATGCCCGCACGTGAGCTTACCGCAGCGGAGTGCCACAAGCGCATCGAGCCGGCGGAGCTGCATTTCCAGACGACCGAGGAGGTAGAGCCCGTCTCGGGCATCGCGGCCCAGGAGCGAGCGCTCGCGGCGCTTTCGTTCGGGCTGGACATCAGGCACTCGCGTTTCCACGTGGTCGTCGTGGGCCCGCCCGGCTCTGGACGGACGTTCTGCGCGCGGCAGGTGGCGCGCAGGCTCGCGGCCACGCTGCCCACGCCGGACGACATGTTGCTCCTGCCGAACCCGCGGCGCCCGAGCGAGCCGACCGTGCTGACGCTGCCCGCGGGGGAGGGCCGGCCGTTCACGGAGGCGATGGAGGAGCTCTACGCGAAGCTGCTCGAGGCGATCCACGGCGCGACCGAGGGCGAGCGCTGGAAGCAGGCGCGGGCGCGGGGCCAGAGGCGCGTGGAGGCCGAGGAGTCGCGACTCGAGGAGGAGCTGCGCGCGCAGGCGAAGGGTCTCGGGCTCGAGGTCGTGCGGGCCGGGCGCGAGTTTCAGGTGACGCCCCTCGTCGACGAGAGCCCGCCGAGCGAGGCGATCCGGCAGATCACCGCGGCGATCGAGGCGTTCGAGGAGCGGCTCGCCGAGGTGCAGGACGAGGCGGACTCGGAGCTGCGCGCGACGACGAAGCAGCTCTTGCACGACGCGGTGAAGGCCTGCTTTGCGCCGGTGCGCGCGCGCTTCGAGGGGCGCGAGGAGCTGCTCTCGTTCCTCGGCGAGGTGGAGACGCTCGTCGCGCGCGAGACGCGCCTGCTCGTGGACGAGCCTGACAACGAATCACCGGCGCTCGTGCGTGGCATCGTGGTGCCGACGCTCTTGACCGAGCACAAGCCCGGGTCGGGCGCGCCGGTCGTGGAGGTCCCGTACCCGACCTTGTCGGCGCTGTTTGGCCGGAGCTACGCGCCGCCGGACACGGGCACGCCGCCGGAGCCTGGGTTCGCCGTGGCGGGGGCGCTGCACCTGGCGAACGGGGGATTTTTGATCCTGCCGGCGAACGCGCTGCTCAAGAACGAGGCGCTCTACGAGCAGCTCAAGGCCTGCTTGCTCGCGAGCAAGTTCATCGTGCCCGAGCACAACCCGACGTACTACCGCGGCACGAGCGAGGAGCTCATGTTCCCGCCGATGACGCTCGACCTGAAGGTCGTGCTCATCGCGAGCCCCGACCTCTACCAGGACCTGCACGAGGCCGACCCCGAGTTCTCGCAGCTCTTCAAGGTGCAGGCGCGCTTCGAGGGGACGATGCCGCTCGCGGCGGCGCTGGCGACGTATCCCTCGTTCCTCGCGGACATCGTGCGTGAGCGCAAGCTCTTGCCGCTCACGGCCGACGCCGTGGCCGAGCTCTTCTTTTACGGCGGCCGTCTGGCCGAGAGCCAGCGCAAGGTCACGGCGCAGCTCGGCCTGCTCGCGGAGGTGGCGACGGAGGCGAGCTACCGCGCGGCGCGCAAGGGCAAACCGGTGGTCGACGGCGGCGAGATCTGCGGCGCGCTCGGGGCGGCGAGGCGGCGCGGCGAGCATTTCCGCGACCACGTGCACGAGCTGCTCGCCGACGGCACGATCCGCATCGACGTGACGGGCCGGCGCGTCGGGCAGGTGAACGCGGTCTCGGTCTTGAGCGACGGGCCGGTCACGTTCGGCCGTCCGTGCCGGGTGACGGCGGTCGTGTATCCCGGGACCGAGGGGCCGGTGAACATCGCCCGCGAGGTCGAAATGAGCGGGCCCATCCACGCGAAAGGCGTGCTCGTGCTCTCGGGCTTCCTGTCGCTGCGTTTCGCGCAGCTCCGGCCCCTCTCCTTCGGCGCCTCGCTCGTCTTCGAGCAGACGTACGAGGCGATCGACGGCGACAGCGCCTCGTCGAGCGAGCTTTATGCGCTCGTCTCGGCGCTCTCCGGGTATGCGCTCCGGCAAGACCTCGCGGTGACGGGCAGCGTGGACCAGCAGGGCGGGGTGCTGCCCGTGGGTGGCCTCAATGAAAAAATCGAGGCATTTTACGATCTCTGCGCGGCGAAGGGTTTGACGGGCCACCAGGGTGTGTTGATCCCGGCGACGAACCAGCACGCGCTCATGTTGCGCAGCGACGTGGTCGAGGCTATCGAACGTAAACAATTCCACGTTCACGTGGTTTCCGCGGTCGAAGAAGGCATCGAGCTGCTCACAGGCTCGCCGGCTGGTATCGCGGACGACACGGGCCATTACCCTGCGGGCACGGTTTTTGGCGCGATCGAACACCGTCTCGAGCGGTTCTGGCGTGCGATGGCGGAGACCGGGCGGGCGCGGTAGCCACCGGCGCGGAGCGGGCTGGCCCATTGGAGGCCGGTGGGTTCGCCCTGGACGCCGGTCCCGTGGTATTTTCGTACGTCCGCCCGCCCATTTCTTGCTGCACGGCGGACACCCCTTGCCTGTACACTGCTGGCACTTCGGGCGGCACCGATCTCCTCGGGGCCGAGGCTTCGACGTCGAGCAGCTTTTCAAGGAGTGGCCATGCGGAACTTGGTGAAGTGGATCGGGCTCGTCGGCCTTGCAGGCAGCACCGTGCTGGGCGCCGCATGTACGGCCACAGGCGGTCGCAACGTCTTCGGCGAGGGCGGTGCCGGGGGTGAGGAGTGGTCGGGCGGCAAGGGCGGAGCGAGCGGCACCACCGGGCCGGGCACCGGCGGCGACGACAGCACCGGCGCATTCGTCGGCACGGGCGTGGGCTCGGGCGCCGGCGGCGGCGCCCCCGTCTGCGACACCGACGCGAACGTCGACGACGACGGCGACGGCCTCAGCGAGATGCAAGGCGACTGCAACGATTGCGACAAAAACGTCAGCCCGCAGTCGGTCGAGGTCGTCGGCGACGCGATGAACCCCGAGTACAACCCCTCGGACGAGGACTGCGACGGGACGGTCGACGAGGCGGTCGAGACCTGCGATCAGGCCCTGGTCGTCGACAGCAACGATCCGTTCGACGCGGCGCGGGCCGTGGAGCTCTGCAAGATCGCCGCGCCGGGCAGCACGGATTGGGGCGTCGTCAGCGCGAACTGGGTGATGGCCGACGGCTCGCCGGCCACGAGCGACGCCGACTTCCACCGCGGTCATGGCAACCTGAGCGGCTTTGGCCCGAACGTCACGCCGCGCGCGGGCTCGAAGCTCTTCGCCGTCTCCAGCGGCACGGGGCGCCAGCCGACGGACGTGGGATATGCGAGCCCGGGCGGGTTCGACAAGGGATACAGCAGCGGCCATCCGCAGGGCTTCCCGAAGGAGTCGCCGGCGTGCCCGGGCACCCTCACGGGGACGCCCCGCGACGCGACGGCGGTCGAGCTCGAGATTCGCGTGCCGCAAAACGCGAACGGCTTCTCGTTCGACTTCTACTTCTACACGTACGAGTGGCCCGTCTTCATGTGCAGCCAGTACAACGACTTCTTCGTGGCGATCCTCTCGCCGATCCCGATGGGCCAGCCGGACGGGAACATCTCGTTCGACATGCAGGGCAACCCCATCAGCGTGAACAACGCGTTCATGAACGTGTGCGGCTGCTCCGGCGGCCCGCCCTGCCTCGCGGGCGGCAAGACGTTCACCTGCCCGCTCGGCACGATGGAGCTCATCGGCACCGGCTTCGAGGACCACGCGGGCACGGGCTGGCTGAAGACGCAGGCGCCCGCCACGCCGGGCAGCACCATTCGTATTCGCTGGGGCGCCTACGACTCGGGCGACGGCGTCCTCGACTCGACGGCCCTCGTCGACAACTGGGCCTGGATCGCCGAGGCCGGCACGACCGTCGGCACGGCCCCGATCCCGCCGGAAGATCCGAAGTGATCTAACGGTGATCCCACCGCAGACCGACGTTCACCTGGCGGAACCCCGCCGGTTGAATGCCGTCGGGCAATCGTGAAGCCACGAAGATCTGATCGAGCGCGTTCTTCACCGTGAGGAGCGCGCCGAGGCCCGTCTTTTCGTGGCGGTATCGCAGCGCCACGTCGAGCAGGTGATACGCCGGCACGAGGCCGAGGCGGCCCGTCGGATCCACGAGGATCGTGCTCCGCTCGTCGGCGAACTGATCACTCGTGAACGTCCACGCGACCTGCCCCCCGATCCCGAACCGGTGCTCGACGTCGAGCGTGGCGCTCGCCATGTGCTCGGGCGCATAAGGCAACCGATTGCCGTCGAAGGCGCCGCCGCGGAACGTGGCGAGCGAATAGGTGTATCGCCCCGTCAGGTCGACCGTGAGCGGCAGCTCGAGCGCCTGGCCGATCGCGAACGTGGCCTGCGCTTCGACGCCTCGGTGCAGGGTGCGCCCGCCATTGACGAGCTCGCTCTGCTGACCACTCGCCAGCGTGCCCGAGACGATCTGGTTGCGGAAGCTCATGACGAACGCCGTGACCTCGGCGCGCGCCCATCTTGGTTTGGCGAGACGCACTCCGAGCTCGTAGTTCGTGCTCTCCTCGGCGTCGAGCTGGGCGTCCTTTCCGGTCGGGGAGATCGCCGACGACACGCGCGGCGGGGCATATCCGACGTGCACGCCGCCGAAGACGTTCAGCCGGGGCGAGCCGTAGACCATCCCGATCCCGGGCATCACCGCCACGGCGTCGCTGTCGCCGCGGATCGAGACGTCGCGGGGCGCGCCGCTCTCCTGGGTCCTGTCCACGCTCCGCCCGCTGGCCGCGTATTCGACGCGCACGCCCGGCGTGACGAGCAGGTCGTCCCGGAATGCGACACGATCCTGGGCATACGCGGCGACCGCCCAGGTGCGGTAATGCTCCCGGAACTCGAGCGCGCCGGCCTCGGAGGTCGGGGTATCGCCGAGGAGCTGCTTTCGATCGGCGGTCTCGACGTGCCCGCGCACGCCGGCGGTGATCGTGTGGCGCACCCGGCCCGTCTCGAAGCGGTGCTCGAGGCGCGGCTCGACGCCGAGGACGTGGTAGGTGCGGTCGCGGGTCGTGGAGGTATTGCGAAAATAAATGGCGCTGCCGGGGACATTCGGGTCGCCGACGATGCGCTCGTAGGTGACGTCGGGCGAACGGTCGCGGTCGTAGTTCTGGCGGCGCCAGGCGCGCCCGGTGATGTAACCATAAACGAAGGTGCGCAGCCGCGTCGCCTCGCCGATGCGGTATTCGTGGGTGAACGAGGCGTCGTAGCGGCGCACGGCGAACGCGTCGTTCGGCGCGATCGTGGGCGCGCGCGGGTCCTCCTCGAACAGGCGCCGCGTCAGGCCCACGTACGTCGAGCGGGAGAACTCGTCATACACCGCCATTTTCACGGTGGCCTCGCCGCGCGCCGAGGTCGGGAAGGCGATCTTGCCCATGAAATCCGTCGCGTGAAACCCGATGTCCCGAAACCCGTCGCCCTGCTTGCGCGTGAGCTGAACGACGTACCGCGCGTCGCCGGCCGAGCCGCCGTACAGGCCCGAGAGCTTGTAGAAATTCCGCTGCCCGGCCTGGGCCTCGACGTTCCACTCGGGTTTGTCCGGGGGCAGCGCCGTGAGAAAGTTGATGACCCCGCCGATGGTTTGAGGTCCGAACAAGATGCTGCCCGAGCCCTTCACGACCTCGACGGCGCGAATACGCTCGACGGGCGTCGAGTAATAGAGATCGGGCTCGCCGTAGGGGTTGATCGCGACGGGGATGCCGTCTTCGAGGACGAGCACCTGCCGGCTGCGGGTCGGGTCGAGGCCACGCATGCCGACGTTGAGGCGCAGGCCGAGCCCCTCCTCGGGGCGCACCACGAGGCCCGGCACGCGCCGGAGGATCTCGCCCGCGGAGGCCGGCATGCTGCGGCGAATCTCCTTCGCGCCGACGAGCGTGCCGGAGCCCGGGACCTTCTGCAGCGCGTCGTCGTTCCTCCCGAGGACGCGCACCTCAATCACCTCGGGCGCGGGCGGCGCCGCCTCGGCCTCGGCCTTCGCGGGCGCCTCTTCGGGCGCTGTCTCGGCGGCGGCGGGCGCGGGGCGAGCCTCATCGGCGAGGGCCGGAGTCGTGCAGGCGAAGAGCAGGATCGAGCCGAGCAGGGAGCGAGGGCGCATGGGTTTCTCGAAGCGAACCGATGCTCCTTAGGCTTCTTGAAAGTGAAAGTCAACAGCCGATGTGGCGTGCTGGATTTCGTGGCCGCGGGGCGTGTACGCTCGTGGCGATGAAGCTCCGCGATCTCGCCCTCTTCGCCTCGCTCCTCCTCGCGTCGGGTTGCGGCGCGCCCGCGGCCGAGGCGCCGCCGAAGCGCCCGGACGAAAAGGCGACGGCGGCCTGCGCGATCCTCTCGATCAACGATACCTATCGGATCGAATCGTTGCCCGGCGGCCGAGGCGGCATGGCGCGGGTGCGCACGATCCGCAAGGAGCTCGAAAGGCAGCACCCGGACCTCGTGGTCCTGCACGCCGGTGACCTCCTGTTCCCGTCCCTCTTGAGCCGCGTGTACAAGGGCCGGCAGATGATCGACGCGATGAACCGGCTCGACGGGGGCGAGGGCGACGACGGGCGGCTCTTCGTGGCCTTCGGCAATCACGAGTTCGATAAAGAGGACCCGGCCGTGTTATCGGCGCGGCTCGCGGAGTCGGAGTTCCGCTGGTTATCGAGCAACGTGCATTTCAAGGTCGACGAGGCGGGCAAGAGCGCGGTGACGTTGCCCGCGAGCAAGGTCTCGCCGCGGACGATCGTGCCCTGCGGGCGCTTTCGAATCGGGATCTTCGGCGTGACGATCGGCGCGAACGCCCCGTATGTCGCGGCGATCCACGACCCGATCGAGGCCGCGCGTGTCCAGACGGCCGCGCTGCGAAAGGAGGGCGTGGACGCGGTCGTCGGGCTGACGCACCTCCCGATGGCCACGGACCTTGCGTTGCTCGAAAAACTCGGCGACGAGGGGCCGGACGTCCTCCTGGGCGGGCACGAGCACAATCGACAGAAAGCCATGGTCGACGGGCGCGCCATTTACAAGGCCGACGCGGACGCGGCGAGCGCGAACGTGCTCAGGATCGATCGGACGAACGGCGGGCTCGATATCTTGCAGGAATGGATCCCGCTCACGAGCCCGTCGGTGCCCGAGGACCCCGACATGAAGGCGTGGGTCGACGCCACGTTGAAGAAACACGAGGTGGAATACTGCGCCAAGCAGAATCCGCCCACGGGCGCGGGCTGCCTCTCCGAGGTGCTCGCCACGGCGGGGGAGGAGATCGTCGCGGAGGAGCTCGAGATCCGTCGATTCGAGACGAACCTCGGGGACTGGGTCGCGGACCTCGCGCTCGGCGCCTTCGCCGACAGGAAAAAGCCCCCCCAGGTGGCCTTCGTGAACAGCGGAGGGCTGCGGCTCAACCTGAACCTGCCCAAAGGCGAGCCGATCACGCGGCGGCACATCGAGGAGCTCTTCGCCTACCCCGCGGAGCTCCGGCTCGTGGAGATCACGGGGGAGACCCTGCAAAAGGTCGCGGAGCGCAGCATCGAGGACTGGACGGGCCAGGGGCATTTCCTGCAGATCGCGGGCTTCGCCTTCGAGCACGATCCGGTGAAGAAGACGGCGTCGAAATTGACCTTGCTCGGCAAAACCCCCCGCAAGATCGAGCCCAAGGACGTGCTCCACGCGGTGACGATCGATTTCCTGGTCAACCCGAAGGCGGGGAACCAGGACGGATATACGATGCTGGATCCGGCGAAGGTGATCGAGGGCGGGCCGGACCTGAAGCTCGTCGTGCTGGACGCGCTCTCCGCGCTCGAAAAAGCAGGAAAGCCGCTCGCGCCGGTGGTCGAGGGGCGGATCTGCAATACGGAGCGGAAAATGGTTTGTCGGGCCCTGCCCTGAGCGGCTAGAGCACCCGCCGCACCCGCCGCCGCTCCTCGATCATGTGCTGGGTGATGCGCTGCTTGCCGTCGGCGCCCTCGACGAGCGTCCACACGTCGTGCTCGCGTTTTCGGCCCGCGCTGGCGAGCAGGATGTCGGCCGCTCGCTCCGCCGGAATGAGGCCGTCCGGGCGGCCGGGCAATTCGACGACCGCGACGCGGGCGCAGAGGCCCTCCATCGTGTCGAGCATCTGTTGCACGACCCGACGAAAAGCCTCCTCGCCGAACCCCTCGCGCGGACCCGCCCCGAAAAACAGGAGCTTGTCGAACGTGAGGCGCGGTTTGCCCGGGACCATCAAGACCTCGCCGAGCTTTCCCGTCAAAAACCCGCTCCGGAGCAGCGCGGAGAGGTGCCCGGCGAGGCGCCAATCACAAAGGCCAAAGGCGCCGTGCACCGGGCGCGCGTCCGCCCACACGCTACACGCGAGGATCTCGGTGTCGAGATCGTCCAGGCTCGTGAGCTCGGGGTTGCAGAAGCGCAGCTCCACGTCGCGACCACCTACACGCTGATCGCGCCCTTGCGGAACTCGCTGGCGGCGATCTTGACGTTCACGCAGGACGGTTTGTCGGCCGCGAAGGCCGCGTCGAGGGCCGGGCCGAGATCGGCGGTCTTCTCGACCCAGTACCCGACGCCGCCGAGCGCCTCGACGACCTTCTCGTAATGGGTGTACTCGAGCGCCGTGGCAGGCGCGCGCTCCTTCCCGTAGAGATCGACCTGGCCGCGCCGGATCTGCATCCAGGCCGCGTCGTTGCCGATGATGCTGACGACCGGGATGCCCTGGCGCGCGAGCGCCTCGAACTCGGCCGCGTTGAAGCCGAACGAGCCGTCGCCGTAAATGAGCACGACCTTCGCGTTCGGGCGGGCGAGCTTCGCGGCCATCGCATACCCGGGCCCCACGCCGAGCGTGCCGAGCGGGCCGGGATCCATCCAGAGCTGCGGCCATTCGAGCTTGATCACGTTCGCCGCGGTGGCCACGAAATCGCCGCCGTCGCCGATGACGATGTCCTCCTTGCCGAGGCGCTTGCCGATCTCGTCGCAGACACGCAAGGGGTTCGGCGGGTCCGTGCTGGCCTCGATCTCGGGCAACATCTTCGCCCGCGACTTGTCCTCGGCCGCGCGCATGGCCGCGATCCAGCCAGGCAGGCGCTTCTCCTTCACCTCGGCGAGCAGCTGCTCGAGGACGAGGCCGCTGTCGCCGTGAATGGCGACGTCCACCTTCCGATTGCGGCCGATCTCGTTGCCGTCGAGGTCGATCTGGACGACGCGGGCGCCCGGGTTGATCGCGCGGCCGTATTCGAGGCGGAAATCGAAGGGCGTGCCGAGGACCACGCAGAGGTCGGTTTGTCCGAGCGCGACACGGCGCGAGCGGGCGAAGAAGTTCGGGTGGGCGTGGGGCAAGCCGCCGCGGGCCATGCCGTTCAGGTAATACGGGGCGTCGACGGCGTCGGCGAAGGCGCGGAGGATGTCCTTGCGCGGCGACCACCGGAGCTGGCTGCCCACGATGAACATGGGCCGCTCGCTCTCGCGGAGCAGCGCCGCGGCGCGCGTGATCGCGTGCGGGTTGCCGCCGGGGCGCGGAGGCTCGTCGAAGGGCACGGTGGCGGGCGGCGCGTCGTCGCCGAAATTCATGAGGAGGTCGAGCGGCATCTCCAGGAAGACGGGGCCGGGGACGTTGCCCTGCGCGATGCGGAAGGCGGCGTCGATGTACTCGGCGAGCCGGTCCGTGGAGGGGACGGAGACGCTCCACTTCGTGATCGGGCGCATGAGCTCGACGTGGTTCATGTCCTGGAGCGAGCCCATGTCGGCGAGCAGGCGCGGGCCGGCGCCGCCGATGACGATCATGGGGATGCCCGCGCGCTGGGCATTGGCGACGGCGGTGACGGTGTCGGTGACGCCGGGGCCGGCCGTGACCGCGCAGACGCCGGGCTTGCCCGTGACGCGCGCCCAGGCGTCGGCCGCGTGCCCCGCCGTCTGCTCGTGCCGGACGTCGACGACGCGGATGCCGTCGTCGAGACACCCGTCGTAAATCGCCTGGATATGCCCGCCGCAGAGCGTGAAGAGGTGCGTGACCCCGTGCCGCGCGAGCGCCTTCGATACGAGCCTGCCGCCGTGGACCTGTGCCATGCGGGGCGTATACCACGGGAGGGCGGGCGAAATCACGCGCGCTTCCGGCCAGGCGGGCGCGACCATGAGCTCTTGACAGACACGCCCGTCCAGGTAGGGTGCGCCACCTCCGGGCCGACGGCGCGCGCGTTTGCAAATCCGAGAATACGGGTCGCAATGTTGGCGGTAGCCACGAACACGCGTTCGTCGCAAAGCTGGCCCAGCCATTCAGGAAAGGTGATCATGAAACTAGCTTCGCTGCTCCGTGCTTCGTCCGCGCTCGCCTCCCTCGCCCTCGCCGTCGTCGCGTCCGGCGTCGGCTGCTCGTCGAGCGACGCCCAGACGCCCGATAAGGGGCCTGGCTACACCACGTGCGGGGACGTCACCTGCTCGCCGGGGCAACATTGCGCGCAGCCCTCGATCTCCATCTGCGAGGAGGGTTGCGTCAGCGACGAGAACTGCCCCTCGGGGCAAATCTGCGAGACGGGCTCGGCCGCGTTCCGGAAGTGCATCGGCTCCACCGTGATGCCCCCGCCGGTCGACAGCCTCGCCGCGTGCAAGGCGGCCTGCGACCATTTCCAGAGCTGCGGCCTCTCCGCGGGCGAGACCGCGCAGTGCCGCACCGATTGCGACGGCCTCACCGAGGACCAGCGGAAAGCCATCGCGAATTGCGGCGACGACGAGTGCTCGGCCGTCCCGCAATGCCTCGGCGTGGAGTGCGTGTCGAGCAACGACTGCCCGAACGATCAGAGCTGCCTCGGATACGCCTGCGTGGGCGGCGCGTAGCGCCCCTAGACCTCGACCCGCTTCCACCGCCCCCGCGTATACGCCCAGCCGAGCAGCACGGCGCGGCAGACCCAGTCCGCCGTGCTGCCCATCCACACGCCCGCGAGCCCGAGCTCGAGCTCGAGCGCGCAGAGCCACGTCACACCCGCGCGCAGGGCGCTGCACAGGATCATCGCGAAGAGCACCGTGCGCGTATCGCCCGCGCCGCGCAGGGCCATCGCCGTCACCATCGCGAAGCCCATGAACGGCTGCGCGATCGCGCCGACGCGCATCGCCGGCACGGCCGTCTCGACGATGGCCCGGTCCGGGGTGAAGGCCGAGACGAGCAGGGGCGCCATCGTCAAGAACGAGAGGCCGACGAGGCTCAGGATCACGACCGCGAAGAGCGCCGCGACGAGGCCCCCGCGCGCCGCCTCGTCGGGCCGCTTCGCCCCGAGCTTTTGCCCCACGATCGCGCCCGCCGCGATGCCGAAGCCGTCCGCCGAGAGCCACGAGATCGACTCGATGCTGACCGCCGCCTGATGCGCCGCGAGCGCGACCTCGCCGAGCAGCGCGATGATCGCGACGTACACCATGAATCCGAGGTGATACGCGACCTTCTCGCCAAACGCCGCGCCCGAGACGCCGAGCACACGCGAGAGCGCCGCGCCCGCGCCCGCGAACCCCGCGCCGCGCAGAGGCAGCGGGCTCGCGCGGCGAAAGAGCGCATAGGTGAGCAAGAGGCCCTCGAGCGAAAACGTCGCCGCGTTCGCCAGGGCCGCGCCACGAATGCCGAGCTCGGGAAGGCCGAAGAGGCCGAAGATCAAGAGCGCGTTCAGCGCGAGGTTCAGGACGTTGCCCACGCCCGCGACGACGAGCGGCGTGCGCGTGTCGCCCGAGGCTTGCAAGGACGCCGCGGCGATCGCCTCGACGAACGTGAGCGGCATCGACCAGCACACGACACGCAGGTACTCGCCCGCCTGCGCCTGCACGGCCGCCCCGGCGCGCGGGAAGATCGAACGGACGAAGGGGCCCTCGGCGAAAAACACGAGGCACGCGACGACGACGCCGAGCCCGGCCGCGAAGAGCAACGCGGCCCGAGCGGCGCGGGCCGCGGCGGGACGATCCCGCTCACCGACGCGCCTCGCCACGACGGCGAGCGTGCCCGCGGAGAACGCCGTGCAGACGGAGTAGAGGGTCCAGGTCGTCGAGCCCGCGATCTGGATCGCCGCGAGCGAGGTCGGCGAGTAGCGCCCGAGCATGAGCCGCCCGACCAGGAAGACGAGCGTGATCAGCAGCATGTGCGTGATCGCCGGCCAGGCGAGGGCCCACACCTCCGCGACGAGGGCGCGATCACCCTCACGGACGAGGCCGGTCTCGGCGGAGGGCGTCGGACGCACGGCCGCGGGGGTGCCATGGCCCGGCCTCTCGGGCAAGGGTCGGCCGGGTGGTTCGTGGTCACCGATGTGCGCAGTGGAGGGGACTTCCAGGTCCGTGTTGAGGTAGGGTGCAGCCATGCGGATCGGTCAACGCATGAGGTCGCTGGTCATCTCCGACATCCGCGCGATGAGCCGCGCGTGTGAGGCGGTGAGCGGGATCAACCTCGGGCAAGGCGTCTGCGATCTGCCCACGCCCCCGCCCGTGGCGCGCGCGGCGAACGCGGCGATCGACGCGAGCGTGGCGATCTACACGGCCCCCGAGGGGATCCTGCCGCTCCGCGAGGCGATCGCGGCCGATCTGAAGAAGCGATACGGGCGGGAGGTGGATCCCGCCTCCGAGGTCGTGGTGACGTCGGGCGCGACGGGCGCGTTCGCGGCGGCGTGCCTCGCGCTGCTCGATCCGGGCGACGAGGTGATCCTGTTCGAGCCGTATTACGGCTACCACTTGAACACGGTGCTCGCGATGGGCCTTCGGCCCGTGCTCGTGCCGACGCGGCCGCCGTCGTGGGAGATCGACCGGGAGGCGTTCGCGCGGGCGATCGGGCCGCGCACGCGCGCGGTGGTCGTGTGCACGCCGTCGAACCCGAGCGGCAAGGTGTGGAGCGAGGAGGAGCTCGACTGGCTCGCGGACGCGATCGAGGCGCACGACCTCGTGGCGATCACGGACGAGATCTACGAGCACATCGTCTTCGACGGGCAAAAACACGTGCCGCTCGCGACGCGGAGAGACGCGCGGGCGAGGACGGTCTCGATCTCGGGTTTCTCCAAGACGTTCGCGGTGACGGGCTGGCGGTGCGGTTATCTGACGGCGCCGCCCGAGGCCGCGCGGCGGATCACGGTGGCCCACGACCTGCTCTACGTCTGCGCGCCGACGCCGCTCCAGCACGCGATGGTGGCGGGGCTCGGGATGCCCGACGATTACTTCCGCTCGATCGGGCAGAGCTACCAGAAGAAACGCGACATCCTGTGCAGCGCGCTCGCGGACGCGGGCCTCGTGCCCTACGTGCCGAAGGGCGCCTATTACGTGCTCGCCGATATCCGGCGGCTCGGCGCGGCGAACGCGAAGGCGGCGGCGATGCTGCTGCTCGAGAAGATAGGGATCGCCAGCGTGCCCGGGACCTCGTTTTATGGTGATCCCGTGGGCGAGACGCTCACGCGGTTCTGCTTCGCGAAGGAGGACGCGGCGCTGGAAGAGGCGGCGCGGCGAATTCGATCGCTTTGAGGCATTGAAGGAAAACCCGGGAACCTGGTCACGATGTCGGGCCATTCAAGAACAGGGCAATGAGCGGCGGCGAACTCATCGGCGATAAATACGGCCTCGTGCGGCAAATCGGGACGGGCGCGCTCGGGGCCGTCTGGGAGGCGGAGGAGCCCGCGGCGTCGCGGCACGTCGCGCTGAAGCTCCTCAGCATCCCGAACCAGGAGGTCGGGCAGCGGCTCGTCGAGGAGGCGCGCGCGGCGCAGGCCGCGAAGCACCCGACGCTCTGCACGATCCACGACGTGGGCGAGACGCCGACGGGCGAGCTCTTCGTCGCGCTGGAGCTGCTCTCGGGCGAGACGCTCGCCGACCGGCTCGCGCGCGAGCGGGCGCTGTCGCCGCCGCTCGCCGCGCACATCGGGCGTGACATCGCGACCGCGCTCTCGATCGCCCACGGCGCGCGGCTCGTGCACGGCGACCTGCGCCCGGCGAACGTGTTCTTGCAAGGCGAGCCGGGCACGGACGCGCCGGAGGTGAAGCTGCTCGACCTGTGGGTCGCGCGGGCCGTGCCGCCGATCGTGGCCGATACGCTCGGCCTGGGCTCCCCTTCGTACAGGAGCCCGGAGCAGCTCGCGGCGCCCGAGTCGTTCGACGTGCGGACCGATCTCTGGTCGCTCGGGGTGGTGCTCTTCGAGATGCTCGCGGGCCAGCGGCCCTTCGAGGGCGGGCGCGCGGACATCACGGCGCGGATCACGAGCGGGCCGATCCCGCGCATCTCGCAGCACGCGCCCTCGGTGGATCCGGCCTTCGAGGAGATCGTGGCGCGCTGCATGGAGCGCGAGCGGGACAAGCGGATCGGGAGCGCGATGGTGGTCGCGCACATGCTGGAGGTCTTCGCGGCGCAAGGGCGCAAGCCGGCGGC
Source organism: Polyangium spumosum (assembly GCF_009649845.1). NCBI lineage: Bacteria > Pseudomonadati > Myxococcota > Polyangiales > Polyangiaceae > Polyangium > Polyangium spumosum. The sequence continues at coordinate 96,871 of NZ_WJIE01000006.1, forward strand.
GGCTGCGGCGCCCGCGGCCACGACGAGCAACAAGGAGAGCTCGAGCGCGCACGGGCGCACGTCTGTGCTGGAGGAGCCGCCGGTCGCGCGGGGTCAGCTCGGGACGCTGGTGATGGATCCCTCGCCGCCGTCGCCGCCGCGGGCGCCGAGGTCGGCGCCGGCGTCGGGGGCCTTTCCGGCGCCGGCGTCCGGTCCGCTCGGCACGCTGATGATGGCCCCGGGTTCGTCGCCGTCCCGGCCGCCGGACGAGCCTTCGTCGCGCTCGAGGCCCGCTTATGCGCCTCCGCCGCGATCGAAATGGGATTCGGAGCCGACGCAGGTCTACATCGAGCCGTCCGGGGTCTTCAAACCGCCGGCCCTCGAATCCCCCTCGCCGATCGAGGACGAGCCGACCGCGCCGCCGCCGGACGTGCCCGCGCCTGGAATGGCGGCGCCGACGCTGCTCAGCGCGAGGCCGCAGCAGATGACGGTGACGGAGCTGCACCAGCGGCCGACCGTGGCGACACACGCCCATGACAAGAGGGGGTTTTACATGGCCATGGCGCTGGGGGCGGGGGTGGTGCTCCTGATCGGGTTGGTCGTGATGTTCGTTTTGCTCTGAGGAGCGTTCTCGGCCGTGGGATTTGGCTTCGCGGCGGCCGCGAAGCCGTTGGGTTCGGTCGCGGACGCCTCCGCGGTGGCCGCAGAGCCGTTGGGTTCGGTCGCGGACGCCTTCGCGGTGGCCGCAGAGCCGTTGGGTTCGGTCGCGGACGCCTCCGCGGTCGCCGCAGAGCCGTTGGGTTCGGTCGCGGACGCCTCCGCGGTCGCCGCGAAGCCGTTTCCCACCCGAAAGACGCCTCCGCGGCCGCCGCGAAGCCGTTTCCCATCGACGGCGACGGCTTCGGGGCCGCCTCCCCTCAATGCACCCCGCCCACGAGCCACGCATACCCCGGCACGAGCACCTCCTCCGGGCTCGCGCCGCCCTGGGTCGCGGGCGCCGTGCCGCGGGCGTCGCACGAGAGGCGGAAGCCGTGGTCGCCGAAGACGAAGAGCAAGGTGCGCGGCGGCGAGCTCTCGATGAAACGCGAGATCACCTGCGCCGCCTCGTCCGCGATGCCGGGGCGAGCGGGATCAGGCGCCCATCATTGCGCGAATTTGTTGGGGTTCGGCGAGGTGGATCGAAGCCCGTCGATGTGCTCGTTCAGCGACGGGTGGACGTGGTGCCACATGGGATCCAGAACAAAATCGATGCCCTCGCGACGGGCCAGCTTGGCAGCCGGGACGAAGTCACTGTCGCCTGCAACGAGGACGATCTGGTCGACGAGCTTTTTGTAAGCCAGCGACGCGATGTCGAGGCCGATCTTCATGTCGACGCCCTTCTGGCGCGCGTCATACGTGAAATCGTCGTCCGTGAGCGCCTCGAATCGTATCGTCCCGCCGACGAGCTCCGATAATTTTGCCGGCTTGATCTTCCACGCCGCGTCGTCGGACAGGTGCCCGAGTCGGAGCGCGACCTTGCGCTGGGTCTTGATCTCTTCGTGTAGAGCCAGGCGAAAGAGAGCCGTCTGCGTCTTCGAGAAATCAATGCCACGTCTCGAAATCGGATAGTGCGCCCGCTTCAGAATCGGCGGGCAGTCATAGAAAAAAATCCGGTACAGATCATACGCGGGCCGCCCCTGGCGGTCGTTCAGGTGAAAACACGCCATCTCGTGCATCGTCCGAGCGACGACCTTGGGGTCGGTGGCGTCACGATCCCGGTAGACGTAACGGAAGCGCTTCAGGAAGAAGCCACCATCGACAAGAATGGCCGTTGACATAACGAATCGCGCTACCAAAGAAAAACCCCCGGTCTCGGCACTCCCGTTATCGAGTAGGGAATGCGTACTACCGGGGGCGGAATGTTTTCAGCTTAACTCGGGCTGACACACCTGTCAACAGGCTGCGACAGGCTGAGGCAACCGGAAAGACCGGCAGATCGCGCCTCCCCTCAATGCACCCCGCCCACGAGCCACGCATACCCCGGCACGAGCACCTCCTCCGGGCTCGCGCCGCCCTGGGTCGCGGGCGCCGTGCCGCGGGCGTCACACGAGAGGCGGAAGCCGTGGTCGCCGAAGACGAAGAGCAAGGTGCGCGGCGGCGAGCTCTCGATGAATCGCGAGATCACCTGCGCCGCCTCGTCCGCGATGCCGCCGAGCCGCTCGTCGAAGCCAGGGCCCACGCCGCGAAGGCGCGCCTCGACGAGGTCGAGCTTGAAGACCTCCTTCGTGCCGTACCGCTCGCGCCGGATCGTGGAGAGGGCGCGGCCACGGACGATGTCCGGCTCGGGGCCAGGCTCGGGCAAGGGGTCGCGCAGGCCCTCGGCGCCGCGGCCGAGCAAGGCGACCTGCGCCGGGGTGGTCGTGGGGAGCGCGCTCCAGAGCAAGGTGCGGTCGACGCAGACGGCGCGGCCCTGCAAGGTGGGCTTGAGGCGCGCCATCACGCGCTCGCCGAGGTCGAAGCGCAGGGCGTCGACGAGCAGGAGGCGCACGGCGCGGGCGTTGTTGAGGCGCGCGATCCGCGCCGCCACGTCGGGCGCGTCGAGGACCATGAGCGGGCGCTTGCCCGTCGCGCGGATGGCCGCGAAGCCCTCGGTGTAGCTGTGCTCGAAGGCCGTGCGGAAGCCGTCGACGACACGCTGGACCGAGCCGTCGGCATGGCCACGCGAGAGGGCGCCGACGAGGGGCATGTAGCGGGTCGCAAAGAGCCGATCGATGACGCCGGCCGGCTTGGGCCCCCGGGCGTTGTCGAGGTCCATGGCGAAGGCGCGCCACTCGGCAGCCGAGAGGATCCGCTCGACCGGCGAGGGCTGGGCCGGAGGTGAAGGCGGCGCGAGGTCCGAGGGCAAGGGCGGCGGCGGAGGGAGCGTGTCGGCCGCCTTCGGGGCCGGCGCGGCAGCAGCCTCGGGCTCACGGTCGCGGTCGCGGTGCGCTTCGAGCGAGGGCGAGGAGGGCGTACGAGGCGGGCGCGGCGGCGGAGGGATCTCCACGGGCGGCGCCGCGTCCACGGGCGGCGGCGGGGTCGACTTGAAGGCGCGAGGCGGGGGGTCGACCGCGGGCGTGCCCATCGGCGTCGGCCGCGGACCCGCCCGCAGGCCCCGCAGCCGGCCGATCGGCGCCGATCGCTCGGCGGACGCGTCGGCCTCGGGCGCGGCGGAGTCGCTCGTGGCCGCGATGGGACGCACGTCACTCGGCTCGGCCTCGGGCGGGGGGGCCGGCGGGGTGAGCGGGGGACGCGCGACGACGCGGGAGTGCTCGGGAGGGGCGCGGCGCGTGGGGGCAGCGTCGGCGACGAGCTCGTCGAGGCGGACGGGCGCGAGGATCCGCAAGCCGCGGTCCCCCTCGTCGAGGACGAGCGCCACGGGGCCGGCCTGGGCCGCGTCGTTGAAGATGGAGAGGACGGCGCTGTCGGAGGGCCCGAGCGCGGGGGCGTCGCCCGAGGTGTCGGCGAGCGAGGCGAGCGGCGGCAAGGCGAGGGCGAGGCCGAAGGAGCCGAGGCCGCGGGCGCGGACGACCTGGTCGCGCAAGGAGGCGGCGCCGTCGGCGTCGACGCTCACGGACGGCGGGGGGGCGCCGCGCATGGCGAGGGCGCTCTCGACGGCCTCCTCGACCGCCTGGCGCAGCCGCCCCGGGGCCGGGGGGCGGTGGATGCTCGCCACCACGTAGCCGCGGCTGCGCAGCTCCGAGAGGAGCTCGGTCTTGCGGGAAGCGGCGACGAAAAACGCGCCAAACGACGGTCTCACGGGCGGAGAGCCTTGAGGCGCGGGGGCCTGCACCAAGCGCATGGGAGGTCCCATGCCAGAGAGCGCGACAAAGGGACGAATTTTCGGCGACGCCGAGGCCCGGCAGGTTACTTCGGGAAAGGAGACTTTTTCCCATGCAAGAGCCCCGACGCCCCTCGATCGCTCGCTTCACCAGCCTTCTCGCCTTGACCCTCGCGCCCCTCGCCGGCTGCTCGGACCCGGCGACGACCCCTCCGCCCCCGCCGCCGGGGGATCCCTTCGGCCCGATCGGCGCGCGCGCCGATCTGCCGGTGGACGAGCGCGTGCAGATCGAGAACCTCGCGGCGCCGGTCGACGTCGTGCGGGACAAGGACGGCCGGCCGCACATCTACGCGTCGAGCTTCGAGGACGCGGTGCGGGTCGAGGGGTACGTCGTGGCGCAGGATCGGCACCTGCAGATCGAGTTCTACCGGCGCGTCGCCGAGGGCCGGCTCGCCGAGATCCTCGCGGACGCGGACGCGAGCGTGATCAACAACGACATCGTCTTCCGCCACCTCGGCCTGCACCGCGTGGCGAAGAAACAATACGAGGCGCTCGGGGCCGAGGAGAAGGCCCTCGTCGACGCGTTCGCGGACGGCGTGACCCAGCATTTTCGCGCGCTCCGCGAGGGCGAGGCCGCGCTGCCCCCGGCGGCGTTCCTCGTCCCGCCCTCGGCGTTCACCGACTTCACGGGCGTGGACGCGCTCGCGATCGCCCGGCTGCAGTCGTACCTGCTCTCGCACTCGGCCGACGGCGAGCTCGCCGACACGGTCTCGATCCAGACGCTCGGGGCGGCGTTCCCCAAGGACGCGGCCGACCCGAAGGTGGCGGCGCGCAGCGGGATCCTGCGCGAGCTCTACCGCTTCGCGCCCCACGAGCCGGCGACGACGACGACGGGGTATCCGATGGGGCAGTCCGGCAAGAAGGACCCCGCGCCCTCGCCTGTCCTGCCCGACCTCGGCGCGCGGACGGCGCGGTACCAGGAGGCCGTGCGCAAGGTGAAGGATCTGTTCGCGCCCGAGGGGTTCGGCTCGAACAACTGGGCCGTCGGGGCGGGCAGGAGCGCGAGCGGGCACGCGCTGCTCGCGAGTGATCCGCACCTGACGCTCGCCGCGCCCGCGATCTTCTGGCCCGTGGCCATGGAGGTCGCGTCCGAGGACCCCGCGGAACGGATCAAGATCTCGGGGCTCGCGTTCCCCGGCATCCCGGGGATCATCCTCGGGCACAACGAGCACATCGCCTGGGGCGCGACGGTGGCCGGCTACGACGTGACCGATCTCTACGCCGAGACCCTCACGCCCGACGCAAAGGCCGTGGTGTTCGAAGGGAAAAACGTGCCCGTAGAGACGATCGACGAGGTGATCGAGATCCAGGCCGGCGCGCCGTACACGTACAAGGTGCCCGTCGTGCCCCACCACGGCGCGATCCTGCCCGAGATCCTGCCCGATCACACCGTGGCCCCGCTCGACCCGGCGAAACCCGCGATCAGCGTGCGCTGGACCGGCGACGAGCCGACGAACGACCTGAAGGCGGTCCTCGGCCTTTTGAGGTCCAAGAATGTCGACGAGGCGAAGGCCGCGCTCGAGGGCTTCCAGGTCGGCGCGCAGAACTGGATGATCGCGGATACCCAGGGCGACGTGCTCTGGACCTCGCACGCGAAGTTGCCGACCCGGGAGCCCGCGGCGCTGGCCTGGGACCCCGCGGCGTTCGCGGGCACGCTTCCGTGCCTCGTCCTGCCCGGCGATGGCTCGGCCGAGTGGAACGGGTCGCTCGCGAGCGGGCTCGTGCCCTGGGAGAAGAACCCCGCCGCGGGTTTCCTCGCCACGGCGAACAACGATCCGATCGGCGACTCGCTCGACGGCGATCCCTCGAACGGCAAGCTGCCCGACGGCACGCCGATGTACCTCGCGTGCTCGTGGGACATCGGCTTTCGCGAGGGTCGTATCCAGGAGCGGCTCGCGGGGCTCGACAAGGCGACGCCCGAGGACCTCGCGAAGATCCAGGGCGACGCGCGCTCGGCGCTCGGCTCGCGCCTCACGCCCGCGCTGATCGAGGCCATCGATCGAGCCGAGGCAGAACGCGCGACGCCCGGGACGCACCCCGATCTCTCCACGCTGGTCGCCGATCCCGGTTACGACGGGGCCACGATCCAGAAGGTGCGCGCGTTGCTCACAGCGTGGGGCGCCGAGGCGGGTTACGAGGCGGCGAGCGGGATCGATCCAGACACGAACGAGCCCCTGCCCGAGAGCGGCGAGACGGCGGTCGAGGCGCGCGCGGCGCAGGCGACGCTCGTGTTCAACGCGTGGATGCTCCGGCTCGTCGAGCGCGTGATCGGCGACGAGCTCGAGCACGCGGGCAGGCCCTTCGTGCCGCGGGATCAGAAGGCGAAGACGATCCTCGCGATCACGCTGCAGACGCCCGAGACGCTCCCGACGTACGACCCGGTCACGAAGGAGAGCGCGCTCTGGGACGACATGGCGACGGCGGAGATCGAGACGAAGCACGAGCGGATCGTGCGGGCGCTCGTGGACGCGCTCGGGACACTCGCGCAAGACGTCGGCCCGGACGTGAGCGCCTACCGCTGGGGCGCACGGCACCGGGTTCGCTTCGAGGCGATCCTCCCGGTCCTCGGGCAGCTCTCGATCCCGCCGCTCGGCGATCCGGTCTTTCCGAACGGCTTCCCGCGGCACGGGGACAATTTTTCGGTCGACTCGTCCGACTTCACGCTCACGGCGAGGCTCGACGTGACCCCGCGCTACGACTACAATTTCGGTCCGACGCAGCGGCTCGTCGTGGACCTGGATCCGGCGGGGCCGCGGGCATGGAACGCGCTCCCGGGCGGCGCGGTCTGGGACTCGCAGAGCCCGCATTTCCGCGATCAAGCCGAGCTCTGGCGGCGGAACCAGACCCGGCAGGTCCCCTTCTTGCTTCCCGACGTGGTGGCTGCGGCCGAGTCACGGATCGTCGTGACGCGGAAGTAGCCTCAACCATCCAAAGGAGGCCGGGGTGGTCCTGCGCCGCATCCTCACGACCGCTGCTTCCGGGTTCGACAAGACCGTCGGCACGGCGATGCTCGTGCGCGGCGAGAGGATCCGGTCCGCAGATCCGTCGAGCCTCGGCCCGGAGGCGCGGCTCGAGCTCCTCGAGGCCATCCGCGGCTTCTACGACAAAAGCGAGCACTTCACGGCGCCGAGCTCGTTCTTTGGAGAACCAACGATCCCCAACGTCGAGCTCTCCCGGGTGCGCCTCCTCGGCGGCCCGGACCCGGGCATGGTGCTCGACGCGACCTGGCCGAGCGAGTTCGAGCCGTTCGAGGAGACCGTGCGCGCGGACTACCTCGGCCACGAGCTCAACCGCAAGGCGACGGCGCGGCTCTTTCTGCACGGTACGCCTCGCCCGGTCGCGATCTTGGTGCACGGCTACCGGTGCGGCGTGTTCGCGCTCGAGGAGCGGCTCTGGCCCGTGCCGTGGATCTTCGAGCTCGGGCTCGACGTGGCCCTGGCCGTCTTGCCCTTCCACGCGTGCAGGGCGCCAAAAGGGACGGCGCTCTTCCCCTCGCCGGACATGCGCTTCACGATCGAGGGCTTCCGGCAGTCGATCATGGATCTGCGCGCGCTCGCGGCGCTCCTGCGGGATCGAGGCGCGCCCGCCGTGGGCGTGATGGGCATGAGCCTCGGCGGCTACACGTCCGGGCTCTGGGCCACGATCGATCCGAGCCTCGCGTTCGCCGTTCCGATCGTGCCTTGTGCGTCGATCGCCGACGTGGCGCGCGCGGTGGGCCTGCTCGTCGGCGCGCCCGAAGAGCAAGCCGCGCAGCACCTGGCGATCGAGTCGACGTTACGCGTCGTGAGTCCACTCGCGCGAGATCCGGTGATCTCGCCGGAGCAGATGCTCGTGGTGGGTGCTGCGGGGGATCAGATCACGCCGCTCGACCACGCGCGGCGCATGGCCGAGCATTTCCGCGCGCCGCTCTCGACGTTCCACGGCGGGCATCTGCTGCAGTTCGGCCGCGCCGACGCGTTCCGCGCCGTGCGGCGGATGCTCGCGCGGATCGGGATCATCGAGACGCGCCACGCCGCGGCGTGACGCGCCTCGATCCTCCGTCAGCCGACGATCACTGCACGCACTTGTCGACGCCAGGGGCCGTGCAATCGGCGTCGGCCGAGCACTCGCAGGCGCCGCTCGCCGTGTTGCACTTGCCGGCGCCGCCGCAGTCCATGTCCGTCATGCAGACGGGCGCCGCGATGGAGCAATACTTCCCGCCCGCGTCGTCCTCGCCGATGCAGGTCAACGGCGCCGCGCAGTCCCCGTCCGCCATGCAGGGCGTGGCGCAGATCTTGGCGCCGCCCTCGGTGAGGCACTTGTTGTTCGGCAGCACGCCGCCGAACGTGCACTGCGCGTCGTCCGTACACCCGCCGAGGCCGCAGACGCCGTTGTCACACGTGTAGTTCTGCGGGTACTCGCCGGGGCAGTTCATCGCGCCCGCGGGGCAGCAGTCCGCCGGCATCGCGCACGACTTGCCGCAGTAGCCGGCCGAAGGCCCGCCGCCGCCCGCGCCGCCCATGCCGCCGCCCGCGCCGCCCATGCCGCCGCCCGCGCCGCCCATGCCGCCGGCCGCGCCGGAGCCGCCGCTCCCGCCCGTGCCGTTCTGCGGGTCGTCGCTACACCCAGCGAGACCGAGGAAACCAGCGCCGGCGATGAGCAGAATCGAAAGAAGTCGCATGTGAAGTTCTCTCCCTTGGATCCGTGCGCACGCACGGATGTCGTTGATGACGCCCGTGCGTGACACAAGGTATCGGCTCGGTCAAAATTCCCCTGCGTTACTTGTTCTCCCGGTTTCGACCGCAGATCAAACTTCCGTGCGCGTCGAACGCGCGACCGTCCCCTCTAGAATCGCCTTCACCAGCTCGGGCTTCACGACCTTGCCGAGCGCGTTGCGCGGCAACGCCGAGGCGACGATGACCTCGCGCGGGACCTTGTACGGCGCCATCCGCTCCTTCGCCCAGCCACGCAGCACGTCCGGCGCGCACGCCGCGTCGCGACCCGGCGCGGGGACGACGACGGCGACGACACGCTCGCCCCACGCCTCGTCGGGCAAGCCCACGACCGCGACCTCGGCGACGGCCACGTTCTCCCGCAGCGCCTCCTCGATCTCCAGCGCCGAGAGCTTGTAGCCGCCGCTCTTCAGGATGTCGACGCTGGTTCGTCCGAGCAGACGCAGGGAACCATCGTCCGCGCGCTCGGCGACGTCGCCGGTGCGGAACCACTGGCCCTCGGCGAAGGCGCCACGCGTGGCCTCCTCGCGCCCGAGGTAGCCCTTGAACACGCTGGGCCCGCGGATCCAGAGCTCGCCGGGGCCACGCTCGAGATCACGACCCGCCTCGTCGACGATCCGCGCCTCGACCGAGCGCGGAGGCGAACCCACCGAGCCGGGGCGGCGCGAGGCGGGGTCGAGCGGGTTCGTCGCGCCGACGCCGATCTCGGTCATGCCGAAGCGCTCGAGGGGGATCGCGCCCGTGAGGGACCGCCAGCGCTCGGCGAGCGTGACGGGCAACGCGGCCGAGCCGCTCGTCGCGAGGCGCAAGGCCCGCGCGCCCTCGGCCCAGCGCGCGCGTGTCTCCGCGTCGGCCGCGTCGAGGGCCTCGAAGAGCTTCTGGTACATCGTCGGCACGGCCATCCAGACCGTCGGCCCGTCCGGCGCGCAAAACGCCTCCCACACGCGCCGCGCGTCGAAACGCGGCAACATCCGCGCCGCGGCGCCCGCGAGCAGCGTGGTGAGCAACGAGATGCCGAGGCCGTGGAGGTGATGGAGCGGCAGCGCGTGGAGCAGCCGATCCTCCTCGCCGAAGCCCCACGCCTCGCGCAGGATCGCGGCCTGCACCTCGATGTTCGCGTGCGTGATCATCGCGCCCTTGGGTTTGCCCGTGGTGCCGCTCGTGTAGAGCAGGAGCGCGACGTCGTCGGGATCGATCGAGGCCGCGTCGCCCTCGGGCCTTGGGCCTCTGGCGAGCGCCTCGGCGGAGAGGACGCGGCGGCCTTCGCAGAGCAACGCGCCGCGCTCGCGCTGGTCCTCGGAGACGATCACCGCCGCGGCGCGCGCGTCCTCGCCGAACCACGCGAGCTCGGCGGGCGGATACAGCGGCGAGAGCGGCAGGGCCACGCCGCCCGCGAGGATCGTGCCGAGGAAGGCCTCGAGCCAGAGCGCGCCGGGCGAGACCAGGATCGCCACGGCCCGCCCCTCGAGCGAAGGCGCGCCCCCGGTGAGCGCGAGGCGAGCCCGCTGGGCGCGATCCCAGAGCTCGGCGAAGGTGCGGCGCTCGGCGTCGTCCTCCACGGCGAGCCGCTCTTGCTGCTGGAAGGTGGCGAGGCGCGTGACGAAGGGGGAAGGCATCGGGATTTCCGCGAAACTACCACGCCGAAAGGCGCGGGCGACGCCGCTTCCTTTCTCCCGGGCCTCCGGCTTCGCTACACTCCGCGCCATGCATCCCCGCGCCTCTGTCCTCGCCCCCTTCGTGTTGCTCGTCGCGACGACCCTCCCTGCATGCGACGGCGACAAGGCAACGACGGGCGCCGCGCCGACCGCGAGCGCGTCCGCCGCCGCTCTGCCCACGACGGTCGCTCCGCCCAAGCCGAAGACGATGCCCGCGCTCATCGTCGACTCGCTCGGCCCCTACATCGGGCAGATCCGCGTCGACATGAAGCAGGAGAACTGGCCCGAGAAGCTCACCGCCGCGGTGAAGGATCTGCCGATCGAGGGCAAGCAGGTCACGCTCATCGCCGAGAAGAAGGCGCGCACGCCCCACGTCGCCGCGGTCGTGGCCGAGCTCGGCCGCGCGGGCGCGCCGACGATCCTGCTCAAGACCGACGGCCGCGACGACGTGCCGAAGGAGCTCGTGGTCACGCCGCCCGACAAGGTCTCGAACCCGCCCGGCTGCTCGGTGAGCGTGATGGTGCTGAAGGACCTCTCGACGGCGGTGTGGCCGTTCAAGGGCGGGCTCGGCAAGAAGCAACGCAAGGGGTTCGCCGGGCCCGACCTGTCGAACACGGGCGACGCGATCAAGAAGGACCTCGCGATCTGCGACTCGTCGTTCGCCTTCTTCTCGGCCGACGACACGATCTCGTGGGAGATGGCCTATAACCTCGCCGGCACGCTGAAGGTCGTCGACGAGAAGAGCGACAAGGGCAAGAAGATCGAGACGCTCGTCCTGCTCGCCGAGTCGCCCGTCGCCGGCAGGCCCGTCACGCTGAAGAAGTGACCCGCCGCCTCGGCTTGCCGAGGTGCTCGCGCCCGATCGCCAGGATCCCCAGGGCGAACACGTGGCCCCAGACGACGCCCGTCGCGAGCCGCGCCGGGTGCCACAACGGCCGCAGGCCGAGGTCCTGCGTGATCACGTCGATCAGCATGATCACGCTCGCGAGAAACCCGTACCCGAGGCACGCGCGCACGCGCAAGCGCGGCGCGGGAAGCACGGAGGCCGTGACGAACCCCGCGAAGATGCCGGCGCAACGGCTGCAGAGCGGCATGAGCACGGAGGCGACGAGCAGCGTGCGCTCGGGTCTCGTGTGACAGACCGGCGCGAAGAGCGCGTAGACGAGCTCGCCTGTCGCGGGGCTCGTCACGCGGCGCGCGAAGGGCGCGACGAACGGCGCGAGGCCGACGACGAGGAGCAACACGCGCAGGACGCGCTCTAGCTTCGCGCCGGCGGCTTCTTGCCGAGGCGCGCCATCACTTCCTGCAGGTCGCTCCATACCTCGCGTTTCGCCGATGGTTGCCGGAGCAGGTAGGCCGGATGGAACGTCGGCATGACGGGAATGCCGCGGTACATCTTCCACTTGCCGCGTAGCCTGGTGATGCCCTCGCTCGTGCCGATCAAGCCCTGGATCGCGGTCGCGCCGAGGGCGACGATGTACTTCGGCCGCAGGAGCTCGAGCTGCGCGGCGAGCCAACCCTTGCACGCCTCCATCTCCTCTGGCTGCGGCTTGCGGTTCTCCGGGGGCCGGCATTTGACGATGTTGCAGATGTACACTTCGTCCCGGCGATACCCCATCGCGGCGATCATCCGGTCGAGGAGCTGGCCCGCAGGGCCGACGAACGGCTCGCCCTGGAGGTCCTCCTCGGAGCCCGGACCTTCACCCACGAAGAGGAGCTCGGACAGCGGGTTGCCGCGGGAAAACACGGTCTGCGTGCGCGTCTCGCAGAGCCGGCAGCGCGTGCAACCCGCGACCTCCGAGGCGAGCATCTGCAGCCGCACGGCGCGCGCCTCCGGCGTGAGGGCCTCGGGGCGCGCCGCTGCGGGGCGCTGCGGCGCAGGCGGCGCTTGCGGCGTCCACTGCGGCGCGGCGTGGGCCTGCGGGCGCTCGGGCGGCGCCGTGAACGACGCGGGCTGCGCGCGTTGCGGCTGCGGATCGGCGTGGGGCTCTTGCGCGTGAAACGCCGGCTCGGCCTCACGCGGCGGCGCGAGCGGCAAGCCCCACGCGCCCGTGCCCTCGTACCACTCGACGAGCGCGCGCACCGAGGTCGCGATCTCGAAGAGCTCGTCGCGCGGATCGGCGTGGGGCTCGTCCATCAATAGACCTGCGTCGTCAGTGGCTCCCGCCTTCTTGCTGCAAGAACCGCTCGGCGTCGAGCGCGGCCATGCAGCCCGTGCCTGCCGCCGTGACCGCCTGCCTGTACGTCCAGTCCTGCACGTCACCCGCGGCGAACACGCCGGGCACGCTCGTGCGCGTCGAGCCGGGCACCGTCTTCAGGTAACCGTTCGGGTGCGTCTCGAGCTGGCCCGTGAAGAGCTCCGTCATGGGCGTGTGCCCGATCGCCACGAAAAATGCGGCGACGGGGATGCTCTTTTTCTCGCCCGTCTTGAGGTCGCGCACGACGATGCCCGTGACCTCGTCCTTCGCGACGTCGAGCACCTCGTCGACGACGTGGCTGTAGAGGATCTTGATCTTCGGGTTCGTCACGACGCGCTCGACCATGGCCTTGCTCGCGCGGAACTCGTCGCGGCGATGCACGAGCGTGACCGAGGAGCAGAGGCCCGCGAGGTAACTCGCCTCCTCCATCGCGGTGTCGCCGCCGCCGACGACGGCGACGTCGCGGCCGCGGTAGAGCGCGCCGTCGCAGACGGCGCAGGCGCTCACGCCCTTGTTCTTGAGGGCCTCCTCGGTCGGCAGGCCGAGGTAGTTCGCGCGCGCGCCCGTCGCGACGATCACGGTCTTCGCGAGGTAGAGCTGGTCCTCGACCCAGACCTTGAACGGCCGCGCGGAGAGGTCGACCTTCGTCACGTCCGCCGTCACGATCTCGGTGCCCTGGTGCTCCGCCTGATCGCGGAAGCGCTGCATGAGCTCCTGGCCCGTGACCTTCTGCGGAAAGCCCGGGTAGTTCTCGACGTCGGTCGTGAACATGAGCTGCCCGCCGGGGATGAGCCCGCCCGCGTTGAAGCCCTCGATGCAGAGCGGCTTCAGGTTCGCGCGCGCGGCGTAGATGGACGCTGTCAGGCCCGCGGGGCCCGAGCCGATGATGATGACGTTGCGGACGGGTGTGTCGGTCATGCTGGCCCGGTCATAGCGAAGGCGCGCGGCCGCGTCGACACGAGCGCGACACCGAGACGAACGGACCTGGAAATCGCGGCGGATCTACTTCTTCTTTTTCTTCTTCGTGGCCTTGGCCGGCGGCGCCGCGCCGCCGAGGCCCGCGTTGTACGCGCGGGCGACGTCGCGCAGGTACTTCTCGCTCGTCAGCTTTCCGAAGTCCGAGGCCGTGATCTTGTCGTTGGCCATCTGCGTGGCCTTGTTCGCCTCGCGGCGCATGCCGCCGAGCGCGCTCTGGTAGAGCCAGGTGCCGATCGCGCCGACGACGACCCCGCCGATGATGATGGCCGTCGAGCCGGCCGTCGGGAGGATCGGATCTTCCCGCGTGGCGGCCGCGGCGATGAGCCAGCCGCCCATCACGCCGTAGCCGACCCCCATCACGATGATGCCGGTCGAGCGCTTGCCCGAGTGGTCCTTGATGCCCTTCTCGTAGACCTCCATCGAGCCCGCGTGGTTCTCGCGGACCTCCATGATCCGCTCGTCGAACGCCTCCTCGAAGGCCTGGTCGCGCGCGATGTGCAGCGCGCTGAGCGCGTCGATCCGCTGCGTGCCCTGGTAGACGTCCCAGGCGTAGCCGCGCCGCGCGACCTGCTGGTTGCCGTAGATGCGGCTCGAACCGACGAGGCGGCCCTGCGAGTCGCGGTACTGCTGCTCGCCGAGCTCCACGCGTTGCGTCGTCGTGTACGTGAAGCTCTCGCCCTGGACCTTCAGGGGCTCGCCGGTCCGTTTGTGCTCAAACGTATACTCGTATTCGTCCGGGGCCGTCGGCGGGGGCTTGGGAATGGCGCAGCCAAAAGCCGCGAAACCCAGCACAACCACCATCATCGAAGCACGCGCGTTCATCCATTCCTCCCGGACACGTTCGTCTCGACACGACGATAACCGCGTCATCGGAGCGCGCCCGACCGCCGGATGTCAACGTTCTCCGTGCGCGGAACGTTCAGAACCTGTACGTCGCCCCGAGCGCGACCTCGTTCAGGCTCGACTCGAGCCGGCCGCCATTGACGTTGTGCCGGCTCCTGTAATTCGTGGTCGAGTCGCCCGAGAGCGCGAGCACCTCGCCCCGGCCGCCATTGTCGAGCGGCTCGAAGAACGTGTGCTGGTAGGCGAGCGAGACGTCGACCGGCCCGAGCCGCACGCTGCCGCCGCCGCCCACGCCCACGCGATGCCCGAGGTGGAAGTCGGGGTTCAAATACGCCGCGTCCTGCCCGTTCGTTTCGAAGAACCCGCCCGCCCGCACCGCCAGGAAGCCCGGGATGACCGTGAAGTCGCCGCCGAACCGCACGCCGAAGACGTTCTTCCAGTTGTGCGGGATATCGGCGTTCTGCGGGATGTTGCCAGGGGTGCCGTTCACCCGGATGCCCGGATCGAAGCGCACCTCCATGTTGTCGACGACGCTGTTGTGCGCGTAGGTGAAGTCGACCTCGAGGTCGAAGAGGTCCTCGGCGATCGGGTCGCGCACCTTGCGCCCGGTCTTCGGCACGAGCGAGCCCGCGCGCAGCGGGTGGTGATACCGGAGGCCGAGGCGCGCCTCGAGCGGGATACGCAGCTTGAGCGTGCCCGCGTCCTCGTCGTTCGTGATGTTGCAGTCGGCCGGGCCCATCGGGCACGGCGTCTCGTTTTTCTGGCCACCCGCGCGCCAGTAGAGCGACTCGAGCTGCAAGCCCGTGCGCGTGGAGATCGCGTCTTGCCACTTGAACGACGCGCCGAGATCGAGGCGCTTGTGCGGCGAGGCGAGCACACCCACGACGAGCCCCGGCACGAAGCCGTCGAAGGCGGACAGCGTCGCCTTGACCTCCTGGTTGCCGGCGAAGTCGTCGTTCGGGATCTGCGAGGTGCCCTCGGAGAAGTTGACGAAGTTGATCGAGGCGATGCCCCAGGTGAAGCCCGCGCCGACGCTCAGCCAGTCCTTGATCGCGTAGCTCACGCTCAAGGTCGGGTTGACGATCAGCGAGTCGATCTCGGTCATCAGGAAGCGCTGCGGCGCGGGCTGCGTGGTCGCGATGCCGACCTGGTTCGTGTACGGGACCGACTCGGGCCACACCATCTTGCCGATGCCGTGCGGGCCCATCACGGACAGGCCGATCGCGAGCTTGCTCGTGATGCGGAAGGTCGCCGCGATCTGCGGGTTCGGGAAGGGCGTGGTCTCGGCGCAGACGGGATCGACCGGGCCGCCGGGCGCGCCGGGGCCGGGGATGCCGGCGCCCGGCGAGACGGGCTGGTTGTTCACGTCGCGGCGCGAGAAGCAGCGATCCATGAACATGAGGTGCGCGCCCACGTGCACGCCCGACTTCTGGAAGGCGAGGCCCGCGGGGTTGTAGTACGCGGCGAGCGGGTCGTCGGCGCGCGCGACGTACGTGCCGCCGCGACCGACCTGAACGACGCCATTGTCGGGGGAATCGAGCCCGGAGGAGGCGTCCGCGACGCTCGCGCCTCCGAGCAACACCGACCCCACGAACGCCCCCACGACGAGATTCCTCGCGCCCATCGCTCGCTGCTCCTGCCGAATTGGATGCTGGGTTTACTTGGTGACCGGCGAGGCCTTCAGCGCGGCCTTGCCTTCCTTCGCGTACACCGTGAACTTCACGCGCGTGACGCCGTGCCGCTGCACGAGCGCGTCCTTGTTGCGCTGAAGCGTCGACTTGAACTTCTCGAACGTCATGCCCGCCGTCTGCTCGCCGCACTGCTGCTTCATCGCGACGAACTCCTCGTAGACCTTCTGCCACTCGGTCAGCTCGTCGACCTCGCCCTCGTCGGCCGCCGCGGGCGCCGCGTCGGCCGCCGCGGCCTTGGGCAGCGGCGGAGGCGGAGGCGCGGCCGCGGACTCGGGCTCGGGCACGGACTCGACCGGGTCGGCCGTCGTCGAGCCGGGGCGCGGCTTCGGCTTCGGCAGGGCCTTCGGCAGCGGCTTCGGCGCGGGCGCCGCCGCGGCGCCGGGGACGGTGATCGCCTGGGACGAGGTCTCGCCGGGGCCGGGCACGGCGAACGCGCTCATCGTCGGCGCGGCCGGGATCGGGCCGAGGACCTGCTCGAGATCGGCGGCGCGACGTGGCGCTCCGCCCTTCGCGGCGATCTTGTCGATGCCGTCGTTGATGTCGGAGGCGATCTTCTTGTACGCGCCGCGGAACTTGCTCGGGGCGAGCACGTCGACCTCGCCCTTCGCCATCCGGATCGCCTCCTTGCCGAAGGTCGCCATCGGCTGCGTGTGCTCGAGGTACGAGAACACCATGCCGGCCGCGGCGAGCAGGACGATCGCCGCGATGACGAAGATCAACGAGACGTTTTTCTTGTCCGTGTCGTCGGCCTTGTTGAGGAAGTCGAGCGGGGTCGAGACGCTGACGGCGAGGCGGCCGACCGCGTATCCCGCGCCGAGATCCCAGGCCTCGCCGGGCATACGCGCGTAGACGACGCCGAGGTGCTCGCCGATGACACGAGGCTCGCTGCGGCCCTTCTCCTTGTAGTCCTCGTTCGTGTCGAGCTGCTTCAGGTCCTGCGTGATCTGGTCGAGGTTCGCCTTGTCGAAGCCCTCGGGGGCCCACGACGCGACACGCGCGCCGTCGGCGTAGAAGCCGACCGCGGCGCCCGTGCGCTTCGAGACGCCCTGCGCGAAGCGGTCGTCGACGATCTTGATGCCGACGACCGCGCCGACGGGCTCGCCGTTCACCTCGGCCTCGACGGGGCGGGTGACCACGCGATAGATGCGGCCCTTCGAGACCCACGCGTCGTCACGGATCCAGCCGTGCAGCGCGTCGGCGACGACGGGGTAACCGCCGAGGTCGCCCTCCTCGATGGGCAGGTCGTTGACGACGCCGACCGCGGCGATGACGCGGCCGTTCGCGTCGACGGCGCGCAGCGCGTCGAAGGCGAGGTCGGGCGGCACCTCGCTGGCGAGCTTCTTCAGGGCCTTCTGCGCCTCGCTGATGACCTCGCGCGGGATCTTCCCCTCGCCCGTGGCCTTGCCGAGCTGGGTGCGCAGCTCGGGCGAGAGCGCCATCGGGATGAGGGCGCTCGAGCGGTTGCGCGCGTCGTCTTTGAGGTACCAACCGACGGCGCTCGAGTCGGCGGCGAGCGAGTCGCTCATCGCGCGGAGGCCGGCGCGGTTGTACATCTGCGCGGCGAGCATCAGGGTGAACGCCGCCACGCCGAGCAGGATGGCGAGCGCGACGTACCAGAAACGGGACAGGATCATCGGCTGGTCTCCGCGTTCACTTGCTCGGGGTCTCGGCGACGACGAGGGGCGCCCGGAGGAGCTGCTCGGCCGGGAATTGCGTGATCACGACGTCGAGCTCCTTGCCCACGGGCTCGCCGTTGAAGAACGCGCGGAGCTTGTACGAGCCGGGCTCGAGGTCGATGGCGAAGTCGCCCTTGCGATCGGGGTAGGCCGAGGCGATCGCGCGCGGCTCGACGACGACCCAGGACCGCACGCTCGGCGCGAGCACGTCGCGGATCTCGTACTTGCCGGGGGCGGGCGGGGTCCAGGAGCGGCTCTTCTGCGCGCCGGTCTCGACGGCGGTGAACGCGCCCTTTCCGCCGACCTCGTAGAGCTTGTGCGGGAAGGGGTCTTTGTTGTCGAAGTTGATCTGCTGTCCTTCGGGCACGACGATCGTGACGGGGCTCGTGCGGCCGCCGCCGACGGTGACGACGACGGGGACCTTCTGCGCGGTGCCCTTCTCGCCGAGCGCGACGATCGCGACCTCTTTCGGCAGGTGACCCGTGAGGGTACGCACGTCGGGCCGCACCGTGGGGGAGGGCTCGCGGAAGGTGTAACGGCGCGCGTTCGGGTCCTTCGCCTCGTTCCACACGGGGTTGAGGAGCTTGTCGGCCCCGCTCAGCTTGCCCTTGGCCGTGACGGCCGCGAACGCGACACCAGGGACGGTCAAGAGCACGAGCGCGACGGCTCCGCGTCGCAACACGGCGCGCAGGCGGCCGGCTCGGCCCGCCTTGGGCTTGGAAACGAGCGTGTCGAACGTGTCCATCGCACCGGAAGCTACCGGAATGGCAAGGCAAACGGAAAAGAAAAGCCGCCAGGAAGGACAGCGCGCGGACGACGCGGGCGGAGCGTGACCGGCGGAACGGCGCGAGGGAGGAGCGCAGGCGGGAGGGTGTCGGGTTTTGCTTGACAGGAGGGCGTGGATTGATCGGTCAAGGGGAGGATCTGCGCAGCTCGTCGAACCAGGCGCGGGCGGCGGCGTGATCGTCGAAGTAGCGGAGGGGGGACTTGGCGATCTCGAACTTGAGGAAGCTGGCGGCGCGCTTGAGGGCTTCCGCGAACGTGCGCATGCGGTAGCTCGCGCCGACGACGGCGGAGGCGCGGAAGACGCCGCGGTCCCATTGGCGGTTGAACTCGAGGACGGTGCGCATGCTGTCGTACACGACGCCCCCCGAGGCGTCCGACACCGAAAAGAGCCCGCCGACCCGCGGCGCCACGCCCTTCACGAAAGCCGCGATGCGCTCGGCCTCCCCGGCGTCGAGCGCCCGCGCAGTCCGAAAGACGAACACGTCGGGCGGCTCGAACCAAGCGACGTCGGGGACGACGTCGATGGGAGCGTCGAGGGAGGCTTGCGCGGGGTCGAGGGCGCGAGGGTCGGGCATGTAATGTTTATATCATGCGCGGCTCCAGGAGATCATCGTGCAGACTGCCGCGTTCCCTTGGAGACCCCACCCTTGCGCTTCAGACCGAGGCCGTGGAGGTACAGGTCCGGGACGTCGTATTTGCCATTCCCGCGGTCGCGCACGATGCCCAGGTCGAGGAGCATGTCGACGAGCTGTTCGGGTGAGCTTGCTGGGGGACGCGAATCCTGGTCCTCACCCGACCACACGTCCCATCCCGCCGCGAGAGCCGCCACGAGTACATGCCGCGACTCCCATGGTACCCGCGGGTCCGAGTGCAAACATACCTTCAGCTTGGGGAGCCACCGAATCTCGGTGGCAATTTCCTGGACATGCGCTTGGGACCCGTCATCGAGGGCGTTTCGAAGAGCGATGGGGCTCAGCACTTGCGAACCGGATGCGTGCCCATTCTCGAGTTCGAGGGCGGCCGCGTTCTCCAAGAGCAAGAACAGAGACCGAGGGAAGACCTTTCCGTTCCCATCCCGAAGATGATCGAGGAGCCACGAGAATGCCTCCCCCTTCACCTTCGCGGCCCCCATGTAACGCCCCACCAGTCGTTCCACGAAGGACCTCGCATCCTCCCGCCTCGCGAGGATGGGTATGTGCTCGAGGACGGGATCGAAATCAAAACGAACTCTGTCTCCGCTGCTGCGCTTACAATACAAGAACCATGCATTGCTCAGGTTGGCGAGGTGTTTGAGCATCGCGCCATACAAATTTTTGTCTGACCACGAAAGCTCGACATGATCGCCGTACGATTTGATCATTTCATCGACGATATCGCGGACGTGATATTTGTAAATGTCGGTCCGGAGGAACATCTTGGGACGGATCCGCGACCAGCGACGACCGTGCTCGGCCCATAAACGAAGCAACCCGCGGACGGTCCCCCCCGCCAGGGTCTCCAGGGCGTCGTATGTCACGAAAGCCCAACGGTCTTCTTGCGCGAGCCTCCGGTCGAGGCTCTCGAGGACGACCAACGCGGATGCAGGGTCGCCCGCGAAGTGGGGCTGCAAGGCATCAACCAGGGAAGAAAGCCAGAACTTCGTTGCTGCAGTTTCCTCGTGGGCGTGGTCTTGGTGGAGAAGAATATGCCCGTCCGGTGGCCTTGGCCAGCGCGCCATCGGATACCCTCGCAGCCACTCGGCCTCTCCGCGGACGACACGCACGCCGGACGCTCGACGCATCGCCGCGCCCCTCAACGTATCGCTGGAGAGTACGTTGAAAAGCAGCGTCTTGCCGGCGCCGGGGTCGCCCACGACCAGCACCACCTCGGGCTCGAGCACGCGCAGGTGCTCCGCGACAGGGTAGAAGCTTCGCCCCGCACGTCCGGCCGTCTCGGCGCTGCGGGTGCCCGAACGTAAACTCAGGAGGAGCTCTTCTCTGTCGTCCGAAGTCATGGGCCCCCCTTCAGTCGACCCCCTGATCAGGCCCTTTCTCGCCTACGGGAAACTGCGCGAGGATCCGCCCAGCGACTTCGCGGTAGGAGCCGACCACGAGATCGGGCACCACATCGTCGAGCGATGGAAAGAATGCGAATCGGGATCGATAAGGAATCGCTATCGCTCGACTGGGCGCCGACTTCGTATCGATATCACGCACGGACCAGAACTCGTCGCCGGGGTCTTCGTCCGCCGCGACCAGATAATGATCACGCATCGTCCCTTCGAGCCAGTCCTGGAATTGCGCACGGGCCAGCTTTTCGACCGCCACGTTGTCGACCACCATGGCCTGCACGACGAAACAATTGGCCTGCAAGCCATCCCTTCGAATCCGCTCCTCCCCGAGGTTCCGGATCACCTGCGTCAAACCGAGCTGACTCTGCGTGCTATTTGTCCCGAAGAGCACGTGCAGGTGCGCGATGCCGTCCAGCAGGAGGCCGGCGGACGCGGACAGGCCCGCGCGAGAATCGAGCAGGATCCAATCGGGCTCGATCTCGTCCCGCGCATGGACGAGCAGACCCTCCAGCGGATGGCGCTCTCCCCGTACCTCCAGATCGATCCGAGATAGCTTGGCTAGATAGCTTTCGTCCACGCTCCCGGCAGGCATGACCACGATCTCGGCGCCCTCGGCGTCGCCGACGAGAGATTCGCGCCTGCATCGGTGCACATAGTCGCCGAATGGCACGTCGCCGAGCGGCGCCTCCAGGAGATAGTCGACGACCCCACGAGAAGCATCGTCGTCCCCGCCTGGCAGGTCTTTCGGATCGGGCGCGAGGAGCGTCCCGGCGCCGGGAGCGTCGAGATCCATGTCGATCACGAGCACCCGCTCGCCTTCCCGTGCACGCTGGATCGCGAACGCGGCGAGCGCCGTCGTGCGACCCACGCCGCCCTTGAACGAATAAAACACGACGATGGGCGGCCCCTTGGCCGGCGTCCCGTCCTCCTTCGTCTCCGCCTTGGCAGGTCGCCATTTTCGGCTCGCTTCCCATGGAGGTGTGCGGAAGCGAGGGAGCCAGGCCGTACGGGTGCGGGTACGGTCGTCGATGCGGAACTTATCGATACCGGGGACGGTGATCCCCTCGTCCCAGGCCGACGAATAGACGAGCTTGTCGGCGCGGGAGGTCTTCGCGGAAGAAATCCAGACCTGGCCGGTCCAGAACCGGCCGGAGCCTGCGAGCGCTCCCTCGACGCGGGCCCGGAGCGCTCCCTCCTCCGCACCGGGGCGCAACCAGAGGATCACGCGCAGCAGACCGAAGAGGTCCTGCCCGAGGACCGCTTTTTCAATGCTCTCCTCGGCCTCCACGAGCGTGGAAAGAGCGTGCACCGCATTTCGGCGCGCTTCAGCGATGTGAACGTTCGCCGTCATGACGTGACCAGCCCGTCTCGCATCATCGCCCCGACGGTCGATACATACACCGCCTCCGCCTCCTTGACCCATGCCGTGGCATCCTTCACGGCCCCCTCCGCGTGGTACCGGATGTCCGTGAACTTTGCCTGCCAGCCGAACGGAGGGTTCTTCGGATTGATGGTGGGCGCATACCTCGCAACGTATGGGGCGAGCACGGCGGTGTAGCCAGTCGTCGCCTCTGCCAGGTCGCCGAGGTCATGGTCACGTCCTCGCTCCCGCGCCTCCCGGCGGGCCTCGCCCCTGAAACGCCTGAGCGTCGAGCCAGTCGGCTGAAGCTCTCGCCTCAAGTTCACCTTCTGGCCCTTGCGCCCTAGCTCGATCGCGGTCGCCTCCGCCTCCTTCGCGAGGCGGCCGATCATGACGACCGACCTCAACGAGCACTCGACGACGTACCCTGCCAGGTACGCCGCCCCGTCATGCCGCTGCGCGTCGAGGAGAGTCCGCGCGTCCTCCAAATGCTTGGCCGCTGCTGCGGGGTAATCGTCCCCGTTGCTCGATGCCAGGTTCGACACGCGCGCAGGCTACATGTTCGGCCTTTCCAGGCCAAGCTTCCCTCGCCCGCCGCCGCTCCGCGGCAAACGCCGAACCACGCGACGTGGCCCCCCTCCCCCTCCTCCCCACCCACCCCGCCACGCCGCCTCCCCCTCCACGTCGCCGCGGCCGAGCCTCCGGCGCCCTTTTCGCGCCGTCCTCCCCGCCACGGCGGACGCACCAGCACCCTTTCCGCACCCTCCGCCACGCCGTCGACGAGCGTCCCGCAACGCCGCCGCCCCCTCCGCCACCACGCCGCAGCGCCCCGAGCAACGTTTCCGCACCCTCCGCCACCACGCAGCGCCATCGTACGTCACCTCGCCGCGCCCTGCCCCTCGCCCGGCGACCGCCCAGGCAGCAAAAATCCGCCGCATGACATGCAGGCGCGCTCCGTCTTGTTGTTCGCTCTCCACGAACAACCAGGAGGTCTGCCATGTCGGTCCTGCCCAACGCGAAGACGCCCACTGCCCGCTGCGAGCTCAAGAGCCTCTACACGAGGACGATGCTCGAAAAATTCGCCGACGTCCCCGCCCTGAATGGCCTCGCAGGAAAGCTCGAGGGCGCCACGAGCGCGCTCCTCGCGCGCGAGGGGGCGTATCAGCAGAAAATCAAGGAGCTCATCGTCGTCCGCGTCGAGGTCCAGTTCACGAACAGGCTCGCCGATCAGGTCGTGCGCCTCGCCCTCAAGCGCGCCGAGATCGAGGATGGGCGCCCCGGTGGGCGGATCGTCACCGTCCTCTTCCCGAACGGCTCGACGCCGATCATCAAGCCCGTCGGCGGCAGACAGGTCAAGGAGATGCGCGCCCTCGAAGGTCGTTACACCGAGAGCGCCGCCATCTACCCCGCGGGCTCGGACGAGCTCGACAAGATCACCGCCGCCCGGGTCCGGTACGAGCAGGCGCTCGAAGCACGCAGGCTCGGCATGGAAGCCGCGGCCCAGGCGCGCTCGGCGCGGAACCTCGCCAAAGAGGAGTTTCTCGACGTCTTCGCCGAGGTCGCCAATCGCATCAAGGCCGCCTTCCCCCGCGACAAGAAGACCCAAGACCTCTTCTTCCTGAAAGACAAGACCGACGACGGGCTCGACGCCGCCGACGTCGCCGATGTCGCCGACGGCGAGGGGTAATCCGAGCGCCCGAAGCCCAGCGGGCCGGGACGGCGTGGACAAAAAGAAAGAGCCCGGCTCGCACCGGGCTCGAAAAGGTTCCTTACCGCCGTAGACGTGGGTTGATTCGCTTGAACCCCTAGCTTGCGGCTAGGTGGGTACCCGATGTGCCGCTTCAGGCTTCCCGATGACTTCTCGGGCCTAGCTCACCACGACAGCTTTGTGGGCCCCTGGTTCATGCTTACTCGGGATTCAATTGCCAATCACCTCACAGAGAACAGCAGAGGGAACGAGCCTATCTTACAGAGATAACGTTCCCCCGCAACCCCCCAGGCGACCTCATGCATTGATCGCGTCCACCAGCGCATCATGCAGATGCCCATTCGACACGGCGAGATGACCCTCGTGGTAGTTCGGCACCCCGCCATCCAGCGCCGTCACCCTCCCCCGCGCCGCCAGCACCACCGCGCAACCCGCCGCCACATCCCAGATGTTGAGCTTGCGCTCCCAGTAACCGTCGTACGTCCCGTCCGCGACCATACACAAGTCGATCGCCGCGCTCCCGCAACGCCGCACCCCCTGCACCACGTGCTTCACGCTCATGAAGGAGTGGAAGTTGTTCGCAGGCGCCACGTTGCGGACCGGCGGAAACCCCGTCGCCACGAGCGCGTCCTCGAGCCGCGTCGTCGGGCTCACGCCACATCGCTGGCCGTTGCGCCGCGCCTCCCCAGGACGGGCCGGCCTGCCCACGACGCTCACGGGCTCTCCCACCCAGCCGCTCCAGCGCAAGCCCAGCGCCGGAGCCACCACGGCCCCCGCGATCGGCTCGTCGCCGTCGAAGAGGCCCACCGAGATGCTCCAGAAGGGGTGGCCATGCACGAAGTTCGTCGTGCCGTCGAGCGGGTCGACGTACCAGACGAGGCCGCCGCGCAAGTCCATCGGCGAGGAGCCGTCGCCCCGCTCCTCGCCCACGACCGGGATGCCAGGCGCGAGCGAGCCGAGGCGCAACGTGAGCATGTCCTCGCTCGCTCGGTCGTACGCGGTGACGAGGTCAAAAGGGCCCTTCGACTCGACGGGCGGGCGCGAGCGGAAGCCAGCGCTCACGAGCGCGCCCGCCTCCTCGGCCACGAGCTGCGCGATCGCGGCAAACTGCGCGCGCTCTCCCGTCGTCGTGCTCTTCATCGGGCGAGCGCCCCTCGGAGCTTCTCGTAGATCCCACCAAACGCGCCGTTCGAGAGCAACGCGATGGTGTCGCCGGCCGCCGCGTCCCGCGCGAGCAGGGTGACGATCTCGTCGACGGACGAGGGCAAAAGCGCGCGCTTGCCCCGGGCCTCGAGCGCCTTTGCGAGCGCGCAGAGGTCGAGCCGCTCGGCCTCGGGGATCTCGGGGCGGCCGAGCGGGGCGAGGACGATGACGTCGGCCGCGTCGAAGGAGGTCGCGTATTGCGCCTGATGAAGGGCGCGGCAGGCCGTCGCGCTGCGAGGCTCGAAGACGGCGAAGAGCGCGCCTTGCGTGTGGCGAGCGCGCAACGCGCGAAGGGTCTCGTCGACGGCCGTGGGGTGATGGGCGAAGTCGTCGTAGACGCGGACGCCGCGTACTTCGTAGAGCAAGTCCTGCCGGCGGCGGACGCCCTGGAAGGTCGCGAGCGCGGAGATGACGGTGGAGAGCGGGACGCCGAAGCCCTGCGCGACCGCAGCAGCAGCAGCGAGCGCGTTGCGGATGTTGTGACGGCCAGGGATCGTGACCGCGGCGCGGCCCGCGTAGACGCCGCCGGCGTAGAGGTCGAAGGACTGGCCCGCCTCGTCGACCTCGGCCGGCGCGGCGAGCCAGTGCGGCGGTTTTCCATGGGTGTCGTCACCCTCGAGGGCGAACCAGGCGACCTCGGCGCGGGCCGAGGCGGAGACGACGTCGACGACGTGTTCGTCGGCCGCAGCCGCGACGATGAGCCCACCCTCGGGGACACGCTCGACGAAGCCGCGGAAGGCCGCGAGGTAGGAGGCCTCGTCGGGGTAGATGTCGATGTGGTCGTGCTCGATCGAGGTGAGGATCGCGACCTCGGGGCGGTAGTGCCAGAACTTCGGGGTCTTCTCGAAGAAGGCCGTGTCGTACTCGTCTCCCTCGACGACGAAGGGCGTTTTCCGACGCGCGAGGCCTTCCCCCGTGACGAGCGGCAGGCGTCCGCCGCGGGCGACGTCGCCGGGGACGCGGAAGCTCGTGTCGAAGTTCTTGGGCAAGCCGCCGATGAGGAAGCCCGGGTCGCGGCCGGCCTCGTGCAGGAGCCAGGCGGCGAGGGCGCTCGTCGTGGTCTTGCCATGGGTGCCGCCGACGACGAGCGGGGAGCGAAACACGAGCAGGAGCTCGGCGAGCGCATGCGGCATGCTCTTCGTCGGGATGCCGCCGTCGAGCGCGGCGCGAGCCTCGGGGTTCGACGGGCGGCAGACGTTGCCGATGACGACGAGGTCGGGGCGGGGTTCGAGGTGCGCGGGATCAAAGCCCTCCATGAGCCGGATGCCCCAGCGC
Organism: Polyangium spumosum; assembly: GCF_009649845.1. Lineage (NCBI taxonomy): Bacteria > Pseudomonadati > Myxococcota > Polyangiales > Polyangiaceae > Polyangium > Polyangium spumosum. Next base: position 122,844 of record NZ_WJIE01000006.1, read on the forward strand.
TCGAGGGCGGGGCCCATGGGTGGATAAAAGGCGACGTCGGAGCCGGAGACGTCATGCCCGCTGGCCTTGAAGAGCCCGGCGAGCGCGCCCATCCCGGTGCCTGCGACGCCCACGAGGTGCACGTGCATGGCGGGGAGTTTGCTACAGGAGTGCAGGAGGGCGCCACGCTCAAAGCGCCGCGACGAACACCACGTTTGATTCCCGGTGGCGCTTCCGATAAAGCCGGGATCATGAAGAAGGTTTCGAGCGCGCTCGTCGGCTTGTTCGTCACGTCCGCCCTGCTCGTCGCCGCGTGCGGCCAGCCCAAGCAGGCAGAGGTGCCCGACGCCCTGGGCGACACGGGCGCCGCCGACATGGCCAGCGAAGAGGCCGCGCCGAAGCCGGCAGAAGAAGGCGACGCCAAGCCCGAAGGCGAGGCCGACATGAAGCAGAAGTGCTGCACGTCGTGCAAAGAAGCGCTGGCGACGGATCGCTCGGGCACGCCGCCGGATCAGATCCCGTGCGCAGACTTCACCGCAGCGCTGAGCCCGTGGTGCCTCGAATACTTCCGCGCGAATCCGACGAAGGCATCCGAGTGTCAGTGATCCTCTCCCCTCTCCCGCGAGGGAGAGGGGCTGGGGGTGAGGGAGTCGTCCGATCCAAGGATCGAGCCCAGCTCGTGTAATCTAGGGCCATGGCGCGACCTTCTCGTCCTCCCGGCTTCGACATGACGTACCGCCCGGACAGCACGGTCTCGTTCGGGCCGCCGCTCCGGGAACGCCTCCCCTGGCTCGCCTACCTCGGCGTCGCGCTGCTCATCTCGGGCGCGATCGTCTACGGGCAACACGCCCCGACGAACTCGTGGCTCTTCAAGTACGTCGTCGAGGACGACCGTCACCGCATCATGCCGGCGAGCGTGTGCGCGATCATCCTGTTCTGCAGCGCGGTCGCAGGCGTGTTGCGTGATCAGATGCGCGGGGTCGTGGTGAACCCGGACGGCATCGTGTTGCGGGAGCTGCTCTCGTTCGGCGTGCCGCGGGTGCGGACGTGGAGCTGGTCGCAGATCGACAAGGTGCGCATCCCGAAGACGGAGCAGAAGGACAAGGAGCTGCCGGTGCTGCTCGGCAGCATCGGGCTCGACCTCTGGGACGGGACGAGCGCGCTCCTGCCACCCGTGAGCAACATGCTGGAGCTCGCGATGATCCTCGAGCGCGTGGCCCTCGCCCGCGCGATCCCGCTCGAAGGCACGACGGGCATGCTCGACGAGCTGCAAGCCGCCGGCGTCGACAGCAAGCGCGCGCCCGCAGCCTAGGTCAGCGCCCCTTCTTCGCCTCGAAATCCGAGAGCAACGCCGCCCGCAGAGGCGCGTCCGCGAGGACGTCGAGCGCCGTGAGCGCGAGCGCCTGCGCAGCCACGAGCATCGCCTCCGCGCCACGCTCACCGCCCGCATGCCGCGCGAACGGGTGCTCGTGGCACATGGTCTCGCCCTCGTCGCAGATCGCGATGAGCGGGTGGATCGAGGGGATCACGTGCGAGATGTCGCCCATGTCCGTCGAGCCCATGCTGCGCGAGGGGTCGACCTCACGCGCAGGCCGGCCGAGCGCGGCGAGGTGCTCGCCGAAGCGACGCGCGAGCGGGAAGTTCGGGCGCAGGTCCTTGTAACCACCACGCTCGTGGACCTCGACCTCGACACCACACGCGATCGCCGCGCCGCGCGCGCATCGCTCGACGAGCTCGCGCACGATCGTGAGCTCGGCGAAGGAGGACGCGCGCACGGCGTAGTCGACGACCGCGCGCTCGGGGATGATGTTCACCGCCTGGCCACCCTCGACGATGATGCCGTGGAGGCGCACGCCATCACGGAGCTGCACGCGCTGCACGTCGACGAGGTGCATCGTGCCGAGCGCCGCGGCGAGCGCGCTCTTGCCCTCCCACGGGGCCATCGCTCCATGCGCAGGCACGCCCTTGAAGCGGAGCGAGAGCCAGTACGCCGCGAGCGACGTCGGCGCGAGCAAGTCGCAGTCGTAGGGGTGGAACATGAGCGCAGCCGTGACGCCCTCGAACACGCCGGCATGCAGGAGGCGGATCTTGCCGCCGCCGCCCTCCTCGGCAGGCGTGCCGATGATCTCGATCGTGCCCGCGAGAGGCGGGCGCGCCCGCGCGATCGCGAGGAACGCGCCAAGCGCGCCGCCCGCGATGAGGTTGTGGCCACACGCGTGGCCCATCTCGGGCAGCGCGTCGTACTCGGCGAGGATCGCCACGCGTGGGCCCGCGCCGTCGCCGAGGCGCGCGCGGAAGGCCGTCGGCAAACCACCCGCGCCGCGCTCGACGGGGACACCCTCGGCCTCGATCGCCTCGCAGAGCCAGGCCGCGGCGCGTGTCTCCTCGTAGCAGAGCTCCGGGTGGGCGAAGATGCGCGCCGCGACGTCACGGACGATCGGCGCGACGGCACGCGCGGCCGCGAGGATGGGCTCCCTGTCGGGCCTTTCGGCGGGCATCGTCTGCATGGCTTGATCGGCGCAGCATACAGCCCCCTCGCGCGGGGCGCTCGTGCGCGCGACGTGCCGCCGGGATGCGTTAAGCTGCCGCCCATGCCCCGCGCCTCGATCCTGTCCGAGGTCCTCCGCCGCCGGTTCGACCCGGCGCTCGAAGCGCTGATGCGCAGGATGAGCCGCCACGACGTGCGCGGCCCCCTGCGCGCCGCGCTCGCGCCCCACCGAAGCCGCGCGATGCGCCGCACGATCGAGCGCTTCGAGCCCCAGATCACCCCGCTCGAAGGCGCCGTGCTCCGAGGCGAGGCCGCGGCGATCGAGCGCTTCGACGCCCTCGTCGCCGAGGCCGTGGCCACGATGCGGAGCGAACGACCGAGGGATCTGGACGGAGACGCGGCGTCCGGGCTCACGGAGCTGCTCTACACGGTGGACGCGCAGCTCTACCGGGATCGACCGGAGCTCATGGATGATCCGAGCTGCCCGGAGGACGAGCGGACCCACGCGCTCGACGTGCTCGATCGGTTCAACCACTGCACGGGGATCTACGAGACGGTGATGGCGGCGATCGAGCCGCTGGTCGCAACGGCGGAGGCGCGCGGAGAGCGGCCGATCGTGCACGACGTGGCGGCGGGGCACGGCGGGCTCGCGCTGGTCCTCGCGGAGCGGTTCGGGGATCGGGTCGCGATCGAGGCGAGTGATCTGCGGGAGGAGTACCTCGCGCTCGGGCGCGCGCAGGCCCACGAGCGAGGGCTCTCGGTGACGTTTTCAGTCGAGGACGCGCTCGCGCTCGGAGGGCTCGAGGCGCGGGGCGTCTCCGTGATCACCTGCACCCAGGCCCTCCACCATTTCCCGCCGGGGATGATCGCGCGGATGATGGGCGAGGCTTCGCGGCGCGCGCGCGTGGGCGCGTGTTTCATCGACGGGGAGCGGAGCTTCACGACGCTCGGGCTCGTGGCGCTCGTCGGGGCCCTGTACGGTCGGACGTACACGTTCTACTACGACGCCGTGACCTCGATCCGACGCATGTTCTACGAGGAGGAGCTCGCGCTCGTCGCCGCGCTCGCGCCGGGCATGCCCGCCGCGCGTATCGAGACCGGCATCGCCCCGCCGTCGCACGTCTACGTGCGGATCACGCGGGAGGCGTGATGCGAAGCGCTCGGCTCTTCCTCCTCGGCGCGCTCGCCCTCGCGGCGTGCAACACGTCCTCGCCGCCCGAGCCCACGCCCGAGCCGCGATCGTCGGCCGCCGCGCCGCGCCCCGCGCCCTTCGATCCGAAGAAGGTGACGCTCGACGACAAGGCGATGGGTACGCACGTGGTGATCACGACGTACACCACGCGTGAGCTCGACGAGGCGGCGATCCGCGCGAAGCTCGACAAGGCGCTCGCCGAGATCCGCAGGCTCGAGAAGCTCATGACGACCTGGCGCGACGACAGCGAGATCTCGCGGATCAACCAGGCCGCGGGCAAGCAGGCCGTCGCCGTGGGGCCCGAGACGTTCGAGGTGATCAAGAAGAGCATCGCGGTCGCGGATCGCTCGGAGGGCGTCTTCGACATCTCGTTCGAGGCGATGCGCGACCTCTGGCGCTTCGACGAGAACAAGGTCGAGGAGGTACCCAAGAAGGCCGAGATCGACAAGGCGCGCGCGCTCATCGACTACCGCAAGATCAAGCTCGACCACGAGGCGCGCAGCGTGATGCTGATGAAGCCGGGCATGCGCCTGAGCCTCGGCGGCATCGCCAAGGGTTACGCCGTCGACGCGGCGGCGAAGGTGCTCTCGGCCGAGGGGCTCGCGTCGTTTTACGTGCAGGCGGGCGGCGACCTCTACGTGCGAGGAAAAAAACCCGACGGCTCGGCCTACCGCGTCGGCGTGCGGGATCCACGCGGGAAGGGGCCGAACGACTACTTCGCGATGATCGACGTCACCGATCACGCGTTCTCGACGGCCGGCGACTACGAGCGCGCGTTCGTGAAGGACGGCAAGCGCTGGCACCACATCATCGATCCGCGCACGGGTTACCCCGCGCGCAAGAGCCGCAGCGTGACCGTGTGGGCCAAGGACGCCTTCACCGCCGACGGGATCGACGACGCGATCTTCATCCTCGGACCGGAGAAGGGCCTGTCGATCTGCGAGGAGCAGGAGGACTGCGGCGCGGTCGTGGTGGACGAGAACAACAAGGTGTGGGTCTCGAAGCGGCTGGAAGGCAAGGTCCAGATGTTTCGAGAACCAACGGACGGGATCTAGTCGCTACACGCCGCGGAAGGCGGGCTTGCGCTTCTCGGCGAAGGCGCGCAGCGCTTCGAGCCGGTCCTCGCTGCGCAGCGTCTCGTCGTAGTAGACGCGCTCGAGCTCGAGGCCGAGCTCGAGCGGCACCTCGTACGACGTGTCGATCGCCCGAAGCGCGGCGCTCTGCGCGATCGGCGCGCCGCCGGCGATGGGCTCGATCCAGGCGAGCGTGTCGTCGAGCACGCTCGCGCCCGCGGGCGAGACGCGGTTGACGAGCCCCCACGCGAGCGCCTCGGCCGCGCCGAGCTTGCGGCCGAGCAGGATCATCTCCTTCGCGCGCGCCTCGCCGACGACACGCGGCAGCCGCTGCGTCCCGCCCGCGCCGGGGATGATGCCGAGCGTGGTCTCGGGGAGCGCGAGCTCGGCATGCGGGGCCGCGACGCGCAGGTCGCAGATCAACGCGAGCTCGAGCCCGCCGCCGAAGGCGACGCCGTTGATCGCCGCGATCACGGGCTTCGTGCTGCGGTCGAGCACCCCGAGCTCGGTGCGGTAGAGGCCGACCTGCTTGCGCACGTCGTCGGGGCTCATGCCCTGGCGCTCCTTCAGATCGGCGCCCGCGCAGAAGGCCTTGTCACCCGCGCCGGTGAGCACGATGGCGCGTACGTCGGGGTCGCTCACGAGCTCCTTGCCGAGGCGCCCGAGGGCGTAGAGGGTGTCGCGAGAGAGCGCGTTGCGACGATCGGCTCGGTCGATCACGAGCACGCCGACGGCGCCGCGACGCTCGACTTTCACGGGGGAGGATTGATCGGACATACGCCGTGCGTAGCGAAGGCGAGGGCGCGCGCAAAGGGGCTCGTCGTCGTGCGATGCTCGCGTGGTGACATGAAGCAAAAAGCGCTCGGGCTCCTGGGCCTCTGGATGGCTTGCGTGGCGGCGTGCTCCCCCGACGGCCCCGCCGTGACGAGCAGCGCGGGCGGCGCAGGTGGCGCAGGCGCGGCTGACGCTGGTGGTACGCGCACGTGCTCTCGCGGAGGTACGGCGGATGGGGCTTCGACGATCTCGGCGGGCTCACGGTGGATGACGCGGGCTCGATCTTCCTCACGGGCGCCTTCGAGAGCACGATCGACTTCGGCCCCGTCACCGGCAGCCCGCTCGCGAGCCTCGGCGGCGTCGACCTCTTCATCACCAAGCTCTCCGCGAACGGCACCGGCCTCTGGGCAAGGCGCGCAGGCAACACCACGAACCAGCGCGGGCTCGCGATCGCGGCCGCGCCGAACGGCGATGTGCTCGTCGCCGGCGACGCTTCGGGCACCTTGCACATCGACGGGCCCCTGCTCTTCCCGAAAGGCGAGCGAGGGCTCTTCCTCACGCGGATGTCGACCGAGGGCGCGGTGCTCTGGGCCCAGATCTTCGGCGGCCCGCAGTCGGTGTCCTTCGGCGTCTCGCTCGCCGTGGATCCGGCCTCGGACAGCGTCGTCGCCGCGGGCTTCTTCGACGACGTCGTCGACTTCGGCGGCGGAGCCCTGCCCTCGGCGGGCAACGTCGACGCCTTCGTCGCGCGCTTCGCGAAGGACGGCTCGCACCTCGGCGCGCGCGTGTTCGGTGGGCCGGGCCCGGACGGCGTGCTCGCGCTGGATCTCGGGCCGAGCGGAGAGCTCTTGCTCGGCGGCGCCCATACGAGCCCGATCGACTTCGGCGGGGGCGTGTTCACGACCTCGAGCCTCCTCGACGCGAACGGGTTTCTGGTGCGCCTCTCGCCCCCGAGTGAAGCGTCACGCCGCTGATCCGAGGAGCGAAGATCCGTGGCATGCTCGGATCGATGAATCGCAGGATCCACAGGGGATTGGCTTGGTCTTTCCGGCACCTCGGCGCGCTGGTCTCCGCCGCGTCGATCACCACGATGGCGCTCGTCGCGTGCACGCCCGAGGAGCGCGATTTCGGCACCACGACGAGCTCGAGCGGCGCGGGCGGCGCCGGCGGCGGCGAGGGCTGCGTGCCGGATGAAGAGAGGGCTTGCTACACCGGGCCTCCCGGCACCGAGGACGTCGGCCTCTGCAAGCGGGGCATCCAGGTTTGTCTGCCGAACGGCTCGGGCTTCGGCGAGTGCGGCGGCGAGGTCCTGCCGCAGCCCGAGAACTGCGCGACGCCCGAGGACGAGGCGTGCAACGGCGACGAACCAACCGACTGCCCGCCGCTCGATCACGCGTGGAGCAAGGGGTTTTCCATCGCCAGCGAGGTCTTCGTGCGCAGCGTCGCCGTCGACCCGAACACGCACGACATCGTGATCACCGGCGAGCTGCGCGGCACCGTCGATCTCGGCGGCGGGCCGCTCGCGAGCACGGGCAGCTCCGACATCCTGCTCGCCAAGTTCGGCGCCGACGGCACGCACAAGTGGAGCAAGCGCTTCGGCGACGCGTCGTCGCAGGACGGCAACGGCGTCGCGATCGACGCCGCGGGGATGATCTACCTCGCGGGCATGGTCATCGGGGCGATCGATCTCGGCGGCGGCGCGCTCACGAGCGAGGGCAGCTCCGACGCGCTCGTGGCCAAGTTCGATCCGGAGGGCAACCTCGTCTGGGCGAAGCTCTTCGGGGACACGAGCTCACAAAGCGCGACGAGCGTCGCGCTGACGCAGGCAGGCCAGGTCGTCGTGGCCGGCAAATTCTCGGGCACGATCAACCTGGGCGGCGCCGCGCTCACTGCTCCGACGGACGGTGACCTCTTCGTGGCCAGGCTCGACAGCTCGGGCTTTCACTCGATGTCGCGCCGCTTCGGCGGGACGGGCGACGAAGACCTCATCGGCGTCGTCGTCGACAGCCAAGGCAACATCACGATCACGGGCCACTTCAGCGGCGCGCTCGACTTCGGCAACGCGGGCAGCTTCACCAGCGCCGGCAGCGACGACGCGTTCGTCGCCAAGCTCAACACGAGCGGCGTTCCGGTCTGGGCGAAGCGCTTCGGCGACGTCGCCGATCAGGAGGCGCTCGGCATCGCGGTCACGCCGGGCGACGAGGTCGTCGTCTCGGGGCGGCTCGCGGGCGCCATCGATTTCGAGGACGGCTCGAAGATCGAAGCACCACCAAACGCGACGAACACGTACCTCGTGAAGCTCGCGCCGGACGGCGTCCTCGCCTGGAGCAAGCTCCTCGGCGGGCCGATGTCCATCTCCGACTGGGGCATGGGGGTCGGCGTGGCCAACGATCGCATCGTGACCGCAGGCTGGTTCAGCGATCAGATCGACTTCGGCGGGGGCGCGCTGGCCTCGAAGACGCAGGTCAGCCCCTTCGTCGCGCAGCTCGAGCTCGACGGCGCACACAGGAGCTCTCGCACGTACGACACGATCATGCCGGCCGGGGTCCTCGCGCTCGGCGTGATGCCGACCGGCGACGCCATCCTCGCGGGCATCAGCTACGCGCCCATCGATCTCGGTGGTGGCCCGCTGCAAGCGAACAGCGAACAGGAGGCCGTCCTGTTTCTCGCGCGCCTCCTGCCCTGAGCGTGGCATGCTCGAAGCGATGAAGCGCTGGATCCAGAGCAACTTGGCTTTTTCGTTTCGACGCTTCGGCGTCGCCTCTCTCGCGGCGATGACCTTCGCGGCGTGCTCGCCGGTGGAACGTCAGTTCGAGCCGACGGGCGCGGGAGGTAGCGGCGGGGGCGGCGGCGCGGGCGGCGGGGGCGGCGGCATGGTGTGCACGCCCGACGAACAGAGGTCCTGCTACACCGGGCCTCCCGGCACCGAGGACGTGGGCCTCTGCAAGAAGGGCACGCAGGTTTGTCTGCCGAACGGCTCGGGCTTCGGCGAGTGCGGCGGCGAGACGCTGCCGCAGCCCGAGAACTGCCTCACGCCCGAGGACGAGGCGTGCAACGGCGACGACGGGGACCAGTGCCTCGCGCTCGACATCGGCTGGCTGAAGTCGTACGGCGAGACGCTCACCGCGCAGCTCATCAACGACGTCGTGATCGCGCCCGACGGCAACATCGTGATCGCGGGCTCGTTCGCCGGGATGATCGACCTCGGCGCGGGCCCCCTCGCGAGCACGGGCGGCTACGACGTCCTGCTCGCGAAGATCACGCCGCTCGGCGAGGTCGTCTGGGCCAAGCGCTTCGGCGACGCGGACACGCAACAAGCGTACGCCGTCGCCAGCGACGCGATGGGCAACATCTACGTCGGCGGCCGCGTGTTCGGCTCCGTGGACTTCGGCAACGGCGTGCTGACGAGCGCGGGCTCGGATGACGCGTTCGTCGCGAAGTTCGACACGAACGGCGACCCGATGTGGAGCAAGCTCTTCGGCGACGCGTCAACGCAACAGGTGCGGGCGATCGAGGTGACCAAGGCAAACCAGGTCATCCTGGCGGGCACCTTCACGGGGACCGTGAACTTCGGAGGGACGACGTTCACGAGCGCCGGCGGCACCGACAGCTTCGTGGCGAAGCTCGACGAGACGGGCTTTCACGCGGGCTCACGCCGCTTCGGCGGGCAGGGGTTCGACGAGGTCCGCGCGATCGCGCTCGGCGAGATGGGGCAGGTCTACATGACCGGCATCTTCGACAGCACCCTCGACATCATCGCCAACCAGCCGCTCGCCTCGAAGGGGCTCCGCGACGTCTTCGCCGCGCAGCTCTCGCCCACGCTCTCGCCGGTCTGGGCCAACGCCTGGGGCGACTCATCGGCGCAGGAGGCCTTCGACATAGACTTGTCCCCGACGGGCGAGCTCCTCCTCGCGGGCGCGTTCGAGGGCAAGGTCGACTTCGGCGGTCAGGTCGTCGCGACCGCCGACGCCTCCACGCGCGCGCTCTACGTGGTGCGCCTCGCGAGCAGCGGCGACGTCGTCCTCTCGGCGAAATCTTTCGGCGACGCGACGGCGTTCGTCACGCAGGCGCACCTCGCCGTCGACGCGTCCGATCAGCTCGTCGTCGTCGGCACCTACACCGGCGGAATCGACTTCGGCGGAGGGCTGCTCACGAACGTCGAATCCGCGGACCTGTACTTCGCCAAGTTCGCCGCCGACGGCGGGCACGTCGCGTCCCGCGTCCTGCAGAGCGAAGCTGGCAAAGGCATCGACGCCACGAACACGATGCTCGCGCTCGCGCTCTTGCCGACGGGTGATGTGATCGTCGCCGGCCAGCACCGCGCGCCGTTCCTCATCGACGACGCGCTGCTCGGCGCGTTCGACGCGAAGCACGGCAACGCCTTCCTCGGCCGCTTCTTGCCCTGAGCTACCGGCTGCCGCCCCGCGCCTTCTTCCCCATCCGCGACAGGAACGGCCGCACCATCATCTTCGGCAGCGCGTCCACGGTCATCGCCATCGCCCGCGGCACGACGCCCGGGATCACCCGCGCCTGACCACGCCGAAGCCCCGCGACCGCCTCCTCCGCGCACGTCACCACGTCCACGTACATCGCCTTCGGCAACTCGGGCCGCACGTCGCTGCCCGCGACGTCCTGGAACTCCGTCGGCACCGGGCCCGGACAAACCACCGTCACCGACACGCCCGTGCCCGCGAGCTCCGCGCGCAGGCCCTCGCTCAGGTGGTTCACGTACGCCTTGCTCGCCGCGTACGCGCTCATCGCGGGTGAAGGCAAGATCCCCGCGATCGACCCCACGTTCAGGATCGCCCCCGATCCCCGCGCGACCATCGACGGCACGAGGCGCGCGAGCAGCATCGTCGTGCTCACGACGTTGAGCTCGAGCATCCGCTCGATCTTCTCCCAGTCGCGGTTCTCCAGGAGACCGTAGTCCCCGAAGCCCGCGTTGTTCACGAGCACGTCGACGACCTCGCCTGCCTGCACGAGGTCGTCGAGCATCGCGCCGAGCGCCTTCCTGTCGAGCAGGTCGACCGCGCGCACGAGCACCCGCAGACCGGGCCTTGCGGCCACGAGCTCACGCGCGAGCTCGTCGAGCCGCTCGCGCCTCCGCGCCACGAGCACGAGCGCACCCACTTCGCGCCCGAGGATCCGAGCGATCTCGCGCCCGATCCCCGCCGACGCGCCGGTGACGAGCGCCGTTTTACCGCGAAGCTCGTTCATCCTTCTTCCTCTTCTTGCCCTTCTCGACGGCCTCCTTCTCCGCCTCGGGTTTGTCCCCGTCGCGGTGGATGCCGTTCGCCTGGCCGTTCGTCTCTTTCGGCGCGAGCAGCGCTTCGATCTTGCCGAGGCGCGCCTTGAGCTCCGCGTGCTCGGAGCGCAGCGAGTCGAGCTCCTCGCGCAGCCGCTCGGCCTCGCGTTTGCCCGCGCCGCCGAGGTCCCGCAGCGCCTCGCGGATCCGGCGGCGCACGCGGCCGTCGAGCTCACGCTCGAGCTGGCGCGCGAGCGGCCCGCGCGACTTCGTGTCGCCGACGTCGACGAGCGCGCGCACCACGTCCACCTTGAGGTACGGATCCGACTGATCGAGCAGCTCCTCCAGCGCCTCGCGCACCTTCCGGTCCGTGCCGAGCTTCGGCAGGGCCATGATCGCGGCGCGCCGGCCGCGCGTGGGGATCCCGTAGCGGGTCCGCGTGAGCACGTGCGCCTGCGCGCGCTCGTCGCGCAGGGCCGCGAGCCCGTCGAGCGCGCCGGCGCGCACGATGTCGGCCCACGAGGCACGATCGAGGACCTCGATCAGCGTGTCGAACGCCGCGCTCTGCCGGGTCGCGCCGAGCGCGCGCGCGGCCTCTGCCTCGACGAGGTAACTCTCGTCCCGCAGGGTCAGGCCCTTCAGCGCATCGGCCGCCTTCGCCGAGCGGAACTTGCCGAGCGCCGCCGCGACCGCGCGCCGCACCTTCGCGTGCGCCGTCCGCGCGTGGGCGAGCAGGTGCTCGAGCGCGTCGTCGCTCCGGATCTGCCCGAGCGCCGACGCGGCCTCCGCGCGCACGCCCCAGAACTCGTCCTCCTTCGCGAGCGCCGCGCCGAGCGCGCGTGTCGTCGCCGGATCGTCGAGCTTGCCCATCAGGCTCGCCGCGAGCAGCCGGCCGCGCGCCGTGGACGCCCCCGCGAGCTGCGCGCGCAGCAGGTCGGCCGGGCACTCGACCCGCACGTCGCCCACGATCCGGAGCTCCGGATCCACCACCACGAACGCGGGCCGCTTGGGCACGCGGATCGTGAACGTCGCGGCCTGCGACTCCACGCGCCGCACCTCGCGCCGCACCTCGCCGTCGATCACGATGTCGAGCTCGAGGTCGAGGGCGAAGACGTGCGTCCCGGTGTCGTCCTTGTCCTTCTCCTTGCCGTCCTTCGCCTGCGCCTGCTTGACCGTCACGATCAGGGCCTCGCCCTCGTGATCGATCTTCACCTCGAGCTCGGGGTGCCCTGCTCGGAAGACCCACTGCTCGAAGAAGCGCTCCAGGCTCCTGCCGCTCGCCTCTTCGAGCGCGCGCATCAGGTCACGCGTCTCCACGATGCCGCGCGCGTGCCGCGTGAGGTACACGTTGACGCCGCGCCAGAACGCCTCGTCGCCGAGCTCGAGCCGCAGCATGTGCAAGACGCACGCGCCCTTCTCGTAGAGGTGGCGATCGAAGATGTCGATCGGCGCCTCGTAGTCCTGGCACACGATCGGCCGCCGATAGCGCCCTTGCGCCTCGCCGATGTACGACGCCACGTCGCCGCGCACGCCGTGCTCGTACTCGTCGCGGCCGAGGTGCCCCTCGCGATCGACGTGCTCCATGTACGTGGCGAACCCCTCGTTCAGCCACGCGTGCGACCAGTCGCGGCACGTCACGAGATCGCCGAACCAGTGGTGCGCGAGCTCGTGCGCGATGAGGTCGTCGGCCGTCACGTCGATCGCGGCGCGCTCGTCGAGCAGGATGTGCTCGTACATCGTCGTCGCCGTGGTGTTCTCCATCCCGCCGAAGATGAAGTCGCTCACCACGATCTGCGAGTAGCTCTTCCACGGATACGCGACGCCCGTGAGCTCGCCGAAGCGGCGCACCATCTCCGGCGTACGCTTGAACGTGCGTTTGCCCTCGTCGGTTTTTCCTTTGGGCACAAAGTAATGCAGGCGGACGCCCTCCGACTCGTCGTCGATCCGCTCGAACTCGCCCGCGACGAGCGTGAACAGGTAGCTCGGGTGCGGGTCGTCGAGCCGGTAGCGGTAGACGCCGCCCTGCTCCTCGTCCTCGTCGCTCTCGCGCGCGCCGTTCGACAGGGCGAACCAGCCCTCGGGCACCTCGACGCGCAGCGAGGTCGACTGCTTGTTGTGCGGCTTGTCGATGCACGGGAAGAAGTGCCGCGCGTCCTCGTCCTGGCACTGCGACCAGACCTGCGCGGGCCGGTCCCGCACGTGCTCGTCCGGCGCGAGGAAGTAGAGCCCGCGCCGCGGGGTCGCGCTGTACCGCACGCGCACCGTCACGCGAGCGGCCGCCTCCGGGATCGACACGCGCAGCGTCTGCCCGTCGTAGACGTGTTCCGCCGCGACGAACCCGCCCTCGTCCCCCGCGCGGAGCTCGACCGCCGCGAGGTCGAAGCCCACGGCGTCGAGCGCGAGCTCCTTCGCCCGCGCGTCGACCCGCGACACGTCGAGCAGCGCCTCGCCCGAGACCGACTTCTTCGGCACGTCGAGGCGAAGGTCGAGCGCGATGTGCGTGACCGTGAATGGCCGAGGCCGTTCGTAGACGCGTTGCACGCCGGCGAGCGCGAACGGGCGCCCGGAGGCAGCGGAGGCGGACGATTGGGCGTAGGACGAAAGGCTTGATCCGCACGCGCAGCGGTCGTGGAGGCGGTGCTCGAGGCTCATCGATCGGCGAGTCTTACCCAACAAACCCGCCGAGCAAAGCCCCTCGCCGCGGGAAAACCGCGCTAGCCTCGCCCCCCTCGTCATGAACCGCCGCGGACGCAAGCCTCTGCTCGCCGGGGCCCCGGGCCAAAAAGGCCCGGACGACGCCCCGCCGCGCCCGCGATCCGGCCCCTCGGGGCCCGCGCAGCACACACTCTTTGCAGCTCAAAAGGCCTCGCCCTCGAAGGACGGCACCGTGACCCTCGAAGGCGAGGTCGTGCGCGTCACCTACGAGAACGACCAGACCGGCTTCCGGGTCGTGAAGGTCGCGATCGACGGCCACGAGGCGCCCCTGCCCTGGGTCGGGCGCTTCCAGCCCGTCGCCCCCGGCACCCGCGTCCGCGCCACGGGCAAGTACGAGCGTGATGGTCGCCACGGCGACCAGCTCCGTGTGGAGACGCTGCTGGAGATCGCGCCCTCGACCTTGCAAGGCCTCGAAAAATATCTCGGCTCGGGCATGGTCCCCGGCGTCGGGCCCGTCTTCGCCAAGCGCATCGTCGAGACGCTCGGCGAGGACGCGCTGCGCGTGCTCGACGAAGCGCCCGAGCGCCTCGCCGAGGTGCCGGGCCTCGGCTCACGCCGCGCCGAGGCCGTCGCCAAGGCCTGGGCCTCGCAACGCGTCATCCGCGACATCATGATCTTCCTGCAGCAACACGGCGCCTCGGCCGCGCTCGCGACGCGCATCTACAAGCGCTTCGGCGCCTCCGCGATCGACATCGTCAAGCGCTCGCCCTACCGCCTCGCGCTCGAGGTCTGGGGCGTCGGGTTCAAGACGGCCGACCAGATCGCGCGCGCCGTCGGCGTCTCGCCGGACGCGCCCGAGCGCGCGCAGGCCGGCGTCCTGCAGGTGCTCAACGACCTCGCGGGCAAGGGGCACGTCTACGCCGAACGAGAGGCCCTCGTCAGCGCCGCCGCGCTCATGCTCGAGCGCGAAGAAGAAGGCGTGGATCAGGCCATCGACATGCTCGCGTTGTCTGGCCGCGCGCACGTCGAGACGCTGCCCACGGGCGAGGTCGCCGTCTACGAATCGTCGCTCCACGAGGCCGAATCGCGCCTCGCCGAGCGCCTGCTCGCGCTCCTCCGCGCGCCCGGCCGTCCGCTCTCGGGCCGCCGGGGCGAGCCGCCGGAGGCCGCGGCCAGCGCCGCGATCGAGGCCTTCGAGGCCCGCACGCGGGTCGCCCTCGCGCCCGCGCAACGCGACGCGATCGAGCAGGCCGCGCGGAACAAGATCCTCGTCATCACGGGCGGTCCCGGCGTCGGAAAGACCACGATCGTCCGGGCGATCCTCTCGCTCTTCGACCTCACGGGCCAGGTGGTGCGCCTCGCGGCGCCCACGGGACGCGCCGCCAAGCGCATGAGCGAGGCGACGGGGCGCGAGGCCATGACGCTGCACCGCATGCTCGAGTTCGACCCGAAGGCGCGTGGCTTCCTCCGCAAGAAGGGCCGCGCGATCGAGGCCGACGTGCTCATCGTCGACGAGGCCTCGATGATCGACCTGCCGCTCTGCGACGCGCTCACGCAGGCCATCGCGGACGAGGCGCGGCTCGTGCTCGTCGGCGACGTCGATCAGCTCCCGTCCGTGGGCCCTGGCGCGGTCCTGCGCGACGTCATCGGCTCGGGCGTGATCCCCACGGTGCGCCTCTCGCAGATCTTCCGGCAGGCCGAGGGCAGCCTCATCGTGCAGAACGCCCACCGCATCCACGACGGCGAGAAGCCCGAGGGCGCGACCGACAAGCGCGGCGAATTCTTTGTGTTCCAACGAAATGACCCCGACGAGGCCGCGGCCACGATCCACGACCTCGTCACCGAGCGCATCCCGCGCGGCTTCGGCCTGCATCCGGTGCGCGACGTGCAGGTCCTCTCCCCGATGAACAAGGGCCCCGTCGGCACGATCGCGCTGAACGAGACCCTCCAGCGGTCGCTCAACCCCGACGGTCCTTCGGTCACCCGCGGCGGCAAGCTCTTCCGCCTCGGCGACAAGGTCATGCAGCTCAAGAACGACTACGAGCGCGAGGTCTACAACGGCGACGTCGGGATCGTCCGCGCGATCGACGCCGAGGCCGGCACGCTCACGGTCACGTTCGACGGCCGGGACGTCGCCTACGAGGAGAGCGACCTCGACGACCTCGTGCTCGCCTACGCGACGAGCATCCACAAGAGCCAGGGCAGCGAGTATCCCGCCGTGGTGATCACGCTGCTCTCGCAGCACTTCGTGATGCTCTCGCGGAACCTGCTCTACACGGCCGTCACGCGCGGAAAGAAGCTCGTCGTGCTCGTCACGGACGGGCGAGCTCTCGGCCTCGCGCTCTCCGAGACGCGGCGCGAGGAGCGGCAGACCGGCCTCGCCCACAGGCTCCGTCGAGGTTGACGCGTCGGTTCGAGGTGAACCACGAAGAGCCGCGGATCCGCGGCGGCCGTTGCTCTGCCTGAGGCATCCTGCTAGCCTGCCCGCCCCTCTCAAACAACGGCATTTTCTTTCCCGTCCGACGCGCGCCACAGCGCTCGTCGAGCGGCGACCGCGGGCGCACGAAGCGCCCCGCGCGATCCTCGGGTGGAGCGACCATGGCGCAGAACGGACAGCAGGGTGGAGTGGCGGCGGGACTTCAGATCACGGGCGGCGCGGCCATCATGGCGCCCGTCAGCGCATTCCCCAACGGAGTGCCTGGCAACGCTCTCATCGTGATCCCGCTGTCGAAGGTCGACGACGAGACCAAGGAAATGCTCGACAAGGGCCCGTCGCTCGTGACGCCCGAGCAGATGTGGAAGCTGCTCGGCTTCAACGGCCCCGCGGTGCAGGTGCAGGACGAGCAGGGCCGCCCGATCGCGATCGGCCTCGAGGACCTGCTCTCCGGCCTGGAGAAGCACTGGCAGGAGCAGCCCGACGACCTCAACCGCGCGCGCATCTACGCGCAGGAGCTGCTCAAGTACAACCGCCTGCAGCGCGCCGAGCAGGTCCTCTCGAAGGTCGTGGCGAAGGGCGGCACGGGCGACGACTGGCTCGCGCTCGGCATCGCGCAGCTCCAGCAGGAGAAGCTCGACAAGGCCGAGGGCACGCTGAAGGGCGCGCAGAACCTCCTCAAGGACAACCCCTACCCCTCGCTCCACCTCGCCAAGGTCTTCCAGCTCAAGAAGGAGGCCGACAAGGAGCGCGAGTTCGTCGACAAGGCGATCGGCATCAGCATCGGCTGCATCGACGCGTGGGCCTACCTCTTCCAGCACCTCAAGCAGAACGAGGGCGAGGACAAGGCGATCGCCGAGATCGAGAAGATGGCGACCGACAAGAAGAGCGCCGCGCCGTACATCGCGCTGCAGGGCTTCTTCGCCAACGACGACAGCACGCGCGACCGCGCCGTCACGTACGCCAAGAAGGGCGTCGAGATCGCGCCCGACGATCCGCTCGCGCTCCTCTGCCTCTCGGCGCTCTACGGCCAGAAGGGCGACCTCGAGGCCGTCATCCGGCTCCTCCAGCCGCACGAGGCGAAGATGAGCCGCGACGTGCGCATCGCGAACAACTACTTCGAGGCCCTCTTCCAGTCGCGCCAGATCGAGAAGGTCACGAAGCTGCTCAACGCCCTCGCGGGTTCGCCCAACAAGGAAGTCAAGCAGTTCGCCATCGAGCGCTCGCGCCTCGTCGCGCAGTTCCTGCAGCAGCAGCAGCAGCAGCTCGCCGCGGCCCAGCAGCCGCGCAAGTAAACCCGCGCCTCCCCTTCTCCCCTTCGCACGGGGGCTCCGCTCGACGCGTCGAGCCCCCGGCAGACCTCTCCCCCACATCTCCTCTCGGTCGCCGCAGACGCAGCGATCCGTCCCACGCTCATTTTCGCGCCCGTCGTCTTTCACATTTGGAAGCGGGCAGAAACATGGGTAATCTCCGGATCGTGCGCACGTGGCGACCGCGTCCCCCCGTCGTGCTCGTGGTCGATGACGACCCCGACATCTTGAGGCTCCTGGGCATGTGCCTGGAAGCCGAGGGGTGCGAGGTGCGCGAGACGATGTCCCCGTCGGCAGCGCTCGAGCGGCTCGACCGCGTTGATGTCGTCGTCGTCGACCAGCGCATGCCCGAGATGAGCGGCACCGACTTCATCGAGGCCGCGCGCTCACGCGGCTACGGCTGTCGTTTCCTCGTGATCTCGGGCAAACGCGGCGCGCGCGCCGAGGCCGCGCAGGCCGGCGCCGAGGGCTTCCTCGCCAAGCCCATCGGCATGAGGGACCTCATCGGCGAGGTCGAGCGGCTCTTCTACCGCGGCTTCGCGCCCCCCTCGCATCGCGCGTGCGCGGCTGCGGCGCCTACGTCCGGCGCGCCGAAGAGCTCGTCCTAGCAGGACGTCAGAGCGTCCCCCAGGCTCGCTCGATCGCCTCGGAGACGCCCGCGTCTTCGGCGCTCCACGCGTCGAGCTGCTCGGTCGCGCGCTCCTTCACCATCGAAGGCGCGCTGCCCATCGCGAACGATCGCCCCGCGACCTCGAACATCGGCACGTCGTTGAGCCAGTCGCCCACCGCGACGACCTCGTTCACCTTGCAGCCGTGATACTCCGCGAGCCACGCGATCGCCGTGCCCTTCGTGGGCCCCGCGGCGCGCACCACCATCGCGTGCGTGTCGGCCGCGCGCGTCACCGCGAACCGGATCACGAACGCCGCGCCGCCGAGCTCGCCCTCGAGCTCCTCCGCGGCCGCGTGCACGTTCTCCTTCGACCCGATCGCCACCACCGCGAGCAGCCCCCGCTCGTGCTCCCAGTACGGGTGCGACGTCACGCGCTCGACGACCGTCACGCGCGGCGACCACGTGCGCACGTAGCTGCTCCACGGCTCGCCTGCGGCGTCGTGCACGATGCTGTCGTGCGCGAACACGAAGCTCGCGGTCCGATGCCGCTCGAGCACGCGCCGGAGCTGCGCGGCGTGATCGCCTGCGAGCGAGGCGTGGTAGTGCTCGTGATCGTCACGCGCGTCGACGATGTGGCTGCCGTCGACGCAGGCGATCGGCCCCTGGATCCGCGCCGCCACGGCGGCCTCGCGTGAGCCCGAGTAGAGCCTGCCCGTGCAGATCGTCACGGCGACGCCGCCGCTCTGCAGCCGCTCGATCGCCCAGCGGTCTCGCTCGTGCAAGGTGCCGTCGTGGCGGAGCAGGGTGCCGTCGAGGTCGAGGGCCAGGAGCTTGTACGTCATCGCCGCGGTTCGTCCTCGTCGCTCGCCACGCCTGGATGGTTCGACGTCAGCGTGGGTTCGGCGTCGAAGGGCCTGAAATGGACGAAGGGCGATAGGCGGGGGTTTCCCGCCGCATCGCCCGACTCGTCTCGATCACGAACGCTGCAGGTTCAGGAGGCCGGATAAACCGAGACCTGCTTCTTCGTGTTCGTCTTCCACTCGTACTTCACGACGCCGTCCACGAGGGCGAAGAGCGTGAAGTCCTTGCCGGTGCCGACGTTCTTGCCGGCGTGGAGCGACGAACCCACCTGCCGCACGAGGATGCTGCCCGCCGAGACCGCGGTCCCCGCGTACACCTTCACGCCGCGCTTTTGTGCGTTCGAATCGCGCCCGTTACGAGACGAGCCGCCGCCTTTTTTATGAGCCATGCCGGATTCTCCTAGGCGCTGATGCCGGTGATCTTGAGCTCGGTGTACGGCTGCCGGTGGCCGGTCTTGCGGCGGTAGTTCTTCCGGCGCCGGAACTTGAAGATCACGACCTTCTTGCCGCGATCCTGCGCCTTGATCTGCGCCTCGACCTTTGCACCCGCAACGTGCGGCTGGCCGATCTTGGTGGCCTCGCCGCCGACGAGCAGGACTTCGTTGAACGTAACCGTGTCGCCGGCGTTTCCGCTCAGCTTCTCGACGCGCAGCACCTGGCCTTCCGAGACCCTGTACTGCTTGCCGCCCGTCTTGATGACCGCGTACATGTTCGTGCCCTCGAGCCCTACGACAGTTGCTTCACCGGCGCACTCCGCCGGGAAACAAGGGAGCGGAAGTATACGGACGCGCGTCCGTTCCGCAAGCTGATCAAATGTGTCTCCGTCCCTTTGGATCCAGCGGCTCTTGAAGAGCCGGTCCGGGGAGGCCGGAAACACGCGTGAACGGTTGGGTGGGTAGCGCGGACGAACGGGGCCGTTTCGCCCGCCAGGCGAGAAAAAAAGAGATGTGCTTCCGGGCGCGCAGGGAGGTCGGTCTACCAGCTGCCGTGGCTGCCGTGGCTGCCGTGGCTGCCGTGCGAGCCGTGTGACCCGTGTGAACCATGGCTGCCGTGCGAGCCGTGCGAGCCGTGCGAGCCGTGCGAGCCGTGCGAACCGTGGCTGCCGTGCGAGCAATGCTGCGCCGGGATCACGCCGCCCGCGTCGTCACCGATCACGCCCGCGCGATCTGCCTCTTCGCTCGCCTTCGCGCCGACCTCGCTCTCCGTCTTGGAGAGCATGCCGCCCGGCTTGCGGGAGAAGCTCGGCAGCCCACCTGTTCCGTTGTTCGCCATCGTGGCCTCCCTGATCCCAAGTCCCGTTGCGCCCGCGTCGTTCGGTTGCCCTCAAGATGCCGAGGACGCGTGGATGAAGTGCGTTCGCGCCCGGACCGTGGTCCAGCGCCGGAGGATCTCGACCGTCGTCGGGTCGTTCTCGCGCAGTTTGTCGAAGAGAAAATCCTGGATGCCCTTGTGGACGGCGCACAAGGTGCTCTCACGCATCCTACCGAAGATCGTGCCCTGCGTCCGGTAGCTGTGCTCGGGCTGGACCCCGCAGTAGGGCGTGTACGTGCAGTTCACGCAGTCGGGCTGCGCCTCGCGGATCGACGCCATCACGAGCGCGCGCACCGTCTCGTGTTTCATCAGCGAGCGGTACGTCGAGCTGAACACGTCGCCGATCTGGAAGGCAGGATCGCCGGTCTCGTACATCATCCGGCCCTCGTCGCTCGAGAAGATCTTGCCGTCGTAGTTGTAGGCGAGGGCGCCGATCCCCGAGCCGCTCGGGTTGCGGATGTCGAGGAAGTTCGGGTCGTCGTCGGCCACGATCTTCGTGAGGAAGATCGACGCGTACCGCTCGAGCACCTGCTCGCCGCGACGGTTCAGATCGAGGATGTGCTCGACCGCGGCGCGGTAGAACTCGTGGTACGCGGCGCGATCGTACTCGACGATCTGCGCGGTCTTGCCCGCGAAGCCGAAGGGATCGATCGGGCGGAGGAAGATCGCGCGGCAGCCGAGCGAGACGTAGGTGTCGACGATCTCCTTCGGGTACTTGAGCGCCTCGCGTGTCGTCGTGAGCAGCGCCTCGACGTGGTAGAGCGTCGGGTCGAGGCCGATGTCGATGTAGGCCTTGTTGATGCGCTCGATCCACTTCACGGCCTCGCGGTGCGCGTTGCCGCCGGCGAGGATGCGCTGCTTCGTGTGCAGGTGCTCCGGGCCGTCGATGCTGGTGCAGACCTGGACCTTGCGATCGACGAGATACGCGAGCTTCTCCTCGTCCATCAGCGCCAGGTTCGAGACCATGGTGAACTCGAGCCCCTTGCCGTAGGCGCGGTTCCGCGCGAGCGCGTACTCGATGACGTGCTTCATCACCGAGAAGTTCGCGAGCGGCTCGCCGCCCTGGAACTCCAGCGTCACCGAGGGCGACGTCGACTGGAGCATCAGGTCCACGACCTTCTCGCCGATCTCCGGCGTCATGTCGGTGTGGACCGCGTCCATGTTCGCGCGGCTCGCGTGGCAGTAGACGCACGTCTCGTTGCAGCGGAGCGTGACCACCGCGATGTGCAGGTTCGGCCCCCAGTTGAGGAACCGCTTCTTGTACGCGATGCGCTCGGCCGCCTGCGCTTGATCGAGCCCGTCGCGGAGGAAGTTCTTCGAGGCGAGTTTGTCGTGGAGCTTCGTTCCGGGATCGAGCTCGCCGCGCGCGAGCGAGCGGAACTCGTCCTTCGTGACGAAGACCCAGTCGCCGAGAAAGTTGGTGAGCAAAATATCTCCGCCCACCTCGCGGAACCGGAAAGGCACGAGGCCCGTCGGCGTCTTCGCCGCGGAGCCGAGCTCGGTGAAGAGCGTCGAGAGGCTCACGCGGCACCTCCGGCGGCGCGCGCCTTTTCAACCGTCAAGCCGAGCGCGTAGTTCGCGAGCTCCGCCGAGAGCACGCGCTCGTCGACGCCCTGGCTCGTCGCCTCGGGCTTCGCCGTCACCTTCACGACGTACGCGCCTCCCTCTCGCGAGAGCTCCGTCGTCGCGAACGGCGCGTACGTCTTCACGGCCTCGTCGATGGCGAAGCCGTCGTAGAGCTCCTCGTGGAACCTGAGCTCGATCACGCCTTCTCGCCCCCGGACACGTCGGCCGACGCGTCGCCCTCGGCCTTCGCCGCTTCGCCCTTGCCCTTCTTCTTGTACTTCTCCTCCCAGCTCATCGCGATGCCGAGCGGATCCTCGAAGGCCGTCTCCTCGCCGATGTCCATCGCGAGCAGCTCGTCGAGCCCAGGCGGCCCCGCCGCGCCGCCGAGCGCGCGCGCCGTGATCGCCTCGACGAGCTTCTTGTTCTCCTCGACGATCCGGAGGCGCCACGCCTGGCCGAGCAGCTCGTTCTGGAACTCGCCCGCGAAGGCCTGCGTGTCGGCGCCCGGCTTCTTCGCCTTCAGCGTCACCTGAATGCGCCGATCCCCCGCGCGATCGAGGTGCACCCAGCACCGATCGATGAACACGTACGCGGCCCCGTAGATCGCATCCTTGGGGTACAGGCCCTCGTCGAACTCGATCCGAACAGAACCCTCTCCCAAGTGAAACGACATGTCGCTCATTCGTGCTTCGCTCCCGATGACGTACCGTAAGGTGCGTCCCGCCTCTCCTCACGGGTTCGTGGCGGTCACGGTATACTGATCGCAGGTCGGAGGCGTACCGTTCTTGCGGTAGACGCGCACCTTCACGCTCACGATCTTCGGGGTGTTGTCGGTCTTCGTGCCTGTGGGATTGCCGGCGCTGTTGTACTGATAATTCATCTCCCAGACCGTCGCGCCCGAGCCCGTTCCCCCGTCGTTGCAGGTCGCGACGGTGTTGCAGTCGTGCAGCACGTCCATCCCGTACTGCCCGCCCGCGTCGTTCACGAGCTGGACCTTCGGCGTGTACGCCACGCCGATCGTGCCCGGCGCGACGAAGTTGAACGTGAGCCAGTCGCTGCCGCTCGCGGTCTCGACCTTGCCGATCATGTTGACCGTGCCGCCCTTCGGCACGCTCACCGCGCCCGCGCTGGTGCACTGGTTCGAATACGCGTCGGTCGAGCACTCACAGCCGTTGCCCGGCGCGCCGTCGATGTCGGCATAACCGACGTTGCACTGCACGATCTGGCACTGGCCCGCGGTGCAACCCCAGCTCGAGACGAACTGCGCCTGCGGGTTCTGCGTGGTGCACGCGGGGCCCGGCATCATCTCGTCCGTCTGCCCGTTGCAGTTGTTGTCCTTGGAGTCGCAGATCTCCGTCTGCGTTCCAGGCGAGACCACCGGGTTACACGTGGAGCTGCCGCTCACGCAGACCGTGGTGCCCGACGAGCACACGCCGGGGAACCCGGTCGAGCAAGGCTGGCCGTTGACGAGGGTCGGATCGTCGATCGTGCCGTTGCAGTCGTCGTCCTTGCCGTTGCACGTCTCCTGGACCGTGCCGGGCAGCGGCGCGTTGCAGACGAGCTGCGGCGAGCCGGCAGGACACTCGTAGGTGCCGAACTGGCAGACGCCGAGCTGGCCAGGCTTCGTGCACGGCATGCCGACCTGCGGGATGCTGTCGTCCACGAGGCCGTCGCAGTCGTCGTCGAGGTTGTTGCACGCCTCGGAGAGCTGACCGGGCACGACGTTCGGCTTGCAGATGACGCCGTTCGCCCCGTCGCACATGGTCAAACCCGTGCTGCACAGGCCCATGAAGCCCGTCATGCACTGCAGGCCGCCGCCGGGGTTGCCCTCGTCGGTGTTGCCGTCGCAGTTGTTGTCGAGGCCGTCGCACGCCTCGGGCTGCACGGGCGCGGGCGAGCACTTCACCGAGCCGTTGATGCAGTTCAGCGTGCCCTTCTTGCACTCGCCGAGGCCCGGCGCGACACACGCGCCGCCGCCGCCCGGGTTGCCATCGTCGATCGTCCCATCGCAGTCGTCGTCGAGGCCGTTGCACGCCTCGGGCTGCGGCGTCGCGTCCCCCATGCACGGGCCCCAGTTGCCCGTCTCGTCACAGGTCTGCGTGCCAGGCGCGCAGAGGCCGACGTTCACCGTGCCGTCGGGGCCCGTGTAGCAGCCCTGCTGCTCGCCCGTGACGCACGTACACCCCTCGTCGACGTTGCCTTCGCAGGTGTCGTCGAGGCCGTTGCAAGCCTCGGTCGCGGCCGGGACGACCTCGTTTTCGCAGGGGCCCCACTGGCCGCTCGCGTCACACGTCTGCTCGCCGTCCTTGCACGCGCCGACGCCGCTCGTGCCTTCGGGGCCCGTGTAACAGGCCTGCTTCACGCCCGTCACGCAGTCGCAGCCCTCGTCGGCGATGCCGTCGCAGTTGTTGTCGACGCCGTCGCAGACCTCGGCCTCGGGCACGCACATCTGGCCGCCCATGCCGCCGGCGCCGCCCATACCACCCGCGCCGCCCATGCCACCCGCGCCGCCCATGCCACCGGCGCCGCCCATGCCGCCGAGGCCACCCGCGCCGCCCATGCCGCCATCGCCGCCCCGGCCGCCGTCGCCGCCCCGGCCGCCGTCGCCGCCCGTGCCCGAGCTGGTCGAGATGCCGCCCGAGGAGGTCACGCTCCCGCCTTCGGCGCAGGACGACGCGGCGGCCCCACCGACCACCAAGAGAAGCGCCGCGATGGCGACCCGTCGCACCTGCTTGCCCTGCTGCTCGTCACTGGCTTTGACGTTGCTCGCCATTGTCACTCACCGCTCCCAAGCAATGCTCCGGTTGACGATCGGTGGTTTCGCTCGGACGAGCCGAGACGCTTCCACGAAGTTCCTGTCCGAGGCCGCGACCTCGTCGCCGGGCGTGTTCGTACGCGACGAACCCGGGACCGCCGCCCTCGTGATCTCCACCTCGCCGAGGCCCGCGAAGCCCTCGCGCACCTCGGCGCTGCTCGCCTTCTCGCCCGCGAGCCAGCCCATCCCGAACCGCGACGCCACCGCGATCGCCCGCGCGAGCTGCGGCCGCACGAGCTCCTCCGGCGCGAGGATCCGATCCGCGGCCCGCGCCGCGCGGCCGAGGCGCTCGGCCTTCACGAAGTGCACCGCGCGCACCCCGAGCGCCATCCCGAGGTGCACGATCTCCGCGAGGTGACGGTAGTTCGACCGCGTGATCACCGTGGTCACGGAGACCTCGATCCCCTCGGCCCGCGCGTGCCGCACGCCGGACGCGGTCTGCTTGAAGCTGCCCGGCGTCTGCGTGTGGTAGTCGTGCATCACCTCGGTCGAGCCGTGCAACGAGACGTCGAGCGAGAGTTTGTCCGAGGCCTCGCGCAAGGCGCGCGTGTACGTGCGATACGCGAGCCTCCGGCCGTTCGTCTGGACGACGATGCGTCGCGCGCCCCGCTCGTCGAGGGAACGGATCACCGCGGGCAAGTCGGCCGCGATCGTCGGCTCGCCCCCCTGCACGTAGACGACGTCTCCCCTCTCGACACGCACACGCGCCGCGAGCCCGAGCCCCTCGACCGCGTGTTCCACCGGGACGAACCTCTCCCCTTGCGCGCAGAAGACGCACGCATTGTTGCAGGTCGTTCCGAGGGAGAGGACGAACGCCATGGATTCAGCCCGGGCCCTCGGCCGGCACGAGCAACGCGTGGCCGTGCTTCTGGATCCGCTCGGCGTGCGTGAGCAGCCCCGACAAGCGCACCGCGCGCTCGTTCTTCGCGACGACCTGCGCGAGCGTCATCGCCGCGAGCCCTTGCTCCTCCTGCGTGGGCGCCCAGCCGTCGCCGCCGTTGACAACGAAGATCGCGTGCGCCTCCGTCTCCGCGGGCGGCCGCTGCGCGAGCGGGCCGTGATCACGCGCCAAAAGCTCGAGGTCGAACGTGTGCCCATCGTCCGTCCGGACCTTCACGCTCACGCATCCATGCACGACGGGATCGATCTGGACGATCGTCCATCGCGCCAGGCGGCCACCCGCGACGAGCGGATGCAGCAGCTTGGCGACGTTCTCCCGCGTCGGCTGATCGAGCGGCTTCTCGCTTTCCGAACCGCTGTTTGCAGCGGCCGTGGTCTCCGGGCGCGCGGAGGCGATCACCGGTGCGGCGAGCACACCGCCCCCCATCACTCCCACGAACAAGCGCCGCGATACGTTCCTGCCAGGCATGCCGGAGCCTCCTCCGCTCGCAGGATCTCCGGTCGTCTTGGCGGCGTCAATGTTTGCGCGGAGTCCAGGTCTCCCCTCCCCCGGAGGACCCAGGAGGGCGACGCGGCGCGTCAGGCCTTCGTGAAGGAGAACGAGCCGTCCGAGCCGCGGACGTGGACGATCTGTCCGGGGGCATATCCGCCGGCGAGGATCGCCTCGGCGAGCGGGTTTTGCAGCTCCTTCAGGATGGCGCGCTTCAGCGGACGCGCGCCGAGCGAGGGCTCGTAGCCGATGTCGACGAGCAGGTCCTTCGCCGCGTCATCGAGCTGCACCTTGATCTCGCGATCCGCGAGCAGCCGCTCGAGGCGCCGGAGCTGGATGTCCACGACGCCGCGCAGGTCCTTCTTGGTGAGGGCCTTGAAGACGACGATGTCGTCGATCCGGTTCAAGAACTCCGGCCGGAAGAAGGCCTTCAGCTCCTCGAAGAGGACGTCTCGGATCGCGTCGCGCCCGTCCTCGCTCTCGAAGAGCTTCATGTCGGTCTCCAGGATCCGCTTCGAACCGATGTTCGAGGTCATGATCACGACCGTGTTGGAGAAGTCCGCGGTCCTGCCGCGCCCGTCGGTCAAGCGGCCGTCGTCGAGGATCTGGAGCAGCAGGTTGAACACGTCCGCGTGCGCCTTCTCGACCTCGTCGAAGAGCAGGACGCTGTAGGGCCTGCGGCGCGCGGCCTCGGTCAAGAAGCCGCCCTGCTCGCTGTCGGCGTAACCGGGCGGGGCGCCGATGAGGCGCTGCGCCATGTGCCGCTCCATGAACTCGCTCATGTCGAGCCGCGTGAGCGCTTGCTCGTCGTCGAACAGGAACTCGGCGAGGGCCTTCGCGAGCTCGGTCTTGCCGACGCCGCTCGGGCCGAGGAAGAGGAACGAGCCGATGGGCTTGCCCGGATCTCGCAGGCCCACGCGGCCGCGGCGCACGGCGCGGGCGATGGCGCGCACGGCCTCGTCCTGGCCGACCACGCGCTGCGCGAGGCGCTCCTCCATCTTGAGCAGCTTGTCCGACTCGCCTTCGAGCATCTTCGCGACCGGGATGCCCGTCCACTCGGCGAGCGTGCCGGCCACGTCGTTCTCGGTGACC
Organism: Polyangium spumosum; assembly: GCF_009649845.1. NCBI lineage: Bacteria > Pseudomonadati > Myxococcota > Polyangiales > Polyangiaceae > Polyangium > Polyangium spumosum. Next base: position 149,638 of record NZ_WJIE01000006.1, read on the forward strand.
ATGTTCGAACCGGGCTCGGCGCCCTGCCCCTTCGCCGCTTGCTCCGCCGCCTCCAGGCGCTTCTTGATCTCGGGCAAGGTCACGTGCTCGATCTCGCCGATCTTCGCGTAGTTCTTGTCGCGCTGCGCGGCCGCGAGTTGCTCGTTCGCCGCGGAGAGCTCCTTGCGGATCGCCTGCACCGCGGCGACGACGCCCCTGCGCGCCGCGACGGCCGTGCGCTTCTCCTTCGCGCGTGGCTCGACCTCGGCGAGCTCCTTCTCGAGCCGCTGCCGCGTCTGCACGCTCATCCGATCCTCGTCGTCCGCGAGCGCCGCGATCTGCGCCTTCAGCGCGTCGACGCGCCGGCTCATCGCGTCGACCTCCGCGGGCACGCCGTCGACCTCGACGCGCTTGCGCGCGCTCGTCTCGTCGAGCAGGTCCACCGCCGTGTCCGGCAGCGCGCGGTCGGAGAGGTAACGCTTGGCGAGGCTCACGGCCGCGACGATCGCGCTCTCGCCGATCCGCACGCGGTGGTGCGCCTCGTACTTCGTGGCCACGCCGCGCACGATCTCGGTCGCCTGCTCGATCGACGGCGCATCCATGTTCACCACCGCGAAGCGCCGCTGGATCGAGGGATCCCGCTCGTTCAGCTTGCGCGTGCCCTCGGGGGTGGTCGTGGCGAGGATGCGGATCTCGCTCCGCGCGAGCAGCGGCTTCAGCAGATCACCGACGCCCGAGCCCTGCACGCCTTGCCCGAAGAGCGCGTCGATGTCCTCGACGACGAGGATGGTCTCGGCGTCCTGCACGCTGCGCAGCTTGTCGACGAGGGCCTTGAGGCGCTGCTCGATCTCGCCGCGCAGCTTGGCGCCTGCGACGAGCGCGCCCGTGTCGAGCTCGACGAGGCGCGCGCCCGCGAGGTTACTCGGCACGTCGCCGCGCGCGATCCTGTCGGCGAGGCCGCGGATCAGCGCCGACTTGCCGACGCCCGGCTCGCCCACGACGAGCGGGTGGTTCTTGAAGCGCCGCTCGAGGATCTGCAAAAGCCGCCGCGCCTCGCCATCGCGCCCGATCACCGGATCGAAGAGCCCCTTGCGCGCGTCGGCCACGAGGTCGCGCGTGTAGCCGTTCCCGTCCGCGCTGCCGCCCGCGCTCGTGACGAGGTTCGGGGCCGCGGCTGGGGCCTTCGCTTCGGCCTCGGCGAGCACGGCGAGGTGCGGGCGGAAGGCGCCGGGGCTGACGCCGAACGACGAGAGGATCTCGCCTGCCGGGCCGCGGATCTCCTGCGCCAGCGCGTGCAGGAGGTGCTCGATGCCGACGCTCGGCGCCTTGTCCCGCGTGGCCTCTCGTTCGGCCCGCCCGAGCAGATCGAGCAGCCGAGCGTCCACGTACGCGACGCCGCCCGTCGACTTCGGCTGACGCCGCAGCGCCGCCTCCGCGAGGTTCATCGTCTCGTTCGGATCGGCGCCGGCGCGTCGGAAGACCTCGAGGACCCCGCGATCCCGTTCGAGCAAGCGCACGAGCAGGTGCAGCGGCGAGACCTCGGCGTGCTTCCGGTCATCGGCGAGCGCCTGCGCGCCCGCGACGATCTGCCGAGCGTCGTTCGTGAAGCGTTCGAGGTGAATCGTGCCCTCGGTGTCGGCCATGGGTCTTTTTCTCACCAGGTGCGTGGCGCGCGCAAGGACGGCGCGTCGGGCTTCTAGGTCGAGTCAGGGGAGCGCGCCACCGGCGGCGACGGCGCGGAGCTCGTGGATGAAGGGGGAAAGCCCCTCGATCCCCTTGGCGCTTCGCCAAGCGACGTCGGGAGCCGCTCGCGGCTCGTTGGCGCTTCGCCGAGCGCCGCTCGACGCCGTTCGACTCCTCCTTGGCGCTTCGCCGAGCCGTGCGCCGGGTCCTCCCCCCTCTCCTTGGCGCTTCGCCGAGCGCCGCTCGACGTCGTCGGACCTCCCCTTGGCGCTTCGCCAAGCCGTGCCCCGGTCCCTCCGACCTCTCCTTGGCGCTTCGCCGAGCACCACCCTGGCGCACCGGGAACGTCCTTGGCGCTTCGCCGAGCACCTGCCTGGCTCCGCCTACCTGTGCTTGGCGCTTCGCCGCGCCTCACCTGACCTCGTCCGACCTCTGCTTGGCGCCTCGTTGAGCCCTTGCGCACAACGTTGCCCTTGCGCTCGCCGCTGACACAACCGAAATGTCCAGCATGCCGGCCGACGTCGCCATCTACACGACCCCCTGGTGCCCCTACTGCCAGCGCGCGAAGGCCTTGCTTTCGCGGAAGAACGTCCCCTTCGCGGAGATCGACGTCGACACGCGGCCCGACCTGCGGCGGTGGCTCTCCGAGGCGTCCGGGCAGCGCACGGTGCCGCAGGTCTTCATCAACAATCGCCCCGTGGGCGGATTTACGGACCTCTCGTCCCTCGATCAACGAGGCGAGCTCGACGCGTTGCTCCGCGAGGCCCCCGCGCCGGATCTGCCCCCGCTGCCGCGCTGACGCGGATCCGTCAGGATCGTGCCCGCCGTGTCAATACGGTGGTACGCTCGCTCGTCTCGGAAACACATGCCCGCTGCCGACGCTCCGCTGCCCGACGCCTCGACGAGCGAGGGCTCGCTCGTCGGTCGTGACGTGGGCAAGTACAAGGTCCTCCGCCTCATCGCGCGCGGCGGCATGGGCTCGGTCTACGAGGCGCTGAACACGAGCATCGGCAAGCGCGTCGCGATGAAGTTCGTCGACCCCGAGCTCGCGCGGAACGACGACGCCGTCCTGCGCTTCCAGCGCGAGGCCGCGGCGGCGAGCGCGGTCGAGAGCGCGCACATCGTCACGATCTTCGACTCGGGCAGCACCGACGACGGACAACCCTTCATCGTCATGGAGCTGCTCCGCGGCGAGGACCTCGGCCATCGCATCAAGCGCCTCGGGCGGCTCGACCTCGAGCCCGCCCTCGACGTCGTCGCGCAGCTCCTCCGCGGCCTCTGCCGCGCCCACGAGGCGGGCATCGTCCATCGTGACCTCAAGCCCGACAACGTCTTCCTCGCGGCGCGCGACGACGAGACCGACTTCGTCAAGATCCTCGACTTCGGCATCTCCAAGGTGCGCCGCACGGGCGGCGTGCCCGAGAAGACGATCACGCGGCAAGGCACCGTGCTCGGCACGCCGTTTTACATGTCGCCCGAGCAGTCGCAGGCGCTGCCCGACGTCGACGAGCGCACCGACCTCTGGTCCGTCGGCGCGATCCTCTACGAGTGCCTCTCGGGCCGTCCGCCACACGAGGGGCAGTCGTACGAGCAGGTGATCGTGAACATCTGCACGAAGGCCGCGCCCGACGTGCGCACGTGGAACCCCGAGGTCCCCGAGTCCGTGGCGCGTTTCCTCGGCAAGGCCCTCAAGCGCAACAGGGACAAACGCTTCGCGAACGCGCGCGAGATGCTCGAAGCCCTCGGCGCCGCGTCGGGAAGTCTGCTCCCGGCGCGCGCGGTGAAGCTCTCGGGCGACACGGGTCGGAGCTCGAAGGCGCCCGCCGCGACCACGAACACGAGCGGCCCCTCGCGCGTCGGTTGGGCGACGACGGGCGGCGCATCGCCGAGCAAGGAGCGCTCGCGCATCGTGCCCGTCGCGCTCGCGGGTGGAGCGGCCGTCCTCGCGCTCGCCGCGGTGCTCGTGTGGAGCCGCGAGAGCGTTCCGCGAGCCGCGACGACGGCCTCCGAGGGCACCACGAGCGCGCAGCCGATCGGCACGAACGACGCGCCGACGATGACGACGCCGCCGCCGCCTCCCGCCCCGACGCCCGAGCCCACGCCCGAGCCCACGCCCGCGCCCACGGCGGCTCCCACGACGGAGGCGACGGCCACGAAAGCGCCGGAGCCGAAGCCCGCAGCGACGACCCCGCCGCCACGTCCCACCACGACGAACAAGGTCTCGACGCCGAAGAAGCCCGCGCCGGACAAGACGGCAGCGCCCCAGGTGAACGCGAGCGCGAGGCCGACGGCGACAACCAAGGTCCCGGGCGTCGCTCCGCAGCTCAAGCTGAAGGTCGAATGAACAAGCCTTTCGTTCGACGCATGGCGCTCGTCCTCGCGCTCGCGCTCGCCGCGCGCGAGAGCGCGGCCCTCGCGGCCGGCGAGCCGGCGGCCGAGAGCGCGCCGCTCTCCGCGTCCTACAAGCGGCACATGGCGAACGGCGTGAAGCTCTACAACGACGGCAACTTCGCCGCCGCCATCGTCGAGTTCGAGGCCGCGTACGCCGAGAGCCCACGCGCGAGCCCGCTCGTCAACATCGCGCTCTGCCACAAGAGCCTCTTCCACTACCCGAAGGCCATCGCCGCCCTCGAGCTCGCGCTCGGCAAACACGCGAGCACGATGGAGCCCGAGGACAAAGCCGCCGCCGAGCACGCCATCGCCGAGATGCGCGCGCTGCTCGGGACCGTGAAGGTCGAGCTCTCGCCCTCCCACGCGGTGCTGCTCATCGACGACGAGCCGCTCCCGCCCGGCGCCTCGGACAAACCCATCCCGCTCGGCCCGGGGAGACACCGCATCGGCGCGCGCGCCGAGGGGTACGAGGACGCCGAGCAGACGATCACGGTCACGAGCAGGGACCGCGACAAGATCGTCAAGCTCGCGCTCGAGCCGAACAAGGGATGGGTCGTCGTGAAGACGGACGATCCCGAGATGGCCATCGCCATCGACGGACAGCCGCTCGCGCTCGGGCAGTGGGCCGGCCTCGTCGAGCCAGGCACGCACCTCGTGCAGATGTACAAGCAAGGCGGCCCCGAGTACGCGTTCCAGGTGCTCGTCGTGGCGGGCAAAGCGCAGGAGGTCCGCCCCGACGTCGGCGGCGTGCCCATCGCCGTGCCGCGCTCGCTCCCGACGCCACCTCCACCGCCGCCGAAGATCGCGAAGCCGCCGGATCCACCTCTCCGCGGCGCGTACGCGCTCGCGACGGGCGGCGTGTTCTTGATGCTCGGTGAAGAGGGCGCGGGGGGTATGGTCGGCGCGCGGCTCGGCTACCGGATCAACACGCCGATCGGGCTCGAGTTCATGTTCGACTACGCGAACAACCCCATCGCGACGCGCAGCGGCGACAGCAAGGTCCGCCTGAGCTCGGCGCGCTTCGGCGGCAGCGTGCGGCTCATGAGCCCCGGCAGGAAGGTGCGGTTCGTCGCGTCGATCGGCGGCGGGCTCGCGTACAACTGGCTCGGCAAAGGCGAGAGCCCCGGCGGCGTGGCCTTCATCAACCTCGACACGGGCTTCGAGCTCGACTGGAGCGGCGTCCTGGTCGGACTCGCCGCGCAGCAGACGCTCCTGCTCGGCGGGACCGACACGGCCGACGTCGAGCTCGCCGATCCACGCGTGACCCTGGGCCTCGGCGCGCGGATCGGCTTCGGCGCCTGGTGACGGTGTTCGCCCGCGGCGGTATCCTCCGCGTCCGCCTCGGGAGGGCCCATGTCGAACGAAGCCATCACCAGCTTGATGAAGGAAACGCGACGGTTCGAGCCGCCGGCCGAGTTCGCCGCGCGCGCGCGTATCGGATCGCGTGAAGCCTACGACGCGCTCTACCGCGAGAGCCTCGACGATCCGGACACGTTCTGGCGCCGCGAGGCGAAGGACCTCGTGTTGCGCACGCCGTGGACCAAGACGGTCGAGGGCGACTTCCCGCACGTAAAATGGTTCCTCGGGGCGACGCTCAACGTCTCGGAGAGCTGCCTCGATCGGCACATGTCGACGCCGACGCGGAACAAGGCGGCGATCGTCTGGGAGGGCGAACACGGAGAGACGCGCACGCTCACGTACGCGCAGCTCTACCGCGAGACGGTGCTCTTCGCCGACGCGCTGGCGAAGCTCGGCGTGGAGAAGGGCGACCGCGTGGCGATCTACATGGGCATGGTGCCCGAGGTCGTCGTGGCGATGCTCGCGTGCGCGCGGCTCGGCGCGGTGCACACCGTGATCTTCGGCGGCTTCGCGGCGGACGCGATCCGCGATCGGGTGCAGGACTGCCAGGCGAAGTTCGTCATCACGCAGGACGGCGGCTACCGGCGCGGACACGTGCTCGAGCTGAAGGCGACCGTCGACAAGGCGCTCGCGCAGCCGCAAGCGGCGAGCGTGCAGAAGGTCGTCGTGTTCTGCCACCTCGGCCGCGAGAAGTGCCCCGTGACCATGCACGAGGGGCGCGACGTGTGGTGGCACCACGTCGTCGATCCGAACGGCCACGCGAGGCGCGAGGCCACGATCGTCGACGCCGAGCACCCGCTCTTCATCCTCTATACGTCGGGCTCGACGGGCAAACCGAAGGGCGTCTTGCACACGACCGCCGGCTACCTCGTCGGCACGCACGTCACCACGAAGTACGGCTTCGACCTGCGCGACGACGACGTCTACTGGTGCACGGCCGACGTCGGTTGGGTGACCGGGCACAGCTACATCGTGTACGGGCCGCTCTCGAACGGCGCGACGTGCCTGCTCTACGAAGGCGCGCCGAACTTCCCCGACTGGGGCCGCTTCTGGCGCCTCATCGAGAAGCACGGCGTGACCATCCTCTACACCGCGCCGACGGCGATCCGCGCCTTCATGCGCCAGGGCGACGAGTGGCCGAAGAAGAGTGATCTCTCGAGCCTGCGCCTGCTCGGCTCGGTCGGCGAGCCGATCAACCCCGAGGCCTGGATCTGGTACCACAAGAACATCGGCGGCGAGCGTTGCCCCATCGTCGACACGTGGTGGCAGACGGAGACGGGGTCGATCCTCATGACGACGTTGCCCGGCGCGGCCTCGTCGAAGCCCGGCTCGACGGGCCTGCCTATGTTCGGCGTGGTGGCCGACGTCGTGACCAAGGACGGCGCGTCGGTGGGCGCGAACAGGGGCGGCATGCTCGTGCTGCGGCGCCCGTGGCCCTCGATGTTGCGCACCGTGTGGGGCGACGACGAGCGCTTCCGCAAGCAGTACTTCAGCGACGTCGAGGGTTGTTACTTCACCGGCGACGGCGCGCGGCGCGACGAGGACGGCTACTTCTGGGTGGTCGGCCGCATCGACGACGTCCTGAACGTGGCGGGGCACCGCATCGGCACGGCGGAGATCGAGAGCACGCTCGTCTCGCACCCGTCGGTGGCCGAGGCGGCCGCGGTCGGCCGGCCGGACGACCTCAAGGGCCAGGCGCTCGTGGTCTTCGTCTCGCTCCGCCCCGGCGCTTCGGCCGGCCCCGAGCTCGCGACCACGCTGGCGAACCACGTCGGCCAGGAGATCGGCAAGTTCGCCCGGCCCGATCAGATCCGGTTCGCCGACGCGCTGCCGAAGACGAGGAGCGGCAAGATCATGCGCCGGCTCCTGAAGGACGTGGCCGCCGGACGCGAGACCACAGGCGACACCTCGACCCTCGAGGATCTCAGCGTGCTCGCCAAGCTCCGCTCGGACGAGGAGTAAGACGCCCTCCCTCCTTCATGGCCGCCGTTCTCTTTCCGATCCAGCGCGACCCGCGGTAGCCTTTCACCTATGCGGTCCGCGCTCACGCGTACGTTCTCCGCGATCACGGCTCTCGCCATGCTCGCCGCCGCGTGCCCGGCCCTCGCGCAGGGCAAAGGCGCCGGCAAGAAGCCTGCGGCCGAGCCCGCGGCGCCCGAGGATCCGAAGCTCGTCGAAGCCAAGAAGCACATGGAGGCGGGCGCCGCCTTCTACAACGATCCCTCCGGGCACAAGTGCGAGGAGGCGTATCGCGAGTTCAAGAAGGCGTTCGAACTCTCGGGCTCGCTCAACGCGGTGAAGGGCATGGGCCTCTGCGCGATGGAGCTCGAGCGTGACGGCGAGGCGATCTCGCTGCTCGCGCAGTTCCTCGAGGCGAAGGGCGACGAGATCGACCCCGCGGACAAGCAGCAGATCGAGACGGACCTCAAGGCGCTCCGCTCGGTCGTCGCGTGGGTGACGCTGAAATCGGATCGCCCCGGCGTGACGATCACGGACGTCCGCACGCCGGCCCGCGGCTACCCGATCACGAACCGCTACACGATCGGCATCACGGACCAGAAGTTCGGCATCCACCCCGGCGCGCACGAGTTCAAGGCGAGCGCCGAGGGCGCGCCCGACCAGGTGTGGAAGGTCGACATCACGAACGGCGGCACGTACGACCGCTTGTTCGAGTTCGACAAGGGCAAACCCGTCACGGCCGAGGGTTTCACCGAGGAGGACCTCCTGGGAGGGAAGGACAAACCCGCCGAGAGACCTTCGCGTCCCGTGCCGATGACGGTGTTCATCGTGGGCGGCGCGGCGATCGCCGCGGGCATCGCGGGCGCGGTGGTCGGCGGCGTGCTCGCGACGGGCGCGAAGGCGGACTTCGACGCGTCGAACGGCAAGGCGAACACGAAGGCAGAGCTCCAGACCCTCGAGGACATGCGCTCGAAGGTCGTCACGTTGAACACGGTCGCGGACGTGTGCTTCGGCGTGGCCGCGGCGGGCGCGGTGGCGGCGACGGTGCTCTTCGTCCTGCGGCCCGAGAAGAAGCCGGACGAGCCGCCGAAGGAGTCGTTCGCCTTCGCTCCATGGGCCACACCGCAGGGCGGCGGCTTGATGGCCACAGGGACGTTCTAGTCCGGAAGGACGAGGCGAGCGTTTGGAGATCGAAGCCGGCACCATCGTCGCGAATCGTTACCGCGTGACCCGTCTGCTCGGGCGCGGCGGGATGGGCGAGGTGTTCGCCGCGGAGAACACGCGCACCGGTCGCATGGTCGCGATCAAGGTGCTGCACGCCGACGCGAAGGCGAAGGCCTCGGCCGTCGAGCGCTTCCGGCGCGAGGCGCGCGCGGCGGGCGTCATCAACAGCGACTACGTCACGCAGGTCCTCGACGTCGAGGAGGACACGAACTTCGGCATCGTGCTCGTCTTCGAGCTGCTCGAAGGCGAGAGCCTCATCGATCGGCTGAAGCGCACGGGCCCGATCTCCTTCGACGAGCTCTACGTCATCATCGAGCAGGTCTGGATGGGCCTCGCGGACGCGCACCGCGTGAAGATCATCCACCGCGACCTGAAGCCCTCGAACGTGTTCCTCGAGCGCCGTCCGGATGGCTCCGCGCGGGTAAAGATCCTCGACTTCGGCATCTCGAAGCTGCCGAAGGAGATGGAGGGCGAGACGCTGACGGAGATGGGGCAGAGCCTCGGGACGTTCTCGTTCATGCCGCCCGAGCAGATCGGCAAGGCGAGGTTGGTCGACGAGCGCGCCGACATCTACGCGTGCACGACGATGATCTATCAGTCGCTCACGGGGCAGCTCCCCTACCTCGCGAAGAACGTGCTCGTGATGGTGGAGATGAAGGCGAAGGCGCCGCCGCGCAGGGTCGGCGACGCCATGGACGGCCCCATCGATCCGCGGCTCGAAGCGTTCGTCGCGAAGGGCCTCGCGCGGGACCCCGAGCAGAGGTTCCAGACCGCGCAGGAGGCGCTCGCGGCGTGGCGCGAGCTCTCCCCGCGTTCGTCAGGACCGTACATGCAACCAAACGCGCTCGGCACGGCGCACACGATGCCCGCGCCCTCGCACGCGCCCTCGCACGCGCCCTCGATGTCGAGCGGGCCACGCGGGACGATCCCCTTCGACGTGACGCGCCAGGAGCCACACGTCCGTCGGCCCGAGCCGCCGCCGATCGAGGCGGAGAACACGACCGACGACGCGGCCGCGACGCTCGCGATGCCGATCGCGCGGCTCATGCCAAACAAGGGCGCGGGAGGCCCGCAGTGGCCGCCGCTGCCGCAACCCTCGGGCTCGAGCGCGGCGCGACCGAGCCCCTCGGGATACGGCACGAACACGAACAGCTACGCGGGCGCCACGAGCTCGGGGACGTACGGCGTGGCGCAGGCGCCCGCGCCCTCGCCGCAGGGTTATGGCTCGCAGATGCAGATGCCGAGCACGCCGCCCGGCGCTTACCCCGAGCACGCGCAGCCCTACGGGCAGCGGCCGATGAGCGTGCCGCCGCAGCAGGCCGCGTGGCCGCAACAGACGGGCGCGCAGCCGCTTCCGACCGACCTCGTCCCGCAGCCCGCGCCGCGCCGCGTCTGGCCCTTCCTGCTCGGCGGCGTGCTCTTCGCGCTCATCGGCTTCGCCATCGTCGCGGCGATCATGCTCTCGACGGGCAAGTGATCACCACGCGCCGCGCGCGGAGGGCGAGCGGCGCGTGATGCGAGCGTCAGGGTTTGTCTTGGGTCAGAGCGTCCAGCGGACGAGGACACACGTGACGTTGTCCGGTCCGCCGTTCTCGTTCGCGCGCTCGATGAGCTTCGCCGTCGCGGTCTTGATGTCGCCGTGACGCGAGAGGATGTCGGCGATCTCGGGGTCGGTCACGGGGCCGGAGAGGCCGTCGGAGCAGAGCAGGTAGGTGTCGTTGACGGCAGGCACCTCGAAGCGCGTGTCGACCTTGACGGTCTCCTTCATCCCGAGGGCGCGAACGATGACGTTCTTGTGCGGGAAGTTCGCGATCTCCTCGGGCGTGAGGCGCTTCATCTTGATGTAGTCGTTGAGCAGCGAGTGGTCCTCGGTGAGGCACTCGAGCTTGCCGTCGCGATGCCGGTAGACGCGGCTGTCACCGACGTGGGCGATGTACACGCCGTCGTTCGCCGTGAAGATGCCGACGAACGTCGTCCCCATGCCGCGCTTCTTCGACTCGCGTTGCGCCGTCTCGTAGATGCGCAGGTTCGCGAGCTTGATGCCCGTGATGAGGCGGTTCTCTTCGTAGCCCTTGGTGCGATCCATCTTGTAGGGCCACGTGCGCTCGGGATCTTCCTGCGTCTGCGCGAAGAACTCTTGCATCGCATCGACGGCCATCTTCGAGGCGACCTCGCCCGATGCATGACCACCCATGCCGTCGGCCACGATGAAGAGGCCGTACTCCGCCATGATCGCGAAGTTGTCTTCGTTGTGATTACGCTTGCGGCCGACGTTCGTCTCGCCGGCTACCTCGATGCGGAGCTGTTGAGCCACGGTTCACCGAATGTGGGGGACGTGCGGCTCGCTGTTTCTCGTTCCCGGAGAGGGAGCCGAGAGCCGCGCTCGTCATGGTCGGGATCGTTCGGCGGGGTGTCAACGAGATCCCGCGAGACGACCGTCCGCGGGCTCGTTTCCGGTGGAAGTCAGTGGGATCGACCTCACCTCCTGCGCTCGAGCACGTCCGCTCTGGGACGGCCATGCGTGGGCGGCGCTGCATCGCCGAGGGTCGGCAGCTCGGACGGGTGCGCCGGCGGCGCCTTGGGCGCGGCGCGCGGATCGGGCGCCTGACGAAGCACGACCGTCACCTGACGATACTTGCCCTGGCCAAACACCACGAGCGGCACCTTCTCGCCGACCGCGTGCGTCCGGATGACCTCCGCGAGCTGCTCGGGGCTCGTCACGGGCACGCCATCGACGGCGACGATCATGTCGCTGACCGAAGGGTCGCCGCCCTTGAGCTTGGCCTCGGCCGCGGGGCTGTCCGGGTGGATGCTCTGCACACGGACGCCCTTGGCGAACGAGCCGATCTCGGAGGAGCCCTGGATGCCGAGCCAAGCCGCGGGCGCGACCGCGGTCGCAGGGACGGTGCGCAAGAAGGAGCGGACCGCGTTGATGGGGATGCCGAACGCGACAGGGGTGCAAGGGCGACCCTCGTTCGGCGCGCAGCCGCGGCCGAGGAGGGCGACGACGCGGCCATCCTCGTCGATGATGGGCGCGCCGAGATCGAGCGGGGAGATACGCGAGCCGAGCTCGAGGGCGTTGGCGAGCGTGGCGTCGTCGGCGCCGAGCAGGTTGCGGCGGCCGCGGATCACCATCTGCGAGGCGTGGGGTTTGCCCTTGGGGCCCATCGCGAAGCTGCGGATGGTGGCGTCGTTGCGGAGCGGGTCACGCGTCGAGGCGACGAGGCCCTCGGTCCAGCGCCCCGACTGCGGGACGAGCAACGCGAGGTCCCAGGTGCGATCGTGATGGCCGAGCTTGACGCGGGCGACGGAGCCGTCGGCGAAGCGCGCCTCGAGGTCGTTGCCCGAGCCGAGCGGCGAGAGGGCGGCGAGGATGCGGCCGTCGCCGGCGAGCGCGACGCCGAGCGAGACGGGCTGGCCGCCGCGCTCGATCGCGACGATGCCGCGGAGCGCCTTCTCCTCGACGGAGGGTTCTTTTTTCGTGTTGGGATCGGCGGGCGCGTTCGGGTCCGCGGCGGGCGTGGCACGAGGCGCAGGCAACGTCGGCGGCGCGAGGCGCGACGGGGGCGCGTTCGGCAGAGGCCGGCCGGCAGGCGCCTGGGCGAAGACGGCCGCGGGGGCCATGAGCGCGAGGACGGCGAGCGTGCCCGCCAAGGACCAGCGTTGACGATTCTTCACGCGGTAGGTGTGACCGGAAGCGGGGTGCTTTGCGGGCGAGGCGGGGAAATTCGTCATGGGAGGCGCTCCTCGAGGCTCGTCGGCGAGATCGGCGCTCGCGCGATGATGTAGCGTGGACGGGGGCGCTGCAAAGGTCGCGCCGTGGGCGGCCGGACCGCCGGCGAGGGGCCGGCGATCTCGATCGATCCTACCACGGCGCGGGGCGGGGCGCCTCGGATCCACGCGACGCTGCTTTCGGGGAGTTCGCGGGGGATCGCTCCGGTCGTGGTCACAAAAGAGGAGCTCCGAGCAACATGGCAGGCGAAGAGGCAACCATGGCCCCGGGTCTGGCACGTGCAGAGATGAAAGAAGGCCGATCGCACGCCGAGGAGGCGCGCGACATCGAGGAGCTCCTCGCGGCGGGCAACCATCGCGAGGCGCTCGCGCGGTGCGCCCGGGTCTACGCAGCGCCGATCGGTCGGCTTTGCATGGCCTTCACGGGCTCGCAAGCGGACAGCGAGGAGCTCGTGCAAGAGACCTTGCTGGCCGCGTACGACGCGTTCCCGACGTACCGGGCGGAAGGCAGCGTGCGTGCGTTCCTGTTCGGGATCGCGCGTCGCATCTGCGGTCGGTTCTCCGAGACGCAGGCGCGGCAGAAGGCGCGGCTCCGGCTGGTGCACGACACGTCGTCGGGCCGCGCGGACGCAGGGGAGCTCGCGCTGGAGAAGGAGCGGGCGAGCCGCGCGCGCGAGGCGCTCGCGAAGCTCAAGCCGAGCGAGCGGGAGGCCTTGGTGCTTCGGTACGACGCGGGGCTCAGCTTCCGCGAGGTGGCCCAGGCGTGCGGGATCGACGAGGCCGCGGCGCGCAAACGCGTGAGCCGCGCGCTCGGGAAGATGCGGGCGGAGATCGGCGAGGAGTGAAGCGATGAGCACGAGCGAGACGAACGTGGGTGGGCTCTGCCGCGAGGTCGAGGAGCGAATCGCCGAGGTGCTGGATGGTTCGGCGCCGAAGGAGCTCTTCGATCACATCGCCGACTGCGACGCGTGCCGGGACCTGCGGTACGACGCGGAGCGCGCAGCGGAGTTCGTGGGCCACGCAGGCGGAGATTTTCGCGTCGACGCGGCCTTCGCCGACAAGGTGCTCGCGCGGCTCGACGTGGAGAATTTGAAGCCGCCGGCAGGCGTGGCGCCGAAGAGCGTGGAGGCCGCGACGTCGGCGCCGCGGACGGCGAAGAGCGTGGTCGCCGAGCCTTCGGTCGGGGTCACGGACTTCGCCACGGCGAAGACGGAGATCGCGAGCGCGACGAACGAGCCGGAGGTCGGGGAGACGGAGCCTCCGCGGCCGCGGACGAACACGTTGGTGTCCAAAGTTTCGTCGACGCAGCCTTCGCCGACGCTGAACGACGAGGCCGCGCCCGCGCCCGCGCAGGCGATCACGGACCGGGACGTGCCGCGCTCGCGCGAGCCCGAGGCGAAGAGCGGATCGAGGGCGGGCGCCGCGCGCACGGCGCCGCCGCGGACGACGAAGCCGAGCGAGGGTGGCAAGGTCGTCTCGCTCTTTCGCCGCCCGAAGTTCGTCGCGGGTGTGCTCGGCGCGATGGCCGCGGCGGCCGCCGTCGGGTTCTACGTGAAGAGCCCGAAGCAAGGGCCGGAGGAGCCGAAGCTCGAGGCCGCGTGGTCGGGCAAGATCGACTCGATCTCGCGCGCGTCGGCCGACAAGGAAGGCGGGCTCGAGGCCTGCGACGCGAGCGGCGCGTGCAAGCCGGTGAAGGCGGGCTGGGCGTTCAAGAACGACACGACGCTGCGCACGGACGCGCGCACGCGGGCCTACGTGTCGCTCGCGGATGGCTCGCAGCTCGCGATCGATCGAGGCTCGTCGATCTCGCTCGAAGGCGGCAAGGTGCGTCAGGCGAAGCTCGCCGAGGGGACGATCGTCGCGGACGTGGCGAGCTTGAAGGGCGCGCCGCCTGCGAAGATCGGGGTCGGCGACGGCGAGGTCGAGGTGCTCGGGACGAAGCTCGTCATGACGGCCGGCAAGGGCCGCGCGAGCGTCGAGGTCGCGCGTGGTGTCGTGCGGGTGCGGTCGTCGTCGGGCAAGGCGGTCGACGTGCGCGCGGGCGAGGAGGCGACGATCGAGAGGGGCCGCGAGCCGCTCGTCGTGAGCTCGTCGAGCGTGGCGGACTCGCTCGAGTGGAGCGACCGCTCGCCGGAGGAGCTCGACGCGCCGGTCCTGCGGGGGCTCGGCGAGCTGCGCGCGCGCAAGCCCGGACAAACCAAGGAGAAGGACCACGCGGTGCGGCTCGCGAAGCACTCGGTGAAGGTGCGCATCGTGGACGTGGTGGCGCGGACCGAGGTGGACGAGACGTTCACGAACGACACGGACGAGGAGCTCGAAGGCATCTTCCGCTTCCCGCTGCCGCCGGGCGCGCAGATCGAGAGGCTCGCGCTGGAGGTGGACGGCAAGATGATGGAGGGCGCGTTCGTCGATCGCGACAAGGGCGCGGCGATCTGGCGCGGGGTCATCCAGAACGCGGCGCCGAAGACGCCGAAGCCGCGCGAGGAGATCATCTGGGTGCCCGGGCCGTGGCGGGACCCGGCGCTGCTCGAGTGGCAACGCGGCGGGCGGTTCGAGCTCAAAATTTTCCCGATCCCGAAGCGCGGCTCGCGGCGCGTGATCCTCACGTACACGCAGACCGTGGACCAGGCCGCGGGCGTCCGGCGCTTCACGTACCCGCTCGCGCACGACCCGAGCGGGACGACGAAGATCGACGCGTTCGACCTCGACCTGCAGGTGCTCGGTCACGACAAGGAGTTCGGCGTGCAGACGCGCGGCTACGAGCTCTCGCCCGGGGGCGGCGACGCTTCGGCCGAGCGGCGCACGCTGCGCGCGACGGGGTTCGTCCCCGCGGGTGATCTGACGGTCGAGTACGCGCTGCCCGATCGAGACCGCGAGGCGACGGCGTGGGCGTACCGCATGGATGCGGCGAGCGCGCCCTTGCCGGAGGAGCCGAAGGTCGGGCCCGCATCGGCGAAGGCGAAGACGAACGAGGAGAAGGACGCGGCCGCGGCGGCGCAAGCCATCGCGTTCGATTCGTCGCCGTACGTGGCGATCGCGCTCCGGCCGAAGCTGCCGCGGTGGCAGGAGGCGAAGGAGCGCGTGCACGCGATCGTCGTGGACGCGAGCCGGTCCATGGTGGGCGAGCGCTTCTCGCGGGCGACGCGGCTCGCGTCGACGATCGTGCGCGAGATGGATCGGCGCGACTCGTTCGTGCTGCTCGCGTGTGACACCGTGTGCAGGCCGATGACCGAGGACGGTCGCGGCGGTTTGCCCACGCCGAGCGCGCCGGGCGCGGCGGCGGCGGGCGAGGTCGAGCGTTTCCTCGGGAGCGTCGAGCCGGACGGCGGCAGCGACATGGCCGCGGCCGTGAGCGCCGCGCGCAGCTCGGTGGGTTCGCTCGGCGGCAAGGAGCTCCGGATCCTCTACCTCGGCGACGGCACGCCGACCGTGGGCCCGACGCGGCCTTCGCACATCGAGGCGGCGGTGCGCGGCTCGTTGCCGAGCGGCGATGGATCGGTCGTGGCCGTGGCGATGGGCGCCGACGCGGACCTGACCTCGCTCGCGGCGCTCGCGCGAGGCGGCGGCGGCGTCGTCGTTCCGTACGTGCCCGGGCAGAAGGTCTCCTCCGCGGCGCTCGAGGTGCTCTCGGCGGCGTACGGCGTGACCCTGCGGGAGCCCGAGATCGAGCTGCCGCCGGGGCTCACGCAGGTCACGCCCGCGCGGCTCGATCCGATCCGCGCAGGCGGCGAGACGTTCGTCGTGGCGCGCATGTCGAGCGGCGACTCGCTCGAAGGCGCGATCCGGCTGCGCGGCCGCGTCGCGAGCGAGCGGTTCGAGCAGACGTACCCGATCAAGATCCTCGCGACGTCGAGCGCGGGTAACGCCTTCGTGCCGCGGCTCTACGCGGCCGCGAAGATCGCCGAGCTCGAGAGCGCGGGCGGCACGGCGAGCAAACTCGCGGCGATCGAGCTGTCGAAGCGCTTCGCGGTCGCGAGCCGCTTCACCTCGCTGCTCGTGCTCGAGAGCGAGGCGATGATGAACGCGTTTGGCCTCGAACGAACGCGCGTGGCGCCCACGTTCACGGGCGAGGAGCTCGCGCAGAGCTCGAACGCGGACGCCGAAGGCGAGGAGAAGCCCGACGAGGCGGCGAAGGAGGAGGCATCGGCGGAGCTCGACACGCAGAGCCCCGCGAAGGGGAAGGCTGCAGAAACCGCCTCCGCCGCGGAGCCGGCCGATGGGTTCGGCAATATCGGCGGCGCCTTCCCGGGCGGCGGAGCAGCCGCGCCGGCCCCGCCGCCTGCCTTGCCCGCGCCGACGGCGACGGCTTCACCCACGCCGAAGCCCGCATCGAAGGCTGGCGGGGGATGGCGAGGCGACTTCGACGACGGCGCCGACAGGAGCCGCGGATGGCGTGAGTCGCGAAGGCCGCCGCAGCGCCTCGTCCCGATGCGAAAAATCTTCGAGCGTAAAGGATCGTTCGAGGCGACGAACACGCTCGCCTCGCAGAACGCGACGAAGCTGCTCGCCGCCGAGAACGCCCTCGCGAGCACGCCCGACAGCCGCGACAGGACCGTGGAGCTCTTCGCGCTCTACGCGACGGCAGGCCGCCTCGGCGAGGCGCAGGAGCTCACGGCGAAGTGGAGCGGTCGCGACGCGCTCGACCCGGACGCGCTCCTGGCGCGCGCGGATCTCGCGGCGCGGCAGGGCGATCGCGAGCGGGCGATCCGGATCCTCGGCGGGCTCGCGGACGTGCGTCCGGGCGATCGCGCCGCGCAGACGCGCCTCGCGGAGCTGCACGAGGCCGCGGGCAACCGCGCCCTCGCCTGCGAGCACCGCATCGCGCTCGCGGACATGGCCCCCGGCGAGGCGAAGCTCGTCGCGAACGCGGTGCGCTGCGCGAACACGCTCGGCATGACCGAGCTCGCGAGCCTGCTCAAGCTCGACGCGAGCGAGAACGTGCGCGCCTCGATCAACAAGCTGCTCGCGCAGCCCGAGGCCCCGGCCACGTCCGCGCTGCGGGGCGACATCCAGGTCTCGGCCGAGTGGACGGGCGGCGTGGACCTCGACATCGGGCTCATCGACGCGCAGGGCCGCCGCACCTCGTGGCTCGGCTCGGCCGGCAAAGCCCTCGTCAGCGCGCGGGACGTGACGAGCACGCGGGCCGAGGCGATCGGGCTCGTCAACGCGACCTCGGGCAGCTACGTGGTCGAGATCGCCCGCGCGTCGGGCGCGGACCAGAACATCCCCGTGCGGGGCGAGCTCTTGCTCAAGCTCGCGGGCGAGACGCGGAAGGTGCCCTTCGTGCTCACCGGTCCACGCGCGGAGGTCGGCACGATGCGGGTCTTCTTCACCTCCCGCCTGGTCCCGATCACGGACAGGCCCTTCAATCCCTGGGGTCCGTGAGCGGGCCGGCCCCCCGGCGCGCGCGTCGCCCGGGGGGCTTCCCATGGACTTCGCGCCGGAAGTGGGGCATTCCCTCCCCACCATGAGCGCAGCGCACGACGCCCACGGAGCTACCGCCGCGGGCCACCACGCCTCCCACGATCACGACCACTTCGACAACGATCCGGTGCAGGAGCTCCCGGCCGACGAGCCGCGCACGCCCACGTGGATCCCGATCGTGGGGCTCTTGCTCTTCTTCTTCGCCGGCACCGCGTGGCTCCTCGCGGCGAGCGGCGACGAGACCGACACGAAGGTCGACACCGCGCCCGCCGAGGCCGCGCCTGCCGCCGCAGCGCCGCAGCCGCGGCCGCAAGTGCAGCCCACGCGCGTGCCGCCGCAAGTGCAGGCGCGCCCGGCCCCGTCGCCGCTCGGCACCGGAGGCCTGAAGCAACTCACGCCCGAGCAGGCCAAGCAGATCCAGGAGCGGATCGAGGCGCTCCGCGCGAAGCAGCAACAGCCGGGCGGCGCGCCGCAGCCTCAGCCCGCGCAGCCGGTGGCGAAATGAGCGTGGGCACGGAGGCCGCGGCCGTGCGGCGCGTCGTGGTGCTCGGCGCGGGCACGATGGGCCAGGGCATCGCGCAGGTGATGGCGAACGCCGGGTACGTCACGCACCTCTACGACGTGGACGCGGCGCGGATCGGGCGCGCGATCGAGTCGATCAAGCAGGCGACGGATCGGCTCGTGCAGAAGGGCAAGATGCTGAACGAGGCGCGCAGCGAGCTCATCGGCGCGCTCGTCCCCACGCCCGATCTCGCGCAGGCCTGCGCCGACGTGGACCTCGTGATCGAGTCGGCGCCCGAGCAGATCGAGCTCAAGGTCGGCCTCTTGCGCGAGGTGAAGGCGCTCGCGCCGGAGCGCGCGATCCTCGGGACCAACACGTCGAGCTTGTCGATCACGGAGATCGGCACGCGGATCGGCGCGGCCGCGCGCACGATCGGCCTGCACTTCTTCAACCCGCCGCCCGTGATGGAGCTGCTCGAGGTCGTGCGCGGGCTCGGCACGGACGAGGGCGTCGTCGCGACGAGCCTCGCCCTCGCCAAGCGTATCGGCAAGACGCCGATCGTCGTGAACGACATGCCCGGCTTCGCGACGAGCCGGCTCGGCGTGGTGATCGGCGCGGAGGCGATGCGCATGCTGGAGAGCGGCGTGGCCTCGGCGGAGGACATCGATCGGGCGATGGAGCTCGGCTACCGCCACCCGATGGGGCCGCTCAAGCTGACGGACCTCGTTGGCCTCGACGTGCGGCTCATGATCCTCGAGCACCTGCACCGCGAGATCGGCGAGCAGTTCCGACCGCCGGCGATCCTGCGGCAGATGGTGCGCGCAGGCAGGCTCGGCAAGAAGACCGGCGAGGGGTTTTACCGCTGGACCGAGTCGGGCCCGGTCCCCGTCACGCACAAGCGCTGAGGGGATACGGACAAACACGAAGGCCCGCCGGCGATCACGCCCGCGGGCCTTTTCTTTGGAGCACCAACGAACCGCGGCGCGCGCGTCAGCGGTTGAGCTTGTCCTTCTTGGCGTTGTTGGCCGCCTCTTTTTCGCGCTCGGCCTGGCGCTTGATGATGCGCTCCTTCACGGCGGCGTAGTCCTTCTCGTCCTTCAGGCGGCGCTCGATGACCTTCTGCCGCTCCTCGGGCGTGCCGGGGTAGCCCTTCGCGTCGGCGGCCTGGTCCTTGAGGAACTGGGCGTACTTGCCCCACGCCTCCTTGGCCTCGGGGAGCTTGCGTTGACGCTCGCGCAGGTCGGCCAGCACGAAGTGCACCTTCGCCTTGAGATCCGCAGGGCCGTCCTTGTTCAGCGCGACGTTCCACACGGCCTCGGCCTCCTCGGGTTTGCCCGCGGCGAGCTGCGCCTCGCCGAGCCGGTAGAAGCCGAGCATCTTCGACGCGTCGAGCTTGATCGCGTCCTGGAACGCCGTCACCGCGCTCGGGAAATCACGCGCGACGAACGAGTCCTCGCCCTTCTTGATCGCCTCCATGTAGGGGCTGATCCCCTTCTTGTTCTCGGGATCCTTCATCGGCCCCGCGGCAGGCGCAGGCGCCGTGGGGGCCGCCGCGCCCGCAGCGGGCTTGGCCGCGTCGGGCTTCGCAGGCGCCGCAGCACCAGCTCCCTGGCCGAACGCCGTTCCGGCGAGCGCGAGCGAAGAGGTCACGAGGGAAGCGACGAGCAGACGGCTTGCCATGGCGAGAGCAGCCTACCTCAGCCTCGGACGGCATGGAACTTCCGCGAAAAAGAACCCTACCGGCCGTCCGCCGCCGCGTCGCTCGGCCCCGCATCCACGGAGCCCCCGGCGTCACCCGGCGAACCCGCGTCCGCCGCAGAGGCCGGCGCACGCGAGGCCGCAGCGCCGAGCGGGGCGAGGCGGCCCTCGGCGTCGGGCGGCCAGGCGAAGCGCTGCACGTCGCCCGTGGCGCGGTCGACGAGCGCGACGAACGTGGCGCGTGGATGATCGGCCATGCGCACCGTGAGGCGCGTCGAGACGTGCGTGAAGTCGGGCCCGCGGAGCGGCCCGCGGCGGCGATCCTTGGGGTCACGATCGAGCATCGGGACGTCGAAGCGGATCCGGTCGAGCAGCTCCTTGCCGACCCAGAACTCGACCGCGAACCGGCCCATCATGCGCACGGTGGGCGTCGGGTTGGCGACGAGGACCGACGAGGCGCGCGGGAGCGAGGCCTTGCCGTCCTTGACCGAGACGGCGAAGACCCACTGCTTCTTCGACGCGTTGCCCGGCGGATCCGGCGGAAAGCCGCCCCTCGGAGGTTCGGGCGCGGCCGGCGCGGGCGCGCGTCGCGTGGGCTCGGCGAGCGAGAGCGCAGCGGCACCGCCGAGGGCAGCGCCGAGGCCGAGCGCGAGGAAGAGGCGGCTTTGCTTCACGTCTCCTTGGACCTGACATCACCCGCGAAGATTTCAATCGTCCCGCGGTCCCCATCGACGCGGACGCGATCCCCGGTGCGAATCGCGACGGTGGCGCCCGGGACGTTGACGACCGCAGGGACGCCGTACTCGCGCGCGACGATCGCCGCATGCGAGAGCGGCCCGCCGAGCTCGGTGACGACCGCGGCCGCGACGAGGAAGAGCGGCGAGAGGCCGACGTCCGTCGTACGCGTGACGAGGATCTCGCCGGCGCAAACGGCGTCGAGGCCACCCGTGCCAGGCGAGAGGACGCGGGCGCGGCCCTCGACGACGCCACTCGAAGCCGGCAGGCCCACGAGGCGGCGGCCAAACGCAGGCGGGAGCTGCACGGGCGGCGGGCGGCCGATGAAGGTGGGCGGAGGATCGGGGCGCTGGGCGTCGCGCAGGTGCTCGGCGCGGCGCAGGCGCGCGACGTGGCCGATCTCGGCGCGGCCACTTCGAAGCGCCTGGATGAGCTCCTCGTAGGTGCAGAAGAAGACGGCGCCCCTCGACAAGGTGGGGTCGATGCGGATGAGGCGCCGATCGACGTCGAGCGCGATGGTGCGCAGCATGCCGAGCACACGCGTGACCCACATGCGCATGCGCTCGCGGAGGCGGGTGAAGCGCTGCGCGCGCGTGACGAGGGCGCGGACGGCGTAGAGCGTGGCCGGGCCGAGGCGCGTCTCGAGCTGGGCCATCTCGCGATCGGCGAGGGCGCGGGCGCGGGCGAGGGCGCGGTCGGGGTCGCTGTCGGGCGCGCGCAGCGCTGCGACGAGCATGGCGAGCACCGCCGAGGGGTCCTCGCGCCAGCGCGGCGTCGAGAGCTCGGCCTCGCGGACGGCGCGGTCGCCGAAGGTGTCGAGGAACGACTCGAGCTCGCGTCGCGTCGGGCCGTCGGGCAGGTCGCTCGAGGTGCGGACCTCGCCGGCGAGCAGGCGAGCGCGCGCCTCGGGCTCCTCGCGCGCGCGCACGGCGATGCGGGCGAGGGCGACGCCGGGGCTCGCGCTCTCGAGCTCACGCACGCCGCCGACGAGGGCGTGCGCGAGCGACGCGCCCGACGAGAGCGTACGGGGCATGAGCGGATCCATCGCGAGCGCGTCGTCGTCATCGTCCCGCGCCGAGGAGCGGCGCGCGGCGAAGCGTTCGAGGAGGCGCGCGAGCGCGAGGTGGCTCGCGAGCGAGGCCGAGGCGCAGGAGAGCATCAAGGTGCCCGTGCGATCGAGCAGCGCGCTCGCGGTGCGCAGGGTGGTGGCGAGCGCGTCGTCGGGCAGGAGGCCGAGGTCCATCTCGGCGAGGGAGCGACGCGCGCGCTCGGCTTCGACCTCGTAACTCGCGACGTCACGCTCGAGCCGCGCCTGGCTCGCGAGCACGCGCGGGGCCACGAGCGGCAGGCGCGCGAGGAAGCCGCGCTTCGAGACGTCCTCGGTCTGCTGTTCGAGCAACGCGATCGCCGCCTCGCCCGCGCCGCCCGAGGCCGAGAGCAGCGCGCGGGGCGAGAGCAGCGGCACCTGCGCGGCGATCTGCATGAACGCGCTGAGGTTCAAGTAGAAGCGCCCGTGCACGTTGGTGACGAGGTGCGCGCCACGAGGGACGCGACATCCGAGCGCGGCGAACGCCTCGCGGAAGCCCTTCTCGCTGAAGGTCCGCGCGATCGACCACGTGAGCGGCGTGGCCGCGCCGGGCAAGGCCTCGCCGACGTTCGCGCGTGACCAGACCGTCTGCGCGTCGCCCCCCTCGGGGAAGCCTCCGCCGCCGATCGGGCGCACTTGCAGGAGGAGCACCTGGTCCTTGCCTTCGGGCGTCTTCTCGACGGCGAACTCCACGTCGAAGGGCCCGGCGCCGCCTCGCTCGAGCCTCGTGGCGAGCTCGCCGAGCTGCCCGATCGCCTCGAGCGAGAGCGCGGCGCGCCTCGCGTGATCCTCGGGGATCGCGACCTCCTCGACGCCATGCTCGCCCACGACGAGCGCGCGCCGCTTCTCCGCGACGACCGTCGCGACCACGCCGCCCGACTTCGAGAAGCGCACCGAGTCGGTCGGCATCGCGCCCTCGACGACGGGCGCGCCGAGCCCCAGCGTGACGTTGACGAGCCGCTCGTCCTCGCCCCAGTGCTCCCCTGCGAGCCCGGGCGGCGGCGCCGTGAAGAGCACGCCCGCGGCCTCGGCGCGAGCCATCACCTGCACGAGCACCGCCATCGCCACGTCACGCACGCCGTGGTGCGCGAGGTACTCGATCGCGCGTGGCAAGAACGCGCTCGCCCAGACCTGCTTGATCGCCGCGGCGAGCCCCTCGGGCCCGCGCACGCCGAGCAGCGTCGTCGCGAGCCCGGCAAAACTCGTCTCCTCGCCGTCCTCGCACGTCGCGCTCGAGCGCACGGCGAGGCCCCACGGAGCGCTCTCGCCGACGTCGGCCCAGAGCGCCTCGAGCGCGGCTTGCAGCGACGCTTCGAGGGGCGCCTCCTGGATGCGATCACGCGCGCGCGCGGCCCGATCGATCCCGGCGCGGCTGCCGGCGAGCTTGATGAGCGAGGGCAGATCGTGGCCACGCGGCAGCGTCGTCTCGGCGAGCGCGTCGAAGTGTTCGGCTGGCAAGACCCAGCCACGCGGCACGGGCAGGCCCTCGCGCACGAGCTTGCCGAGGCTCGTGGCCTTGCCGCCGAAGCGCCGGGCATCGCCGCGCTTCCGGCTCCAGGCGAGCGCGAGCGGACGGAGGGTGTTCTCGTAGCCGCCCGGCGTGTCCGTGCCGCCGGGCGTTCTCGCTTGCCGCGCCGAAGGGTCGACCACGCCGACGCCTTACCATGCTTTGTGCGCGGCTGCGCTCAGGGGGCGGGCAGGGCGCGCAGGACCCGCTCGTGCCAGAGCAACATCTCGGCCCCGCCGGGCCCTCGGTTCCAGGCGTAATCGTGAGGCCCCGGGGTCACGACGAGCTGGTGCGGGACATCCACCTTTGCGAGCGCGGCCGAGAGCGCCCGCACGGCGGGGAGGAACGGATCGGCGTCGCTCGACGCGAGCCGGAGCGCGAAGGGATGCCGATCCATCGCCGCGCGCGCGAGCCCGGCGAAGTGCGGGGCCTCCTCGGGCTTCAAGGCTGGCTGGAGCGCGCCGATCGCGCCGAACACCTCGGGATGGGCGAAGCCCACGAAGAGCGCGAGCCGCCCGCCCATGCTCACGCCGTCGATGCCCGTCGCTGCGCGATCCGAGGACGCCTTCGCCTCGGCGCGCGCGCGCGCCAGGAGCGCGCTCGTGACGAACCGGCCGAAGGGCGCGGCTCCCTTCTCGGATCGATCCGCGACGACGGGCGTGTAGGGACAGGCGACGACGAGGCCCTCGTAGGCGTGCTTCGCGAGCGAGTGGTTCATCTGCGCGAGCCGATCCGGCCGGAAAAACCCTTCGAGATCGACGCCCGTGAGCGGCGGCGCGGCGAGCCTGCGATCGAGCCGGTCGAGGCCGTAATCGTCGCGCCAGGCGTACGCGCCGACCTCGAGCCCGCGGCCCGACTCGCCCCGACCATGCAGCGCGACGAGCACGGGCAGAGGGCGCGCGGACGGCGGAGCGAGCACGAGGGCGCGCTGCTCGTCTTGCGGGAAGGAGAGGTCTTTCCAGCGTGGATCCGCGACCGGCGAGGGTGCGGATTGCTTGCGGCAAGCGGAGAGGGAGAGGGCCGCGAGGGTGAGGAGGTGGTGACGTCGGGTGTGCATGGATGGTCGCCGCCTGGAGCGGGAGGGTCATTGTCCCCGTCGCGCCGGTCGTGACCAGCCCTCGCGGTCCTCTCGACCCTGTCCTCCCCCGTGCGTCCTCTTCCGGAACCCTCTCTCGACCCTGTCCAAACCACGAGCGCCCCTCCCCTCCGAGCGCATCGACCCTGCTCGAACACCCTCCGCTCCCTCCTCCAGCAGGTCGCTACCCTCCTCGAAGACGCTCCGGTCGCCCGTCCAGAGGGTCGCGACCCTCTTCGAAGACGCTCCGGTCCTCCGTCGGGAGCGTTGCGACCCTCTTCGAAGACGCTCCGCTCTCCCGTCCGGGAGCGTCGCGACCCTCTTCGAAGACGCTCCGCTCGCCCGTCCAGAGGGTCGCGACCCTCTTCGAAGACCCTCCCGCCGCTTCCTTGGCGCCCGTGTGAGCCCCGCGGTACCGTGCCCGCCGATGACGGTCCTGCGTGAAGATCGAGCGGCAGATCGAGCGGCTCGCGCAGGACTACGCGATGGCGCTTTACGGCGACGAGATCGACGTACTGCTCCAGGTCGCGGAGACCCTGATCCAGCTGCAGCTTGGCCATCGCGTCGAAGCGCTGGACATCGCCAAGCGTGCGGTACGCCTCGCAGAGCAGGCCGAGGATCGCCGGAGCAAAGAACTCGCGACTATCCTCAAACGCCTCGCCGCCTCCAACTGACCCCTCCTCCAACATCCGCCCCCGACACGCCCGAGCGTACACAGCGGATCTTCGCGTCCCCCCTACACAGCCCGCCAAACCGAGCCACATCTCGACGCCCTCCGCTCCAAACTGATCGGTAGCGTTCGACGCTCGTCACGCTATGGATCCGAAGTAGTACGGCGTCGTGAGCGCAAGGACGACCGGGCCGGAGATCCAACGGTTTCCGCATCCGCCTTGGTCGAGCTCGACGGCCCGTCTGCACAGGGTGGGGGAGCCCGAAAACCGTGCAAGTCGTGCATCCGAGCGCGAGCGGCAGCTCGTTGGCTGAAGACGAAACGCAGACCGCCACGCAGGAAGGCTTCCGTGAGCTCCTCGAAGCGGCCCCCGATCCCATGGTGATCGTGGACGCGCAGGGCATCGTCAGGCTCGTCAACGCGCAGCTCCTGCGCATGTTCGGCTACGAGCGCGACGAGCTGCTCGGCCGGCCGATCGACGTCCTCGTCCCCGAGCGCCTGCGGGCCGATCACATCGAGCACCGCATGCGTTACGCCGCGGAGCCTCGCCCCCGGCCCATGGGCGCGGGCCTCGAGCTCCACGGCCGCCGCAAAGACGGCACCGAGTTCCCCGTCGAGATCAGCCTCTCGCCGATCCGCACGAAGAGCGGCGTCCTCGTCACCGCGGCGATCCGCGACGTCACCGAGCGCAACCGCGTGCAGGCCAAGTTCCGGGGCTTCCTCGAGGCCGCGCCCGACGCGATCATCATCGTCAACGCCGAGGGCACGATCGTCCTCTGCAACTCGCAGACCGAACGTGTCTTTGGCTTCCCGCGCGCCGAGCTGCTCGGCCAGTCGATCGAGACCCTCGTCCCCGAGCGCTTCCATCACCGCCACGTCCATCATCGCAGGAGCTTCTTCTCCGATCCGCGCGTGCGTCCGATGGGCTCCGGCCTCGAGCTCTACGGCCGTCGCAAGGACGGCGCCGAGTTCCCCGTCGAGATCAGCCTGAGCCCCATCGAGACCGAGGACGGCCTGCTCGTCTCGGCCGCGATCCGCGACATCACCGAGCGCAAGATCGTCGAGAAGCAGCTACGCGCCTCGCTCCTGGAGAAGGAGGTCCTGCTCAAGGAGATCCATCACCGGGTCAAGAACAACCTCCAGATCGTCTCCAGCATGCTCAACCTGCAGATGGGTCAGATCACCGACCCGCGCGCGCTCCAGCTCTTCAAGGAGAGCCAGACCCGCGTCCGCTCGATCGCGCTCTTCCACGAGAAGCTCTATCAATCGAAGGACCTCGCGCGCGTCGAGATCGCCGAGTACCTGCGCAGCCTCGCGACGGGCTTGCTCTACACGTACGGCGTCAACCCCGAGCATGTCTCGTTCGTCCTCGACGCCGAGGGCGTGCCGCTCGGCGTCGACGCGGCCATCACCTGCGGCCTCGTGGTGAACGAGCTCGTCTCCAACGCGATCAAGCACGCGTTTCCGCCCGGTCGTGACGGGCACGTGCGGGTCGCGCTCCGGCGGCGAGGCGACGAGGTCGTGCTCGAGGTCGGGGACGACGGCATCGGCTTCCCGCCCGACCTCGACTTCCGCGAGGCGAGCACGCTCGGCCTCAAGCTCGTCTGCATCCTGACCGAGCAGATCCACGGGACGATCGAGCTCGTGCGGGGCTCGGGTTCGAGGTTCGTGGTCTGCTTTCCGCTCACACCGACGCAGCTATGAGCAGCTCGTTGCGCAAGAAGATCTTCATCGTCGAGGACCAGCGGATCGTCGCCGCGGACCTCGAGAACACGCTGCTCTCGCTGGGCTACGACGTCGCCGGCTCCGCGGCCTCCGGCGAGCGCGCCATCGAGAAGGTGCTCGCCTCCCGCCCCGACCTCGTGCTGATGGACATCCGCCTCGAAGGCAAGATGGACGGGATCCAGGCCGCAGAGCGGATCCGCGCCGAGCTCGACGTCCCCATCGTCTACCTCACGGCCTACGCCGACGAGGAGACCATCCTCCGCGCGAAGACCACGAGCCCCTTCGGGTACCTGGTCAAACCCTTCAACGAGCGCGAGCTGCGCGGCGCGATCGAGATCGCGCTCTACAAGCACGAGACCGATCGGATCCTGCACGAGCGCAAGCTCGCGCTCGCCGAGGAAGAAGCCCGGCGCCGCGCCTCCGAGCGCGCCGTCGAGACACAAGCGTTCCTCGACGAGACCACGCTCCTGCTCACGAGCTCGCTCGAGACCGAAGGCACGCTCCAGAAAGCCGCGGAGCTCGCGGTCCCGCGCCTCGGCGATCTCTGCTTCGTCGACCTCGCGAACGACAAGGGCATCCTCGTCGTCTGCGCCGCCGCCGGCGCGCCCGAAGACCAGGCGATCACGGCGGAGCTCTCCCGCACGATCTCGTGCCGCCTCGGCGCCGACTACGCCTTCCAGAACGGCGGCAAGGTCCTCCACGAGGAGGTGCAGAACGTCGACTGCCTGTCCCACCTGCTCGGGACGACGGACCTCGATCACCTGCGCGCGCTCGGGCCGATCTCGTACATCTGCGTCCCGATCGAGCTCCGCGGCAAGAGGCTCGGCGTGGTCGAGCTCGTGCGCCGCACGGAGCGGGGTCGTTACGACACGACCCACCTCGGGGTGGCCCAGGAGCTCGCGCGGAGGTTCGGCATCGCGCTCGACAACGCTCGCCTCTACCGCGAGGCGCAGGAGGCGATCCGCGTCCGCGACGAGTTCTTCATGATCGCCTCGCACGAGCTCCGGACCCCGCTCACGCCGCTGCAGCTCCAGCTCGAGGCGCTCGAACGTTCCCTCAGGCGGGCGGGGCTCCTGAACGAGCACCTCACGGGGCGCGTCGAGCGCTGCTCCCGGCAGATCTTCCGGCTCACGCGGCTCGTGGAGACCCTGCTCGACGTGACACGCATCACGGCAGGTCAGCTCTTGATCGAGCCCGAGGTCACGGACCTCTGCGCCCTCGTCCGCGAGGTGGCCGATCGCTTCGCCATGGAGGCGCACGAGGCCGGCAGCACGATCGAGCTGCGCGCTTGCGAGTCTCTTCGGGGCCAGTGGGATCCGATGCGGCTCGACCAGGTGCTCTCGAACCTCCTCGAGAACGCGGTGAAGTACGGCTGTGGTCGGCCGATCGACGTCGAGGTCGTGGAGGAGGACGACGTCGTGCGGATCGCCGTCACCGATCGTGGCCTCGGCATCGCGCCCGAGGCGTGCGCGCGGATCTTCGAGCGGTTCGAGCGCGCCGTGTCGCTCCGGCATTACGGAGGGCTCGGCCTCGGCCTCTTCATCGCGCGGCAGATCGTCGAGGCGCACGGCGGGACGATCGAGGCGACGAGCCAGCCCGGCGCGGGCTCGACCTTCACCGTGACCCTGCCGCGCTGGGGCGTCGCGGCGGCGTCCGAGGTCGCGTGAAGCGCTAGAGCCCGAGCCAGGGGCCAGGATCGAGCGGCGTGGATCCGCGGCGAATCTCGAACGACACGGCGTCGCTCCCCCCCGCGCCGGGCGCCGTGCCGACACGCGCGCCGGAGGCCACGGGATCACCAGCGCGTAGCTCCGTGCCGCCGAGGCTCGCGTACACGCTGTAGTAACGGTCGCCGTGATCGACGATCACCGTCAGGCCGTAGCTGTCGTAGCGATCGGCGAACACCACGCGACCCGCGGCGACGCTACGAACGGCCGCGCCGGGCTGCGTGACGAGCTCGATCCCGCTCACGCCGTGCTTCGAGGAGCGCCGCACCTCGGCGCGGCCGGCGACCGGGAAGAGCAGGCGCCCCTTCTGCGCCTCGAAAGCGAGGCGCGCGTCCGCGTCCCGAGGCCCGCTGTCGGCGCCGTAGATCGCCACGTAGTCCGGGCGCGACGACGACTCGAAGGCGCGCGCGAACGCCGCCCTGCGCTCGTCCTCGGCTTCGAGCGCGCGCTTGGCGCGTTTCATGGCCTCGCGCTGCAGGTCGAGCGGCGCGCGCTCGGCGCGTAACCTCGAGATACGGTCCTCGAGCTCGACGCGGCGCTCGAGCAGCGCCTTCTCGTCGGCGATGTCGCGCTCGAGGGCGCGGCGCACGCGCTCCACACGCGCCGCGTGATCGACGAGCGCGTCGAAGCCCTCGCCCACGGGCAAGAGGCCCGCGTGCACGTGCCGGTAGTAGGCCCGGCCGCGCGCGAGCATGCGCTTGCGAACGGTCCCGAGGCGCGGCTCGATCCCCGCGAGCTCGCCCTCGGCGGCGCGTTGCTGCTCTTCGATCCGCTTCAAGAGTCGCTCGAAGTCGGCGACCGACGAGAGCGGGCTCGCCTGCGGGGCGGGCAGCGCCTCGACGGGCGTGCCGCCCTGCGCCGCGCCGGAGGCGAGCGCCAGGAGCAACACGGAGGCGAGCGACGTTCGGCGCTTCATCTCAGATCGCCGCCATCCGCCGCAGGCTCACGAGCGCCGTCGTCGCGCCGAGCGCGCCGCCGAGGAGCACGAGCCCGAGCGAGACGGTCCAGGGCAAGAACGAGGGCGAGAGCCCGAGCAGGTTCGCGAGCTCGTGATCGAAGCGCCCGCGCACCAGGAAAAAGAGCCCGCCGAGCAGCGCGATCGCCGCCGCCGCGCCCGCCGCGCCTTGCATCGCGCCCTCGATCACGAAGGGACGACGCACGAACTCGTTCGTCGCGCCGACGAGCTTCAGGACCTCGACCTCGGTGCGCCTGCGGCTGAGCAGGAGGCGCATCGTCGAGCTGATCACGCTGAAGACCGCGCACATCACCACGACCGCGAGCGCCGCGCTCGCCGACACGCCGCCGCCGAGCAACGACGAGAGGCGCTCGGTCCAGCGCTGGTAGGTCTCGACCGTCTCCACCGCCGGCAACGCCCGCAGCTTGAGCGCGATCGACTGCAGATCGTTCTCGCCGATGTCGTCCGTGAAGCCGAGCTCGAGCGAGGCCGGGAACGCGGCCGGCGGCAACGACGCGAGCGCCGCGTCCGACTCGTCGACCACGATCTCGCGCCGCGCCTCCACGCTCGTCACGTGCCGCACGCGCTTGACGCCGGGTGTCTTCTCGAGCGCGCGGACGAGCTCGTTCACCTCGGGATCCGCCACGCCGTCGCGCAGGTACACCGTCGCGCGACCCGCGCGCGACCAGCGATCACGCACCGCCGAGAGGTTCGTCACCACGAGCAGCGAGGCCGCCAGGCACACGAACGCGACCGCGAGGGAGAAGATCGACTGCACGTGCACGCGCATGTCCCCTCGCCCGGGTCTCCAGGCCTTCATGGGCACTCGCACGCCGTACCGTTCGCTCGCCATGCAGCTCCTCCCTACGCCACGAGGTTCATCGGGACGTCATCACCTGCCATGTCGAGCCCGTTCGGCGCGTCCGTCGCCTTGCCCGCGTCGAGCACCACCACGCGCCGCGGGCGCACGTCGAGCAGCGTCCGATCGTGCGTCGCGAAGAGCACCGTGGCCCCGGTCTCGTGGATGTCCTCGAAGAGGCCGAGGATGTCGATCGCGAGCTCGGGATCGAGGTTGCCCGTCGGCTCGTCGGCGAGGATGAGCGCCGGCTCGCCCACGATCGCCCGCGCGATCGCGACCCTTTGTTGCTCGCCGCCCGAGAGGCGCTTGGCCTGCTCGTCGCCGCGCCCCGAGAGCCCGACGCGCTCGAGCGCCTCGCCCACGCGGCTGCGCACGAGCCGCGGCGGCAGGCCCACGACCTCGAGC
Organism: Polyangium spumosum; assembly: GCF_009649845.1. Lineage (NCBI taxonomy): Bacteria > Pseudomonadati > Myxococcota > Polyangiales > Polyangiaceae > Polyangium > Polyangium spumosum. The sequence continues at coordinate 180,331 of NZ_WJIE01000006.1, forward strand.
GCCACGGCCACGTTGTCGAACACGGTCCAGCTCGGCACGAGCTTGAAGTCCTGGAAGACGTAGCCGATGTTGCGGCGCAGGGCGGGGATCGAGTCCTCGCGCAGGCGCCCCACGTCGCGGCCGAGGAAGAGGATCCGGCCCTCGTCGACGCGCTCGGTGCGGTGCACGAGCCGGAGCAGCGTGCTCTTGCCCGCGCCCGAGGGCCCCGTGATGAACACGAACTCCCCGCGCTCGATCGTGAGCGACATCCCTCGCAGGACGGGTTGGTCCGGCCGGTAGGCCTTGTGCACGTCCTCGAACACCAGGATCGGCCGCCTCGCTGCAGCCGGGTCGAACCGGTGTCCGGACCGCAGGGCCGGATGAAACGAAGGGCGCGGGGATGACGCCATGGGCGCGATTGCTACCAGGGCCCTACGGAGCGGGAAAATTTTTGGGGTAAGGAGAGAGCGTCATGCCGCTCCGCATCGCGTTTTTTGGCCTGCCCCTCGCGGCGCTCCTGCTCGCGAAGGACGGGCACTCGATCGAGCTCTGCGCCGTCTGCCGCAAGGACGCCCTCGGCCTCCGTCGCGCGCGGCGCGTGTTCGGTGATCGCGTGATCGTCAAGCCCAGGGTCACGGACGCCGCGCTGCTCGATCGCGTCGCGCGCCTCCAGCCCGACCTCGTCGTGAGCTGGTTCTGGACCACGCGCCTGCCCATGCGCCTCGTCGAGAGCGCGCGGCTCGGCGGCATCGGCGTCCATCCCTCGCTCCTGCCGCGCCACCGCGGCCCCGATCCGACGACATGGGCGATCCTCGCCGGCGACGCGATCACCGGCGTCTCCGTGCACCGCATCGCCGCGGAGTACGACACCGGCGCGATCCTGGAGCAGGAGGAGCTCGTGATCGATCCTCGCTGGACCGGCTGGGACCTCGCGCGCGCCCTCGATCGTCCCTCGCTGCGCGCCTTGCGCCGCACCTGCATGCGCCTGTCGCGCGGCGAGACGATCGCCGAGATCCCGCAAGACGAGGCGCTCGTGACGCACGCGCCCGCCCTCGGCGACGACGAGCACGCGATCCGCTGGACCTGGCCCACCGATCGCGTGCTCCGCCACGTCCGCGCCCTCGCGCCCGCGCCCGGCGCCTTCACCGAGATCGCGGGCGCGCTCGTGACCGTGCTCGAGGCCCGAGAAGCGGCGCATTTTCCCGGCGCGCTCGCGCCTGGCGAGGGCTACGCCGAGGGGGGTTTTGCCGTGATCCGCACCGGGGATGGCGCGGTGATCCTGGTGCGGGGTGAGATCGACGGCGCGCCCGCGGACGCCTCGGCCCTCGCCCGGCTCTTTCTTGCGCCAGCGCCTTTGCTAGGCTGACGCCGCGCTCCGCGACTGGCGCGCTTTCTTGGAGGAGGACCGTGGAACCCGCTCAGCTCGCAAAGATCGCGCGCGCATCCCTCGCCGAGGCGCTCTCCGCCCTGCAGAGCGCCGACGACGCGCCCGATGAGCTCCTCGAGGCCGCCGAGCCCATCGCGAAGACGATGGGCATCCTGCACAAGATCGAGCGCAGCGGCGGCGCCGTGCTCGACGGCCGCGACGTCGCGCTCAAGAACGTGCGCAAGGTCCTCGCGGACGTGCAGGCGCTCGACGTGGATCACCCCGCCGTCGACACGGTGCTCGAGTCGGTCGCCGCGTCGCTCGCGAAGGTGAACGCGCTCGCGAAGCACAAGGGGACGGGCCAGCCGGCGGCGCAACCCGTTGCGGAGACGAAGCCCGCCCCCCAACCGGAACCACAACGTGTTGCGGTTCCGGACCCCCCTCCCCAACCCGAACCTCAACGTGTTGCGGTTCCGGACCCCCCTCCCCAACCCGAACCTCAACGCGTTGTGGTTCCGGACCCCCCTCCCCAACCCGAACCTCAACGCGTCGAGGTTGCGAAGCCTCCTCCCCAGCCGGAACCGCAACGCGTCGAGGTCGCGAAGCCACCTCCCGAGCCCGAACCGCAACGCGTCGAGGTCGCGAAGCCTCCTCCCGAGCCCGCCGCGCCCGAGCCCGTCGCGGAGGTGATCAAACCCGCGCCCGTCCTCCAGATCGCGCCGGAGCCCGTCGTCGAGCCGCAACGCGTCGTCGAGGTGAAGCCCGCGCCCGCGCTCGCTCCCGTCGCGGCTGCGCCCGCGCTCGCTCCCATCCCTGCGCCCGTCGCTGCGCCCACGCCTGCGCCTGCGCCCGTCGCTGCGCCGGCGCCTGCGCCTGCGCCCACGCCCGCGCCTGCGAAGGCCGAGCCGCGCAAGGATCCGCAGCCCACACCCGCGCCCGCGAAGGCCACGCCCGCGCCTGCCAAGGCCACGCCTGCGCCGGGCAAGGCGCAGGTCCCGCCCGGCGTGCGCCCCGTCGACGTCGAGCTCGGCACGCACAGCACCTCGAACTTCTACAAGGGCCTCTCCGGCAACGACGTCATCGAGCACGGCGGCATCTTCGTCTCGACCTACCGCATCCCGAAGCTCGGCGCCGAGGTCCAGCTCCGCGTCCTCATGCCCGGCGACTACGAGTTCTACGCGAAGGCCGTCGTGCAATGGACGCGCGAGGCGAGCGGCTCCTCCGAGCCCGGCTTCGGCGCGCGCTTCACCCAGATCGGGAGCGAGGGCAGGCAGCTCGTCTACCGCTACGCGCGGAACCGCGAGCCGATGTTCTACGACGACCTGTGAAGCGCTCCTCCACGCGCCGCGCGGCCCTCGTAGGCGCCGCGCTCTCCTTGGCCCTCGCCGTGCCCCGCACCGCAGAGGCCGTCGGAGATCCGGATCTCGACTGGGCGACCCTCGAGACGGCGCACTTCCGCGTCCATCACCCGACCACGCTCACGCCCCTCGCCGAGCGCGTCGCGCGCCTCTCGGAGCTCATCCACGCGCGCCTCACGGTCGCGCTCGACAACCGCCCGCGCGGCAAGACCGAGGTCGTGATCACGGACGACGTCGACTCGGCCAACGGCTCGGCCACGGCGCTGCCCTTCAACACCGTGCGCCTCTACGCGACCGCGCCCGGGGACCTCTCGCCGCTCGGCGACTACGACGACTGGCTCTACGACCTCATCGTCCACGAGCACACGCACATCCTGCACCTCGACAACATCTCGGGGCTGCCCGCGCTCATCAACACGATCCTCGGCAAGAGCTTCGCGCCGAACCAGGTGCAGCCGCGCTGGATCATCGAGGGCCTCGCCACCGTGTACGAGTCGCGCGAGTCGAGCGCCGGCCGCATGCGCTCGGCGCTCTTCGACATGTTCATGCGCGCCGACGTGCTCGACGACAACATCGCCCGGCTCGATCAGATGTCGTCCGTGGCGCTGCGCTGGCCCCAGGGCAACATCTGGTACCTCTACGGCTCGCGTTTCCTCGGCTGGATCAGCGACGTCTACGGCCCGAACACGATGACGGCCGTCGCCGCGGACTACGGCAACAACGTCCTGCCCTGGGGCATCAACCGCTCGATGCGGCGCGCGACGGGCCGGACGTACGAGGAGCTCTACGACGGCTTCAAGGATCACCTGCGCCGCAAGTACGCCGCGCAGGTGCGCGCCATCGAGGCCCGCGGGATCCGCGAAGGCGTCCGCCTCACGCGCCACGGCCGCAACGTCCACTACCCGCGGTTCGTCCCCCGAAACGCCCGCGCGACCGACGCCGACGAGCTCGTCTACTACCGCGACGACTACAACGTGCGCGAGGGCATCTACCGCGCGCGCCTGACCAAGCGCCGCGACGGCTTCGAGGCCGAATCGAAGCTCGTCGTTCGCACCCGCGGCATGTCGACCTCGTCGTTCTCGCCCGCGGGGGATCACTTCTTCCAGAGCAACAGCCCCTTCAAGATCGTCTACCGCCGCGACGATCTCTACCGCGTCGAGAACGGCAAGACGGCGCCGCGCGGCGACGAAGCCGCGCGCCACCGCCTCACCGTCGGCCTTCGCGCCGGCGCGCCCGACGTGAGCCCCGACGGCCGTCGCGTCACGTTCACCGTCAACACGAAGGGCACGACCTTCCTCCAGATCGCCGACCTCGACCCCGAGGGACACGTCCAGAACCGGCGCGACCTCGTCCCGAGCGCGCGCTTCGAGCAGGCCTACACGCCGCGCTTCTCGCCCAACGGCCGCTCCATCGCCTACAGCGCGTGGACGAAGGGCGGCTACCGCGACATCCGCATCGTCGACGCCTCGACCGGCGCCTTCGAGAACATCACGCGCGACCGCGCCCTCGACGCGAACCCCGTCTGGTCGAGCGACGGCAAGACCCTCTACTTCTCCTCCGATCGCAGCGGCGTCCCGAACATCTACGCCTACGACGTCGCGAGCCGCGGCCTCAAGCAGGTCACGAACGTGCGCATGGGCGCGCTCCAGCCCGCGGTGAGCCCCGACGATCGGACGCTCGTCTACGTCGGCTACACCTCGAAGGGCTTCGACCTCTACGCGATGCCGCTCGACCCGGCGCGTTTCCTCGACGCGCCACCTCCGCCCGCGGATCGCCCCGACCCGCCGCCCGAGCCCGAGCGCATCCCCATGCGCAAGCTGCCCTATCGCGCGCTCTCCACGCTCGCGCCGCGCAACTACGCCGTCTCCTTCGGCCCTGGCAACTACAGCCAGAACGCGCTCACGCTCAGCACCTTCGGCGCCGACGTCGCGGGCTTCCACGAGTTCTCGGCCGAGATGATCGCCGACTTCGCCGCGCCCGCGCCGCGCGTGAGCCTCGACTACTCGTACCGCAGGCTCCCGGTCGACCTCGGCGTCCGCTTCTTCCACGCCGTCTCTCCGCGCTTCCAGGGCTACCGCCTCAGCGGCGTCGACGTCCCGTACGACGAGCGCGGCGTCGGCCTCTCGTCGAGCTTGACCTACCGGATCCCCGGCGAGTTCACCGACCAGACCCTGAGCCTCTCCTACTCGCTCACGAACTTCCGCGCCGAGGTCGCTGGACAAACCCCCGGGCTCGACCCCTACGCCCCGCGCACGCGCCTGCCCTTCGGCGGCATGATCGGCACCGTCCGCGCGTCCTACGGCTTCTCCAACGTCGAGGGCTCGCTCGACGCGGCCGGCTCGATCCGCGGCTACTCCGCGCGTTTCGCCGTCGAGTACGCGGGCCCGGCGACGGGCAGCGACTTCACCTTGCAGACCGCCGAGGCCTCCGCCGTGGGTTACATCCCCATGCCCTGGCGCGGCCTGCACACGCTCGCGCTGCGCGTCGCGGGCGGCATCGCGGCGGGCACCTACCCGCGGGACGGCTTCTTCTTCGTCGGCGGCTACGACCTCGACAACGTGAGCCTCGTCGACTCGGTCACGACGGGCATCTACGACGGCTCCTTCGTGCTGCGCGGCTACGCGCCTGGCAGCGCCTCCGGCCGCGCCTACCTCCTGCAGAACGTCGAGTACCGCTTCCCGATCGCCAAGCCCGACTGGGGTTTGTCCACGCTCCCCTTCTACCTGCGCCGCCTCGACGGCAACGTCTTCGTCGACTACGGCGGCGCCTTCGACAAACTCTCGCGTGACGACGTCTCGTTCCTCTCGAACGGCGCGCTCATCGACGCGCCCAAGCTCCACACCTCGATCGGCGCCGAGCTCTGGCTCGGCCTCTCGATCGGCTACTACGTCCACACGCAGCTCCGCCTCGGCTACGCCTATGGCCTCAGCGCGAAGGCGATCCCCGGCGGTCAGGCGTACTTCGTCGCCTCGAGCGCGTTCTGACGAGAAAGGCCAAGAACTTGCCCGGAACCCTTCACGCGGCGTCTCGTGGGTACGTGCGCCGAACCTTCGCCCTCCTCCTCGTGGCCCTCGCCGCTTCGGGCTGCATGATGCCCCAGACGCCGACGGACAAGCTCATGGACGCCGCGTACGACCACAACACGGCCCTGCGCTTCGGCCGCATGGACATCGCGCGTGAGCACGTCGTGGCGTCGGCGCGCGAGGCGTGGGCGCAGCGGCATGCGTCCTGGGGGGGTCGGGTGCGCGTCGTTGATCTCGAGCTCTCCGACGTCCGCATGAAGGCCCGCGACGAGGCCGAGGTCCGCGTGCGCGTCGAGTGGCAACGCATCGACGAGGCCGAGCTCCGCACGACCGAGCTCGTCCAGAAGTGGCGCAACGCGAGCGGCTGGCGCGTGCACGCCGAAGAGTGCGCCAGCGGCGACACGGCCCTTCTCGATCGTCCCGCGGACACGGCCAAACCCAAAGCCGGCAGCGCAAAGGACGATTTTTAGGTCCCCTCTCCCCCCACCCACCCCTCTCCCGCGAGCGGGGGTTTGGGGGCGTAGCTCGGCTTGTCCGAGCGTAGCCCCCAAGCGATGAATGAGGGGCGGGGGTGAGGGAGTCTTCCCGGAACGATCAGCTCGCCGCAGCGGGCGCCGCAGCCGCAGCCTTCTTCGACTTCTTCGGCGCTGCGGTCTCCTGCGTGGCCAGCTCGACCTTCGGGGCCTTGGCGCGCGCCTTCTTCTTCACCTGTGCCTTGCGGCGCCTCATCTTGATCGAGTTGCGGCGATCACGGTAACCCATCGCGTGTGACTCCTCGGGGGATGCTTTTGCGGGCCTCGGCGCAACGTTGGTTGCGCGAGCCCCGTCGTTCGGTCTGAAAAACGGGCGGCAAATCTGCCCAAGAAGGGGCCCGCCCGCAAGGATTCAGGGAAGGATCGTGCCCGGCGCCGAAGCGCAGGCTCGTCAGCCTCGGCGGACCGCTCCCTCTTCAGCCTCCGCTGACCGCTCCGTCGAGGGCGACCTCACGGCCGCGGACCTCGAGGCGATACCGGGAGTTCACGGTCTCGATGTAGAAGACTTCCCGCCCCGCGAGCCGGAGGACCCGCTTGACCGGTGTCGTCACGTATTCGTGCATCCCGTCGGAAAACTCGATCACGACGACAGAGCCTTTCCGCGGAGCACGTACCAGTCGACCGACGACGGCGCGGGAGCCACGGCCGAGCTTGCGGAGCACAACTTGCACAGCAGCCATCCTAGCATGCACTCGCGAGACGGGCACAAGCTGCACAAGGGCGGCGCCTGATTTCCGCGCGTCCGTCCAGCTTCACACGGCGAAGATCCGCCGCCGACGCGACACATACCGCGCCGCTCCAGCGTCTCGCGCCTCGACGCCGACTCCCCCAAACCTCCGAAAATACCGGAGATCCCGGCCTTTCCCGAGGAAGGGAGACGGAGCCCGGGGGGCGTCGGGGCATACGCTTGCGGTTTCCCCTTGCCTCTTTTGCCCGTCCGCGGTCTGTCTGCGCCCGTGCGCGGGGTACCTGCTCGTCCGACCGGGTCCGTCGAGGTGATCACGGGCTCGATGTTCAGTGGAAAAACCGAGGAGCTCATCCGCCGCATCAAGCGCGCGATCCTCGCCCGTCAGCGCGTGCAGGCGTTCAAGCCGCGCATCGACGACCGTTACGACGCCCATCGTATCGTCAGCCACGAGGCCGTGAGCGTCGAGGCCGTCGCCGTCGGCACGAGCGCGAGCATCGAGGAGCGCGTGCTCGACGAGACCGACGTCGTCGCCATCGACGAGGCGCAGTTCTTCGATCGAGGCATCGTCGAGGTCTGCGACAAACTCGCGAACCGCGGCCTGCGCGTCATCGCCGCCGGCCTCGACCAGGACTACCTCGGCCGCCCCTTCCCGCCGATGCCCGAGCTCATGGCCATCGCCGAGGAGGTCACCAAGGTGCACGCCGTCTGCGCCGTCTGCGGCGGCCCCGCGAGCCGCTCGCAGCGCCTCATCCCGCAGGCCACGACGGTGCTCGTCGGCGGCGCCGAGAGCTACGAGGCACGCTGCCGCGGCTGCTTCGAGCCACGCGACGTGCCTCGCACCGAGTTCTAGCGTCGCGCCCGCGAGCCCGTGTCGAACGGGCTCCGCACGCCCGGCGCGTCCTTGTCCGCGAAGTACACGCGCAGCATGTCCGACGCGACGTTCGTCGCCTTCACGCGCCACTTCGCCCCGTTCGCCACCAGCACCGACAGCGCGATCTCGGGTTTGTCGCTCGGCGCGAAGCCCACCCACCACGTGTAGAACGGGCCCTCGGGCGTCGGCTTCGTGAGCGTCCCCGTCTTGCCCGCGATGCGGATGTTCGGCAGGTAGGCCCGGCCCGCTCGGTCGTGGAACGACTTGTAGCTCGTCCCCGACTCCACGGTCTGCTCCATCATCGTGGTGATCGCCTGCGCCGTCTGCTCGCTCATCACCCGCTTGAGGGGCAAACGGGCCGTGGGGCCCCGGTAGATCTCGCCGTCCTCGTCCTTCACGTTGTCCACGATCGAGAGGCGGATCATCTCGCCGCCGTTGGCGACCGTCGTGGCCAGGTTCGCGGCCTGGAACGGCGAGAGCGTCGTGTTCCAGAAGCCGGCGGCCGTGCGGGCGAAGCCGAGCTCGTCCTCGGGCAGGGAGATCGTGCTCTGCGCGAGCTTCACGTCGAACGGGATGTCCTGCCCCCAGCCGAGCTTCTGCGCCGTCCCTTCGAGCGCGCCTCGATCGAGGTTCCTGCTCGCGAGCCGGGCGAAGACCGTGTTCAGGCTCCGGCCCATCGCCTGCGCGAGCGTGGCGCACCACTTGTCGCGTTTCTTGTTGTCGACGAGGTCCCGCGCGGTGATCGAGTGCTCGCCGCCCGAGTAACATTGCTTCGTGTTCGGCCCGAGCCCGGCTTGCTCCACGAGCGCCGTCGCCGTGACGATCTTGAACACGCTCGCCGAGGGCGCCGTCGCCTCCGCGGCGACGTCGTGCAGCGCCCCTTGGTCGACGTAACTCGCCCACGCGAGGACCTTGCCCGTCTTGATGTCCGTCATCACGACGGCGCCCTCGGGCACGCGCCCTTGGCGCATGAACGCCATCGCCGCGCGCTGGTACTTCGGCACCACCGTGAGCTCCGCCCGACGATTGCCGTGCGCAGGCGCGATCGCGACGTTGCCTCGATCGTCGATGCGCGTGAGATCGACGTCCGTGAGTGGAGGTGGTGTCACCTCCCGCGTGACGACGGGCCCTCCGTTCGTTTCGATTTTGCTCTTCGCGAGGAGGCCGGCGAGCTCCACGTCGTGCTTGCGCAACATGGGGAGCGTGACGGCCACGAGCCCCACGGCGGCACCGATGGCGATCCACTGACGCATTGGCTAACCGGGCCTTAACGCGCGGCGCGAGGCTGGGCCAAAATTGTGGTGCGACCTTGGGACCTCAAAAGTTCAAGGCCGCGCGCGCGCCGAGCTCGTGCATCCACGCCGAGGATCGCGCCGGGTTGTCCGCGTCGTCGAGCAGGTTCCCCGGCACGAGCGCGAGGTTCTCCCCCGCGCCGCTCCCCGGCGTGTGGTAGGCGAGCCAGTTCACCGTCACCCGGACGAACCGCGTGTGCCAGTACGTCGCGCCGAGGCCGAGCTGCAGCACCGAGATCTTCGACGTCCGCCCCGGCGCGCCGGGCGTGGCCGCGTCGTAGTCGCCCCCGCGCGCCGCGCCGTCGTAACGCGCCTGGACGCCTGCCGCGATCGCCATCACCTCGAGCCCGCGCCTGTCGTCGTAGCTCTTCTTGGGCGTGCCGCTCGACAGGTCGAGCCGCGGTGGCCGGGAAAAACCCGGCTCGCCGCCGACGAACGCGTCGCCGACGGGCCACGCCGACGCGTGCACGTACCAGCCCACGCCCTCGACGTTGCCGATCCGCTCGGTGTACCTGAACGCGAGCCCGTCCAGCGCCTCGCGTGTCCCGTTGTCGACCCAGTACGCCTCGGCGCGCAGCTCGTACCGATCGATCGGCACGCGCAGCTCGCCGCCGATGCGGTTTTGCGCGCCCGACGGCAGGACGCGCACGAGCCTGCCGCGTGAATCGTGGTAGCGCGGATCCCAGAGGGCGAACCCCTGCGCCGTGGTGATCGCGGGATAGTCGTACGCGACGAACGCCGGGTCTCGCGCGCCGCGTTGCGCGCTCACGCCGATGTGCGCGCGCGAGAGCGCCGCGGACAAACCCGAGGGCGCCTCCTCGTCGCCCATCGACGTGCCTCGGGCGAAGGGGCGCACCACGACGCGGCCGATGAAATCGGGGTAGGCGTCGACCTGCGGCCGATTCGGTCCGTCGCCGACGAAGAGGCCGAGCTCGTAGCTCAGGGTTTGCGCCTCGTTGAGGTCGCCCCAGATCGTCATGCCGATTTCCTTGCCGTTCGGCTGGACGAACGCTCGAATCGGCAGCACCCGCTCCATCCACGGGTGCAGATCGTTGCCCGTGCGGTTCTCCAGGGAAAACGGGGCCTGGTGCTGCCCGAGCATCACGTGAAACTGACGGAGCAGGGTGTAGTCGAGGTAGGCGTTCGCGAGCTGCGCCGTCGGGCCCACGGACTGGGGCGGCAGGAAGCGCGACCCCGTGGAGAGCGGCGCTTGTCCGGGCGGCAAGCTCGGCGGCTGGGCCTCGCCGATCGGGTTCGTTATGGGCTGCCCGCCGAAATCCACCCCGATGAGGGCAAACCACCGGCGGAAGAGGTCGGCGCCGACCTCGATACGGGCGCGACGTGCAAAAAAACGCGGCGTGAGCAACGCGCCGCCGCTCTCGGCCGGGAGCGCGCCCGCGCCGCCGCCGAGGAAGGAATGGAAATCGAGGTGCAGGCGGCCCCGCACATACACGCGGATGTCGTCCGAGGGGTCGCGCAGGAAAACGCCGCCTTGAAAGCCGGCGAGGGCCAAACGCGGCTCCGTGCGGCTGGGCACGTCCACCTCGAGCGGGAAAGGCTGCACCGGCGCTGGCGGAGGCGTCACCACGGGCGGCGTTTTTCCAGCCGGCGGCGGCGGCGGCGGACCGGCGGGCGAAGCCGGCGGCGGAATCACCTTCGGCCGCGGGAGAGGCCCCGGCAGGCGGATGGGGGGCCTCTGCGGCGGAGCGGGCTGCGTGGTCTTTCCCGGTTCGGCGGGCGGCGCCGGCGGAACCTGTGCGAGCGCCGGAACAGAAAAAACACACCCGAGCGCGCCGAAGAGCACCGCCTTGGCTATGCTCCCGCGCGAGCCTCCCCCGAGGCGCTTCGTGTCCCCGCTTTTCGTGTGCACCATTCGCGGAATGTTTCCGGCTTCGCGCCCGACAGGCGGGCACGACGCTCGCACGCGCGAGGCAGAGGGTCAAGGAGACGACAGAGCGAACCATGAGCAGCAGCACGCCCATTCGGATCACGGCCGACGTCGAGGTGCTCGACAACGCCACGCTCGTCTCGCTCGCCGGTCCGGCGAGTGAACACCTGAAGTCCGTGGCGAGGACGCTCGGCCTCGACGCGAGCCTGCGGGGCAACATCATTCGCCTCGCCGGGGACGCGGACGCGGTCGCGCTCGCCGAGCGATTCCTCGCCGAGGCCGCCCAGCTCCTGCGCAGCGGCGCCGTGCTCGACGCGCAGGATTACGTGCGCGCCGTACAAGCCCTCCGCGAGGACCCCGCGCTCACGCTCCGCGAGCTCTTCGAGGACGTCGTGCTCGTCACGGCGCGACGCAGGCCCATCACCGCCAAGACGATCGCGCAAAAGCGATACATCCAGGCGATCCGCACGCACGACATGACGTTCGGCATCGGGCCGGCGGGCACGGGCAAGACCTACCTCGCCATGGCGATGGCGGTGCACGCGCTGCTCGAGCGGCGGGTCAAGCGCATCATCCTGACGCGCCCCGCGGTCGAAGCGGGCGAGCGGCTCGGCTTTTTGCCGGGCGACCTCGCCGAGAAGGTAAACCCGTACCTGCGTCCGCTCTATGATGCTTTGCACGACATGATGGACGCCGACAAAGCCTCGGGCCTCGTCTCCCGCGGACAGATCGAGGTCGCGCCGCTCGCGTTCATGCGTGGCCGCACGCTGAACGATTCCTTCGTCATCCTCGACGAGGCGCAGAACGCGACGAGTGATCAGATGCGCATGTTCCTCACGCGCCTCGGTTACTCGTCCCGCGCGGTCGTCACGGGCGACGTCACGCAGGTCGACCTCCCGCACGGCGCGCGGAGCGGCCTCGCCGAGGCGCGCGAGCTGCTCGCGGGCATCGACGGCATCGCGATCTGTCACTTCAGCGAGGTCGACGTCGTCCGCCACCCCCTCGTGCAGCGCATCATCGTCGCCTACGAGAAGCGTGATCAGGAGGTCGCGGCGCGGCGCGCGGAGAAAGAGCGCGAGCGGGATCGCCGCGACGGGCCGGCCGCGGCGCAATCGGCCCCGACGAACCCTGGCTCCGCGGACGAACCACGCGAAAAAGGGGCCGCCTCGTGAGCTTTTTCGTCGACGGTTCGAACGACCCCGCCCGCAGCTCGACGCGATTCGGCCGCGACGCGCTCACCTTGATGAACATCGTCGAGGCGCGCCTCGTGGCCGACGCGCGAATCGAAGATCGCACCGTCGTCCGGCCGCATCCTTTGCTCGTCACGGTGCGCAGCGACCGGCTCTTCGCGGTGCTCGCCCCCGGCGCGATCTGGGACCGCGCCCGCGAGGTGCTCCGCCCCTTCGCGCACAAGCTCGCCTCGGGCGAGGCCATGCTCGTCCTCGTCGGCAGCCCTGCGATCGGCGACGTCGCCGGCGCCTTGAACCGCGGCCTCGGCGCGCTCGTCAGCCCCGACCCGAGCGCCGACGAGCTCTACGTCGCCATCCACAACGTCTGCGAGCTGCTCGAGTCGAAGGCCCGCGCCGAGGCGCGCGGCAAATGGCTGAACCGCTATCGTTACGAGCTCGGCGAGCTCATCGAGATTGCCAAGGCCATCACCACCGAGCGCGAGCTCGACAAGCTGCTCTCGCTCATCCTGGAGAAGAGCCGCTTCATCACGGGCGCCGACGCGGGCAGCATCTACGTCGTCGAGGGCGACGACCCCGACCCGCTCCGCCGCACGTTGCGCTTCAAGCTCTCGCAAAACGACAGCGTGCCCTTCGACGCGCGCGAGTTCACCCTGCCCGTCAGCCCTCGCTCGATGTCGGGTTACGTCGCGCTGCACAAGCGCCCGCTCAACATCGCCGACGTCTACGACCTGCCCGCGGTATCGCCGTACGGCTTCGATCGATCGTTCGACGCGAAGATCGGCTATCGCACGAAGTCGATGCTCTGCATGCCGCTGCTCTCGCGCAAAGGCGAGGTGATCGGCGTCATCCAGCTCATCAACAAGAAGCGCGCGGCCGACCGCAAGCTCCGCTCGGACGAGGACATCGAAGACCAGGTCGTCCCCTTCGACGCGCGCAGCGAAGAGCTCGTCGGCACGCTCGGATCGCAGGCCGGCATCGCGCTGGAGAACGCGGTTCTTTATACCGAGATCCACCACATGCTCGAGGGGTTCGTCCGCGCCAGCGTCGAGGCCATCGAGCAACGTGATCCCACGACGAGTGGTCACTCGCGGCGCGTCGCGCTCCTCACGGTGGGCCTCGCGCGCGCGCTCGAGCGCGACGCCGCCGGCCCCTATCGCGGCGTCACCTGGACGAAGGACGACCTGCGCGAGCTCGAGTACGCCTCGCTGCTGCACGATTTCGGCAAGATCGGCGTGCGCGAGCAGGTCCTCGTCAAGGCGAAGAAGCTCTATCCGCACGAGCTCGCCATCATCCGCCATCGTATCGAGATCGCCTCGCGCTCCTACGAGGTGGAGATCCTCGAGCGCAAGCTGCGGCTCGTGCAGCGCGGCGCGCGCGCCGAGGAGCTCGCGGCGCTCGATCAGGAGTTATCGGCGCGCAAGGCCGAGCTCGAGGCGGCGTATGCGGCCATCTGCGCCGCGAACGAGCCCTCGGTCCTCAAAGGCGGCGATTTCGCGCGCATCGAGGCCATCGCCCGCGAGACGTTCACCGACTTCTCGGGCGACGTCGTGCCGCTGCTCCTTGCCGAAGAGGTCGCGTGTTTGTCGGTGGCGCGTGGCTCGCTCACGCCCGCGGAGATCGAGGAGATTCGAAACCACGTCGTCCACACCTACCAGTTTCTCTCGCAGATCCCCTGGGGCAAGCAGTTCCGCCGCGTCGCCGTCATCGCCGGCTCGCATCACGAGCGGCTGAACGGGACGGGGTATCCGCACCGGCTCCGCGCCGAGGAGATCCCGCTCCAATCCAAGATGATGAGCGTCAGCGACATCTTCGACGCGCTCACCGCGAGCGACAGGCCCTACAAGAAGGCCGTCCCCGTCGACCGCGCGCTCGACATCCTCGGCTTCGAGGTGAAAGACGGGCACGTCGACGCCGACCTCGTGCGGGTCTTCATCGAAGCGAAGGTGTGGAGCGTGCTCGAGCAGCCCGGCGCCCCGCCCTCCGCGCTCTCGGCGCTCTCGCCGCGATAAACGTCAGTCCTTCTTCTTCAGCTCGATTTCGGCCTCGCGCACGACCGACGCGTCCCCGCTCGCCACCCGGATGCGCCCGACGATCTTGTCGTCTTTGCGCTTGCCCTGGACGATGCCGAACATCGCATTCTTCGAAAGAGCGTCTTCCGGGAAGAACGTCGCGCGCACGTCATCCCCCTCGACCTTTCCGCTCAAGCCCGCGGCGCCGAGCGCGCCCTCGGTTTTCCCTTTGAGCTCGCCGTCCGTGCCGATGGTGATCGTGAGCGTCCCCGGGCCGACGGACGCCTTGCCGTCGTCCTTCGTCCGCACTTTGTCCTTCACCTTGGGCGGCATCTCGACCTCGCCCTTCTTTGCGTCGTAGCGGCCCTCCCACGTCCCGACGAGCCCCGGCGGCTCGGCGGGGGCGAGCGCGGAGGCGCTCGGCGCGGCGGCGCTCGGCGCGACGTCGGCGGTTTTTCCGGGAGGAACGGCGGACGCGGCGGCGCCCGGAGACGCGGAGGAGGCGGGAGGCGCTCCCCCCTCGCCGCCGCTCTTTTCACAAGCGACGAGGGAAAGGCTGACGACGAGGGAGAGGGCCGTGGAAACGCGGTGTCGCATCGGGCGCCGTTGCTTGGCCCGAGTCGTCGTCCGCGTCAATCTCCGCGGCGCGACGAGAGGATGCGCAAGAGCGCGAGGAAGATGTTCAGGAAGTTCATATAGAGCGAGATCGCGCCGCCCACCGCGTCGTCCTCGCCTTCCCGGAGCAAGCGCGACGTATCGTAGAGGACGTACGCGCCGAAGAGCAACACGGACACGCTCGCGATGGCGAGGCCGAGGACCGAGCTGCCGAGGAAGAGGTTCAAGAGGCCCGCGCCGATGATCACGAAGAGGCCCATCGTGAGCGCGCCGCCGAGGAACGAGAAATCTTTCTTCGTCGTGAGCGCGTACGCCGTGAGCCCGCCGAAACCACCGACGGAGAGCAGGAACGCGTCACGAATGGGCGACGACGACAGCGTCTTGCCGAGGCCCGCGGCGAGCGTCGCGTAGAAGAGCGACGGCGCGATGACCACGCCGATCACGGTCGCCATACCAAAAAGCGCGAGCACGTTGAGGCCCTTCACGTGCCGCACCATCGAGGCGCCGAAGACGGAGCCGATCATGACGATCGCGCCGATGATGTAGTGCTGTCCGAAGAACGCGACGAGCGGCGGTACGGCCACGCGCGTACCGCCCACGGCCACGAAGGCCTGCGACGCGGAGACACCCGCGTGGAGCGCCACGAGCGCGCCGATGGCGGAAAAGAGCACGCTCGCCGTGAAGAGGCCGTAGACGCGTTTCAGGAAAGCGACGCGGCTCGCGCCACGCGTGAGGCCGGAGGCGCCCCACGTTTGCTCCCTGTAGTCCCACGAGTTCATGCTGTGCACTCCCTGGATGCTGTTCGGGTGAAGGACGTGTCGCAGGGAAACGTAGTCATGAGCGGCCACGCCGCAATGTTTCGTTCCGACGGCCGCTCCGAGGCCGGAGTACGCGCGTCCGCTGCCCACCATTTGCCGCGAAGGGATCGACGTCCCGGGTCGATCCGCGTACGTTGTGGACATGGATTTCTTGAAGTCGAACGGGACCAGGTTGGCATTTCTCTTCTTTGTCGGGGCGGCCACGGGCGCGCTCTCGACCGTGGGCTGCGGCGACGACAACCAGGGGGGCGCAGGCGGCACGGGCGGCACAGGCGGTGACGGCGGCGCGGGCGCGGCCGGAGGAATGGGCGGCGCAGGCGGCGGCACGGGCGGCATGGGCGGCGCAGGCGGCGGCATGGGCGGCAGCGGGGGCAGCGGCGGCGGGATGCAGGTATGCGCGCCCGGCACGGCGGCGGCGCTGCCCAAGCTCAAGCTCACCGAGCTCGCGACGGACCTGCAGCGCCCGACCTACGTCACCGGCGCGCCCGGCGATACGGACCGGCTCTTCTTGATCGAGAAGCCCGGCCGGATCCGCCTCCTGAACGGCGGCAATCTCGCGCCCGAGCCCTTCCTCGACATCAGCGCGATCGTCGAGTCGCAGGCCAATGAGCGCGGCCTGCTCGGCCTCGCGTTCCACCCGAACTACGCCCAAAATGGCCGATTCTTCGTCTACTACACGCAGAAGGCGAGCCCGAGCGGGGCGATCGCCGTCGCCGAGTACGCTCGCGTCAACGCGGACACGGCGGATCAGGCGTCGGGCAAGGTGATTCTCACCATCCCGCACCCGGGCTACAGCAACCACAACGGCGGCATGCTCGCCTTCGGGCCCGACGGTTTGCTCTACGTGGGCACGGGCGACGGCGGCGGCGGCGGCGATCCGGACGAGAACGGGCAGGACACGAGCTCGAAGCTCGGCAAGATCCTGCGCATCGATGTCGATACGTACCCCACGCCGCCGCCCGGAAACCTGCAGAACGGCGACGCCGACATCTGGAACTGGGGCCTGCGCAACCCCTGGCGCTTCAGCTTCGATCGCTGCACCGGCGATCTCTACATCGCCGACGTGGGCCAGAACGTGCTCGAGGAAATCAACGTCGAGCCGCCGGGCGAAGGCCTCAAGAACTATGGCTGGAACACCATGGAAGGGTCTGCATGCTACGACCCGGCCAACAACTGCGACATGACGGGCCTGACCTTGCCGGTCGCGGAGTACAGCCACGATGGCGGCAACTGCTCGGTGACGGGCGGATACGTCTACCGCGGGAGCAAGATCCCGGGGCTCGTCGGGACGTACCTCTACGCCGACTATTGCTCGAAGCGCTTCTACACGCTCGCGTGGTCGAAGGGCAGCGTCATCGCCGAGGGCGAGATCACCGCGGATCTCGAAAGCACGGCGCTCTCCGGGGGCATCACTTCGTTCGGCGAGGACACCGCGGGCGAGCTCTACGTCATCGTGGACAACAGCCAGGGCGGCGCGCCCGGCAAGCTGTATCGCATCGACGCCGAGTGACATCGGCCGCGCGCATGCGCTGACCACGCGCGCTCCTCTTCATCCCGCGACATCACCGCATCATCTCCTCTTCATGCTCCCCTCGGCCTCGGCCTTCATGGCTTCGGCGGAGCGGCCTGCTCGAAAAGAGAGACGCCGACCCTCGCTTCGTGGGGCGCGTCGCCACGCGGCCGGAAGGCGCGCCCATCCTCTCCTTATTATACGAGCGCGAGAACGCACCGCGCCGGAGGCCCGAAGTCCCGGGCGCCCGCTCCTCGTCGGTTTCATGGCGCCGAGGCGCGCGGCTTTGCGGTGAACATCACGCCGTCCCGGGGTCCTCTGGCGCGCCGCTATCGGCGCTCGGGCCTCGCGTGGCCTCGCGTGGGGGGCTCGCTCCAAATCGTCGCGGACGCGTCCCGAGGCGCTCGCGCTCGAAGCGCGCTCGGCTCGAGGTCGCCCACGTGGTTATCCCGGTGCCACCGCCGGTCATGGGCTGCGCAGAGAAGGAGCAGCAATGAAGGGACGTCGGGGCCGGTCTTTAGGGAGAGCCCCGCCCCCAATCCGGGAGGACACGGGTCTCTGCACGGCAAAGCCCGGGTCGTAAAGCCTGGATCGACTGGCGGCCCGCGCGCGCGCCAAACGCTGGAGCTGGCTGGACAATGCGAGCATCTCGCGGTCTCGCGCGGGATTTCGAGCGGTCGGTCGGTCCGGTAAACGTCCGGCGAGGCCACGCGGCGGTGGAGGCAAAACCTGGGAGGCGCGCGGGCCGCACCAAAAAAATGAACGAAAGGACCGTCCCGCCACTTTATTCGCTTGACCCGCCCGTCTCCAAAGGCATAGTCGTAACCATCCGCCGAGCGGGATTCGGCGAGGGAGAAGACATGGCAACCGACGCTTTCGAGCAGCAGATTGTGGAACTTGTGCGGAAGATGCCCGACCAGGCGATTCTCGCACTGGTCAAGGATAAACTCGGCCAGGCCGTCACCGCCGCTCCGGCGGCGGCTCCGCTCGTGGCTGCGGCTGCGACCCGGGGTCGCGGTCGTCCGGCGCGCGTGCCGCAGGCGCTCGTGGCGGCTCCGGAGGCCCCGGCGCCCGCGAAGCGTGGCCGCGCGGCTGCTCCGGCGGCGCCCGCGAAGCGCAAGCCCGGCCGTCCGAAGAAGACGGCGGCCCTCTCCGCGGAGCGGCAAGAGGTCCTCAATTCGGTGGAGCGCATCGTGAAGGCGTCGAACGGCGTGAGCGCCAGCGACGTGGCCCGCCAGGCCGGCATTCCGCAGACGCGGGCGGCGGCGGCGCTCAAGGAGCTCAAGCTCGCCAAGCGCATCTTCCAGGGTGGTGATCGTCGCTTTGCCCGCTATGCGGCCGACCTCAAGACGGCGGAGCAGGCGAGCCTGAACGCGCGCAAGACGGCGAGCGGCCCCTCGACGGCCGGCGCCCCCGCGAAGAAGGCGGCCCCCGCGGCGAAGGGCGGCCGTAAGCGTGGCGGTGGCCAGGCGCCCGCGGCGCAACCCGCGGCGAAGTGATCCGCAGCCTGCAAGCAGGTTGTTGAGAAACGGCGGCCCGACGTAGGCGGTGGAGACACCCCGCCCTCGATTCGGGCCGCACGTTCGTTTCGAAGGACCAACCCAATCCGCGTCGCCGACCTCGCGCGCCCTTCCGGCCCTGCTCGACCGGAGCGGCAAAGCCGCGATCGATCGTTATGACCGACGCGCGCCGCACGCACGAATGGACGCGTCATCCGAGGACGCACCAACGTCCAAAACGTTTTTTCGCGCCGGATCGCGCCGTCCGTTCGATTGATCGCCGGCGGCCAAACCCAGCAAGCGCAGGCAGGCGTGTGTCACGGCGAACCCCAGCCGAGCGCGACGCGGTATGTCCGGGCGGACCGAGCCACGTTTCCCTCCAGCTTGCTCGGACGAACCCGAACGACGAGCCCGCTTGGTTCACTCCATGCGAAGCCGCCCTCGCATGTGCCGTCTTTATGCGCCCGCCCCCTGCCGCGCGAGCGCCACGCTTTCGACGCTCCTTTGCGCATCTCAAAGGGACGATCGTTCATTTTTGAACGAACGCACCCGTTTCCTCTCTCATCTTTGCATGCCTCTTCGGCAGACGAGAGCGGCTCGGGTCGAGGGAATCGTGCCTTTTGCGGTTACGGCGGGCTCCAGGTCGCGCCGTCGTCGTCGGATACGAGCACGTAGTAGCCGCGCCTCGAGGTACCCGTTACATCGGCGGATACGATGAGCATCGTCCGTTTTCCGAACGAAACGAGCGCGCCGAGATCGACGCGCCCCCGCGCGCCGATCCCTTCGCCGATGATGCGGGCGCGCTCGTAAAACTTCCCGCCGTCCGTCGACTGCGCGTAGTAGAGGCCCCAGCGCTCACCGGCCTGCGCGCGGATCACGGCGGCCGCGCCCGTCGCCGTCGGCACCGCGACGAGCTGGCGCTCGTGTTTCTCGATCCAGGGCTTGAATACGGGGCGCGACGGGGTCGTGCACTTGCCTTCGAGGTCACAAAGCAGGAGCGTTATGCTCTGCTTGTCGGCATCCAGCGCCTCGACGACGAACTTCGTGTCGCTGCACCCGATAGGCGCGCCGGCGAGCGCCTCGGCAGGCCGAGGGACGAGCTTCAGCCCATCGGGCGAAACCACGAGGAAGTAGTTCTTGTTCGGATTCTGCTTGCTCGGCGGTTGCGTGATCGCGTGGTACGAGATCGAACCGACGTCACACGCCGCGGGCGCGGACAACTCGGCGAGGAGCGTGGGCGTCGGCTTCAGGAGCTTCAGGTCGATGTACTCGGACTCCGCAGGCGCCGCGACGGTCTGCCCGGGCGCGGGCCACTTGCGCGACACGACCTCACGTCCCTTCACCGAGAAGAGCCGCGGCGGCCTGCCCACGGGCCCGGTGGCGAAGGTCTCGAGCTTGGGGAGCTCGACCTCGGCCGGCGCATCGGTGCCCGCCGGCGTCACGTACCGCGCGAAATACTTCTTCGGCGCGGGCTCGACCACGAGCGAAGCCGTCGCCTTGTCGAGCAGCGCGAGCCGCGGCTTGGGCAGGGGCGCTTTCGGGTCGGGTCTACGCGCGAGCGGGGGCTGATCGACGAGCTGCGCCGTGCCGAACGAGGGCGCGTCGAGGCCCGCGAAGAAGAACTGGAAGGGCGGCGGCGGGGGCGCCTTTTTGCCGACCGCCGGAGGCGCCTCCGCGGTCGTCTCCTTCGGCCCGAGGGCGAGGGCGAAGATGCCGTCCTGCCCGAACGCGTAACTCGACCACGTCTCGCGATCCGCGCGGAACGCCTTCCAGGTCTTGCCCGCGTCCTCGGTCATGAGCGCGATCGCCACGCTGCCGGGGACGCCCCCCGCGAGAATGGCCCGTTTGTCGTCGAGCACGAGCACGTGATCGAAGCGCGTCGAGGGCGGCGCGAGGGTCGCGTCGAGGCCCTTGGCGGTGCCGAGGCCCGTGGAGAGCTGGGCGAGCGAGGCTGCCCCGCGCGGCGGCGGCGGCGGCGAGATGGGGGCCTCCTCTTTTTTTTTCTTGCAGCCCGGGAGGACGGAGAGCGCGATCGTGAGCGCGTAGGCCGCTCGAGCCCAGGGGCCCATCGTCATTCGAAGCATCTCACTCGACTCGATCGGGGTCCATGCAGCAACGGAAACCCGTGGAGTAATCGTGGTAGCGGAAGTCGTGCGCGGTGGTCTGGTACGAGCAGCCCTCGCCGTTCAGCGACGTGTCCATGTAGAAGCCGCCGCGGAACGTTCCGTTTTGATCCTCGATCCACTCGTGCAGGTTGCCGACCATGTCGAAGACGCCGTACTCGTTCGTGCACTCGGCGCGCGCGCCGGTCTGGAAGAGCGAGTCCGGGAGCTGGTTGATGAGGGGCTGGTTCATCCCATCGGACCAGCGGCGCTCTTCGGGGATGCCGAGGCGCAAGGCGACCTCGATGACGGGGTGCGCGCCGCGGATGTCGTCGTTGCACACGCGGCTCTTGCGCTCGTCGCCGTAAGGGAAGCGGGTGCGTTGCGGGCCACGGCAGGCGCGCTCCCACTCGTCGGCGGCGCAGAGCCGTTTGCCCGAGGCGTGACAGGCGCGCTGCGCTTGCTCGCCGCTGATGTAACCCTGCGGGGTCACGCCCGGGCGAGACACGGCGCGTACGTCGGCTTCGTGGCCGTCGACCGGGTGATAGGGCGACCACGCGCGCACCTCGCCGCTCGGGAGGCGCTCGACGAGAGAAGCCTCCCAGCGATCGACGCAGACGCGGCCGTCGACGAGCGCCATCTCCGCCGGGCAACGCGAGGTGTTCGCGAGGATCTCGCTGTCGAGGTCCTCGGCGACGGAGCGCCACGCAGCCGCGGCGAGCCGGGTCTCGGTGGTGACGACGCGCGCCTCGGTGGATCGCACCGCGGTGGGCCGCTCGACGGGGGCGGAGACACGCGTGACGGGCGCGGGAACACCCGCCGCCGCGTGGATCGGCGAGAGCCCGCCCGGGGCGGCGCAGCCGACGGCGGCCGTAGCGAGGACGGCGGTCACGATGAGGCTGGAAACGTTCCGTGGGACGGGACGCAAGGCGAGGCTGGATCGCGGGGGCCGCCCGGGAGGGCCGGGTGCGAGCCAGTCTGCGTCGTCCGCCTTCGTCGCCACGAGCTTCGAAGATGCCTACGGATGCGACGAGACGCAATGGAGAAAAATGGGAACGCCCGCGGGCGCGGTCGCCTTCCCACGCTTTCGCCGCTTGACAACGGTCGGGGAGGTTTTCGGAGAGTCGTTCTTTTGAGGTCCAACCGTTGGACCACGGACGGGTTTTCACCACGAGGGCGCTCGAGGAGGCGCCCTCGTGGTGAGGGGGGACCTCAGTCGTGGACGCCGGTGCCGAGATCGGCCGCGTTCCACTTGAAGTTGTCGATCAGGACGAGCGAGTCGTAGTTCTGGTCGCCGACGTCGAAGACCATGAGCTCGAGCGTGATCGTCTCGCCGGGCACGATGGAGGCGTCGTTGAAGAGCCACTTCGTCCCGCCGCCGCTGTTGTCCAGCGTCAGCCCCGTGCCCGCGAGGTCCGTCGTGCCGAACGGGCAGGTGTTGCAGCCCTTGGGGACGCAGACGTCGAAGAAGCCGTTGTTCACGCTGATCGCGTTGCCCGACGCGTCCTTGGCGACGTTCTTGTCGAGCGGCAGGCCCGGCGAGCCGGACGTGAGCAGCGCGAGGAAGAAGTCGTTGAACGTCGTGCACTGGAACGTCCAGTACTCGAAGGAGAAGAACCGGAAGCTGTACGTGAACGACTTCGCGTTCGTGGGCGTGCGGATCTTGAGGCGCACGTTCACCGGGTCGTTCGCGTCGCTGCCCGAGGTGCAGGTGCCGTTGCAGCCCTGCGACGACGGCAGCTTGCCGCCGTTCGCCAGGAGGTAGGCGGAAGGCGGATCGCTGTCGATGCCGTTGTATACATGGTAACCGGCGAATCCAGCGTCGTTCTCGTCGCGCATCATGCCGGTCGAGAGCCCGGCCATCGTCGCGCCCTTCTGCGGCACCACGTTGGTGCCGAAGTTCTGGAGGATCGCCGTCGACTTGTTCTGCAGCGTCGTGAGCTGAGCCCCGGTCGGCGCGTTGCCGTTCGCGAGGACGAGATCCGCGCTGAGCACGCCCCACTTCTTGTACTCGCCCGCCGGCGGGTTCTCCTCGACGAACTGGCAGAGCTCGATGGCCTTCGCCACGTCCTCGGCCAGGACGCCGGTGAGCTTCGCCGCCTCGCTGCAGGGCTGGGGCTCCTCGTTGTCGGGCGTGGTCGAGTCGCAGTCGTTGTCGAGGCCGTCGTTCGGGAACTCGTAGGCGCCAGGATTGACGGCCTTCGGGTTCGAGCAGCCGGGGCTCAGGTAGTCGCAGCAGTCGCCGCCGCCGCACGAGCTGTAGCCATCGCCGTCGAAATCACCGCCGAAGTCGTCGGCCGCGCCGTTGCAGTCGTCGTCGATGGCGTTGGCGCAGACCTCGTACTTCGGCAGCACCTGGCCGACACAATCGCCCCAGCCCGAGCCGTCCTCCTTGCACGTCTGCGTGCCGGCCTTGCACGGACCGACGCCAACCGTCCCCGGCACGCCCTGGTAACAAGACTGCGTCTGGCCAGGCACGCAGGCGCACGCGCCGTCCTGCAGCACGTTCCACTCGCAGCCGTCCTCCGAGTTCTGGTTGCAGTCGGCGAAGCCGTTCTTGCAGGAGCCGAGCACGCAGAGGCCGTTGTCGCAGAGCGCGGTGCCATTGGTCGGCGACTTGCACGAGTTGTTGCAGAAGCCGCAGTTGTTCTCGTCGCCCGAGAGGTCGTAGCAGCTCGAGCCGCAGCAACTGAAGCCAGCCTGGCAAGGCTGGACGCCGGAGCAGCCGGGGATGCAGGTGCTCGAGATGCAGATCGACCCGGCGTTGCAGTCGGTGTCGATCACGCACCCGACGCACTTGTTCATCATGGTGTCGCAGGCCTGCGCGCCGGGGCAGTCGCTCTTGATCGTGCAGCCGACCTCGCACTTCTTCGAGGTCGGGTTGCAGTACTGCCCCATGCCGCAGTCGTCGAGGAACGGGTCGGGGCTCGGGAGGCACGCGACGCAGACGCCCGTGCTCACGTCGCAGATCGTGCCGCCCGGATCGTTCGCGCAATCGCCGTCCGACACGCAGCCCATGGGCCCGGCGCCCGAGCCGCCCATGCCGCCCATGCCGCCCGCGCCGCCGGTGCCGCCCATCCCACCCGCGCCCGCGGCGCCTCCCATGCCGCCGCTGCCGCCGGCGTTCACGTTCGTCGAGCCCGCCGAGCCGCCGCCGCCGTCCGCGGCGCAGCCAGCCGCGGCCGCGTACGCGACGAGCGCCGGGACGAGCAGGGTCGAAAGCGAAGAGCGCATCTCGCTCAGCCTCGTACGCTTCACCATTTCCAATACCTCATCGTAAAACTGCGAGCGGGCCGAGCCCGCACATTCCGAAGCCCGAGGCCACACGCCGCGCTCCCGAAGACCGCGGCGCGCAGCGGATCACTTGTGCACACCGGCGGCCGCCGCCTGGAGGCCCCACCGGAAGTAGTCGAGCAGCACCGTCGAATCGACGTTCGAGTCGCCAGCGTCGGCGACGATGAACTCGAGGTCGATCGTCTCGCCGGGCACGACGGGCGCCTCGTTCACGAGCCACACCGTGCCGCCGCCGTCCTTGTAATCGCCGTCCCAGCCGCCCATGCCCGTGCCGATGAGCTCCAGCGTTCCCGCCGGGCACGCACCCGGGGGCGAGATCGGCGAGGGGAAGCAGACCTCGAAGAACGCGTTGTTGACGGTGATCGAGTTGCCGTTCGCGTCCTTCGCGATGTTGCGATCGGCGGGCAGCGGCACCTGCGGCGGATCCGCCATCGGGTCCGGCTGCCAGTTGCTCCGCAGGAGCGCGAGGAAGAAGTCGTTGAACTGACCGCAGGTGTACTCGGGGTACTCCGCGGTGTAGGCCTTCAGCCGGTACGAGAACGACCGCGCGTTCGTGGGCACGCGGATGCGAAGCTTGAAGTTGACCGAGTCGTACGCCTTCGTGCAGTTCTCGCCGAGGCACGACGGGCACTCGTCGGGCGAAGGCAACTTGCCGCCGTTCGCCGCGAGGTAATCGGCCGGGATCGGGCAGAGCGTGTTCGCCTTGAAGTTGCCCTTCTGGACGTCCGGGTTCGGGCCGTTCTGCGGGTAGACGAAGCCCGGGTCGTCCACGTCGCGCGCCGTGCCCGTGGAGAGCGCGGCCATCGTCGCGCCCTTGCGCGGCGTCACGTTGGGCCCGTAGTTCGCCAGCACGCCGACCTGCACGTCCTTCGGTACCTGCGCGCTCGACCCGTCCGCGAGCACGAGCTGGCTCGAGATCACGCCCCACTTCCTCTGCGGGAGCGGCGCGTTCTCGAGGGTGAACTGGCAGAGCTCCATGGCCTTGACGAGCTCGAGCGTGCTCGTCGGCGTGGCGAGCGGCGCATCCGTGCAGTCGGTCGCCACGACGTCGTCCTTCGTCGACGGGTCGCAGTCGTCGTCGATGCCGTTGCCGAGGTACTCGAACGCGCCGGGGTTCACGCCCTCGGGCGAGTCGCACTTGATGTCGTTGTCGCAGCAGTCGCCGTCGCCGATGGTCCAGCCATCGTTGTCGGCGTCGATCGACATGGGATCGCCGCCCGCGCCGCCGCCGCCGCCCGCGCCGCCCATGCCGCCGCCGGCTCCACCCGCGCCGCCCATGCCGCCCATGCCGCCAGCGCCGCCCATGCCGCCCATGCCGCCAGCGCCGCCCATCCCGCCGACGCCGCCCGCGCCGCCCATGCCGCCAGCGCCGCCCATGCCACCTGCGCCGCCCATCCCGCCGACGCCGCCCACGCCGCCTGCGCCGCCGGTGCCGCCGCCTGCGCCGCCGGTGCCGCCGCCCGTGCCGCCCATGCCGCCGGCCGCGCCTGCGCCGCCCGAACCGCCGGTCGCGCCGTTGCCACCTGTGCCCGTGGAGTCGTCGGAGCACGACGCGAGGCCGAGGGTGCCCGCGAGCAGGAGCAGCGAGCTGGAAAAGAGAAGGGAACGAGCCATTCGTGAAACCTCCGAGAGCAACGCGCCGGCGCGGCGCCGCCCAGGACCAGCGGCGGTGCGACTACGTGGAGCACCTGCCGCTCGTGTTGGATCCGGAGCCTGCGCCTGCCGGGGAGCGCGGCCCCGATCGAGCGGGCCGAAGCGACTTCCGGGGCATCGTCTCAGATTTCCGCGCGCGGCTCAACTCGGACGAACGAAAACGACGAGCGCCATGGCAACCCGGAAAAACGTCAGCCACGGCGCGAAAAAGCCGCAATGTGAGGTGCGTCAGATCGGGCGGGGAGGGGCGAGGCCGAAGGGGCGACGCGCCCGGCGCGATCGTGCTCCGGGCGCGTGTTCGGGAGCGGATCAGTAGACGTTGATCTGGTTGTCGAAGCAGTCCTTATAGGCCTCGTTGCAGTCGACGATCGCGCTCTCCGAGATGCAGTCGGCCAGGACCTGCAGCGTCTCGTTGTTGAGCGGGGTCGTCTGGAGCAGGCAGGTCTGCGACTCGAAGGTCTCGCCGTTGATGCAGAGGTTCTTGGCGATCGTCTCGCACGCGAGCGCCGCGTCCGCCGAGGGGCAGGCCTCGTTGTACATCTTGCCCACGCAGTCGGCGACCTGCTGGTCATCGCAGGCGTTGGCGGGCTCGACCCCGATGTCGTCGAGGCAGCCCTGAAGGTAGTCGGCGGCGCCGTCCGTGTAGATCTCGAAGCCGCGCTTGCAGAGGCTGTAGCCGGGCGGATCGTAGGTGAAGGCGTTGCCGTTCTCGTCTTTGCCCTGGCATTGCGCCGCGGGGCCGTTCGGAGCGGGCGTGATGTTCATGGCGTCGCAGGCCGCGACCGTGACCGTGCCGTCGTCCGGGCCGACGCAGGCGCCCCCGCCACCGGCGCCGCCAGCGCCGCCGACGCCGGCGCCACCCTCACCACCCTGACCACCGACGCCGCCGGTGCCGCCCGTGCCGCCGACCCCGGGGCCGCCGCTGCCGCCGTTGCCGCCGGTGTTGTTGGGGTTGGGGTCCGAGACGATGATGCAGCCGCTGGCGAGGGCCGCGGCCGCGAGGAACGAAGTAAGGGCCAAAGCAAACGTAGCGCGAGACTGCATGTTCCAAGTCCTCCGGAGTTGGGGGGACGCCGACGGCCCGGGGGGGGGCTCCGGCGCGGACGATCCCAAGAAGTGCACCGTATACGAGCACGCCTGGCGGAACCTTCAAATCCAAGCCACGATCAGCACGCCCGTTCAGCGATCGCGGTGGATCCGTTCAGCCGGATCCCTCACGGAAGGGCGCGCGTGCAGATTTTCTGCGGATCTGTCTTGCAAGCGCCGTGGGGCTTTGCTAGACACCGCGCTCCGTTTTCCTGGGGGCGATCGCCGGTGGCGTTCGTCCCTCCCGAAGCCGTAACGGCGCTTCGGACTCAGCTCGCCTCTTCGGCCGCCGTGGGACACCCCCCGGTGACGCGGAGAGGGCGCCTCGTCGAGAGACGTCGGGTTGATGTTCCGGGACGTACGACGGCAGGGCTCGGTTGAACAGGCGCCGGCTTGTCGACCGGGTTGGCCAACGACCGGGCGCCCTGGGCCGGACCGGCCCCCTGTCTGCGAGGTTTCTCGGATGCTAAGCAAGGCCAGTGCGATGTTTTCGCGGATCTCTCCGCGAAAGGCGCGCATGATTGCGGACCTGGTCCGCGGACGCGATGCAGCGGATGCGATCCAGCTGCTCCAGTTCACGGAGAAGTCGGCTGCGCCGGTGATCAAGAAGGTCATCGAGAGCGCGGTGGCGAACGCCCGCCAGGGTGGCGCCGACGTCGACGCTTTGTTCATCAGCAAGGCCACGGTCGACAAGGGCCCGAACAAGTTCAACCGCCGCTGGCGCCCCCGTGCGATGGGGCGCGCGACGAAAGTCGTGAAGGGCGTCTCTCACATCGTGATCGAGCTCAGCGAGCGCAAGTAAAGGAACACGGCTTCCATGGGACAGAAGACCCATCCGTACGGCTTCCGCGTCGGCGTGATCAAGACGTGGAGCAGCAAGTGGTACGAGGACGGCAACGCGTACCAGAAGTGGCTCCACGAGGACATCCGCATCAAGCGGGCGATCAAGCAGTACCTCTACAACGCGAACATCGCGAGCGTGGAGATCGAGCGCGCCGCGAACCGGGCCAAGGTCATCGTCTACACGGCGCGTCCGGGGATGGTGATCGGCAAGGGCGGCAAGGGCATCGAGACGCTGAAGGGCGGCAACGTCGGCACCGCGAGCAAGGGTGAGACGGTGTTCCCGGGCGTCGCGTCCTTCACGGACAACGAGGTCTTCATCGACGTCCAGGAGGTCCGCAAGGCGGAGACGAACGCGCAGCTCGTCGCGGAGAACATCGCGACCCAGCTCGAGCGTCGTATCGCGTTCCGCCGCGCCATGAAGAAGGCCGTCGCGACGGCGATGAAGTTTGGCGCGAAGGGCATCCGCGTGCGGTGCGCGGGTCGTCTCGGTGGCAGCGAGATGAGCCGGGTCGAGACGTACCGCGAGGGTCGGGTTCCGCTCCACACGCTGCGCGCCGACATCGAGTTCGGCCTCGCCGAGGCGAGGACGAAGGTCGGCATCATCGGCGTGAAGGTGTGGATCTTCAAGGGTGAGGTTCTCCAGCGCAAATCGCGCCGGATTCAGTAGGAACTGACCGATGCTGTCTCCCAAGCGAACGAAGTTCCGCAAGATGCAGAAGGGCCGCATTCGCGGGGTTGCGACCACGGGAAGCGACGTGTCCTTCGGTGATTTCGGTCTGCAGGCGCTCGAACCCGCGCGCATCACGTCTCGCCAGATCGAGGCGGCGCGTATGGCGATTCAGCGTCACTGCAAGCGCGCGGGTAAGCTCTGGATCCGCATCTTCCCGGACCGGCCGGTGACGAAGAAGCCGCTCGAGGTCCGCATGGGTGGCGGAAAGGGTGCGCCGGAGGAGTGGGCCGCGGCGGTGCGGCCTGGCCGCGTCATGTACGAGATTTCGGGCGTGCCCGAGGAGATGGCGCGGGAGGCCTTCCGCCTCGCGTCGCACAAGCTCCCGATGGCGTGCAAGTTCATCGCTCGCGGGATCGTGTGAGGTATTCGAGATGAAGGCGAAGGATCTGCGCGAACGCACGACGGAGCACCTGCAGGAGCTCGAGAAGACCCTCGGGCGCGAGGTGTTCGACGCCAAATTCAAGAACTTCACGAACCGGCTGAACGACACGGCGGCGATCCGGAAGGCGCGCCGTGATCTCGCCCGGGTCAAGACGGTCCTCCAGCAGCGTGCCACCGAGTCGGCAGCGGCGGAAGGGAACAAGTAGCCATGGCAACGAACGAGGCGAATGCGCCCGCCGCGCAGGCCGAGACGGCCGCGAAGCCGCATGGCTTCCGCCGCAAGCTCGTGGGGCGCGTGAAGAGCAACAAGCAGGACAAGACCGTCGTGGTCGAGGTCGTGCGTAACTCGCCGGACCCGATGTACAAGAAGTACGTCCGGGCTCGCGAGCGCTACAAGGCGCACGACGAGAAGAACGAGTACAAGGTCGGTGATCGCGTGGAGATCCAGGAGCACCGCCCGATTTCGCGCGAGAAGCGCTGGATCGTGACGAAGCTCATTTCCCGCCCGGTGGAGGAGTAGCCATGATCCAGGTCACGACGCATCTCGAAGTGGCTGACAACTCCGGGGCTCGGGTCGTCAAGTGCATCAAGGTTCTCGGTGGCTCGCGTCGCAAGTACGCGGGGCTCGGCGATGTGATCGTCGTGTCCATCAAGGAAGCCATGCCGGGCACCAAGGTGAAGAAGGGCGACACTGCGCGCGCGGTCGTGGTGCGCACGGCGCGTGAGTATCAGCGGTCGGACGGCACTTACATCAAGTTCGACACGAACAGCGCGGTGCTGATCAACAAGGAGAAGGAGCCGATCGGGACCCGTATTTTCGGGCCGGTGGCTCGCGAGCTCCGCGCGAAGAAGTTCATGAAGATCATCTCGCTCGCGCCGGAGGTGCTCTGATGCGACGGCTCCGAGTCGGTGACCTCGTGCAGGTCATCAGCGGCAAGGACAAGGGCAAGCAGGGACGCGTGACGAAGGTCCTCGCGGAGGACGACAAGGTCGTCGTCGAGGGGATCAACGTGGTGACGCGGCACCAGCGCCCGACGCCGCGCAATCAGCAAGGCGGCAAGATCACGAAGGAGGCGCCGCTCCATGCCTCCAAGGTGATGCCGGTGGATCCGACGACGGGCAAGCCCACGCGGGTGAAGGCCACGATCGTCGATGGCAAGAAGCAGCGCACCGCGAAGAGCGGCGCCGTGATCGCGGCAGGCTGAGCCATGGCGGACAAGAAGGAAGAGAAGAAGGGCAAGGGCGACAAGCCCAAGGACGCCAAGCCGGCGGCGAAGCCGCAGGCGGCTGCGGCCGGCAAGGGTGGCAAGGACGCCGGGAAGGGCGGCAAGGGCAGGGGCGAGGCGAAGGCCGCGCCGCAGGCCGAAGTCGCCGAGGTGCCGGTCGATCCGAACTACGCGCCGCGTCTGCGCAAGAAGTATCGTGAGGCCGTCGGGGCCGCGCTCACGAAGCGCTTCGGGTACAAGAACCCGATGATGGTTCCGCGCCTCGAGAAGGTCGTGATCAACATGGGCCTCGGCGCTGCCGTCGGGAACCCGAAGATCATCGACTCCGCTGTCGAGGACATGCGGGCGATCTCGGGCCAGAAGCCGGTCGTGACGCGCGCCCGCAAGTCGATCGCGACGTTCAAGCTCCGCGAGAACCTCCCGATCGGCGTGATGGTCACGCTGCGCGGCGAGCGGATGTGGGAGTTCGTCGATCGCCTGATCAGCTTCTCCCTGCCGCGCGTTCGCGACTTCAAGGGCGTGAGCCCGAAGGGCTTCGACGGCAAGGGGAATTTCACGATGGGTCTGCGCGAGCAGATCATTTTCCCTGAAATCGACTACGACAAGGTCGACGTCGTGAAGGGAATGAACATCTCGTTCGTGACGACCGCGCGCACCGACGAGGAGGGACGAGCCCTTCTCACGGAGCTTGGGATCCCGTTCAGGCATTGAGGAACGTTCGATGGCCCGTGCAAAAGAATTCGCCAAGCTGAACCGGCCGCCCAAGTTCGCCGTGCGGCACCGGAACCGTTGCAAGGTGTGCGGCCGTTCGCGGGCTTATTACCGCGATTTCGAGCTCTGCCGCATCTGTCTTCGTACGTTCGCGCTCCGAGGCGAGCTGCCGGGCGTGATCAAGGCGAGCTGGTGATGCCATGATGACCGATCCGATCGCCGACATGCTGACCCGGATCCGGAACGCTGCCCTTGCGCGGCACGATCGGACCGAGGTTCCTGCAAGCAAAATGAAGCAGGCCGTTGCCGAGATCCTCAAGTCCGAGGGTTACATCGCGGATGTGCGGCCGAGTGAAAGCAACTCTGGGAAGCTGACGATCGTGCTGAAGTACGGGCGTGACCGCTCGAGCGCGATCGACGGCGTCCGTCGGGTGAGCCGCCCGGGGCGACGCGTGTACGTCAAGCACGACCGCATCCCCCGCGTGCTCTCCGGGCTCGGGATCTCGATCCTGAGCACCTCCCACGGCCTGATGAGCGACCGCGACGCCCGCAAAAACAAGCTCGGAGGCGAGCTCCTCTGCGAGGTGTGGTGATGCAGACGGCTACGACGCAACAAAGCGAGACCGCCAAGACCTCGCGCATCGGCAAGCGGCCGGTGGACGTCCCCAAGGGCGTCACCGTGGCGGTGCAGGGGCGCAAGCTCGAGGTCAAGGGCGCCAAGGGGCAGCTCGCGCGCGAGCTGCCCGCCTCGGTCGAAGTGAAGGTCGACGGCGCCAAGGTGCACGTGACCTCGACGGCCCCCGGGCGTGATGGCTCGCGGCTGCAGGGGCTCGTGCGTGCGCTGCTCGCCGGCATGGTGAAGGGTGCGTCCGACGGCTACGAGCGGGTGCTCGAGCTGAAGGGCACCGGTTACCGTGTCGACTTGAAGGGCACGACGCTCACGTTCGCGCTCGGGTATTCGCACCCGGTCGTGTTCAACGTGCCGAAGGGCCTCACGGCGACGATCCCTGCGGATTCGAAGGGCACCGTCCTCGTCCTGAATGGCGCCGACAAGGAGCTCATCGGGCAGACGGCTGCGACGATCCGCGGCTTCCGTCCGCCGGAGCCCTACGGTGGCAAGGGCGTTCGTTATCGCGGCGAGCGCGTTCGCGAGAAGGCCGGTAAGGCTGGCGGTAAGGGCGGCAAGAAGTAACCGAGCGGGGCGACCTCGTGTCGCCCCTACAGGTACGGGGTTACGACCATGGCTATGAAGATCGTCGGACGGGAGCGCCGCAAGCTCCGCATTCGCAAGAAGGTGAACGGCTCGACCGCTCGCCCGCGCCTCACCGTCTTCCGCAGCGCGAAGCACATCTACGCGCAGGTGATCGACGACACGACGGGTCAGACCGTCGCGCATGCGTCGACGCTGTCGAAGGACCTCAAGGGCACGCTCGACAACGACAACAAGGTCGACGCGGCGAAGAAGGTCGGGGCGCTCATCGCCAAGATCTGCAAGTCGAAGAAGATCGACCGTGTCGTGTTCGATCGGAACGGCTACCTCTATCACGGGCGCGTGAGCGCCCTCGCTCAGGCCGCGCGAGAGGCGGGGCTCGAGTTCTAGCCCCGCAGGCGCCGGACCCGCGGGGGTCTCGGGTCTCGGGCGATAGCGAAGACTTCACGGACGACGAAGAAGGCACGGTATGGCGTTCGATCAGGTCGACGAAGAAAAGCTCAAGGAGCGGGTGATCCACATCAACCGCGTCGCCAAGGTCGTGAAGGGCGGGCGGCGCTTCAGCTTCTCGGCGCTCGTCGTAGTGGGCGACGAGTCGGGACATGTGGGCGTCGGCCTGGGCAAGGCCAACGAGGTCCCGGAGGCGATCCGGAAGGGCAACGACCAGGCCCGCAAGAACATCTTCCGCATCCCGCTCGACGGGGCGACGATCCCGCACGACGCGTTCGGGCACGTCGGCGCGGGCAAGGTGCTCCTCAAGCCGGCGAGCCCTGGAACGGGCGTCATCGCGGGCGGCGCGGTGCGCGCGGTCGTCGAGTCCGCGGGCATCCACGACGTTCTCTCGAAGTCGCTCGGCACGAGCAACCCGCACAACGTCGTTCACGCGACGGTGGCGGCCCTCAAGGCGCTGACGAGCGTGGAGCAGGTCGCGGGCCGGCGCTCGATGCAGGTGGACGATGTGGGTTGGCAGCGCAAGGGTGCTGGCGTGACGGGCGGGACGAACCGTCGTCGCGCCAGCCAGATGCCTCCGGCTCGCAACCCGCAGGGGGGTGAAGGAGGTACGCCGTGAAGAGCCATCTCCGCGTGCGGCAGACGGGCAGCATGACGAACCAGACCGAGCACACGCGCAAGGTTTTGCGGGGCCTCGGCCTCCGCAAGCCGGGCAGTGAGGTGCTCGTGGCCAACACGCCCTCGTTCCGTGGCATGGTCAAGAAGGTGCTCCACCTCGTTTCGGTCGAGGAAGTCGACGGCAACGGCGCGCAGGCGTCGAAGTAAGGAAGCGTAGCAGCATGGACATCCTCTCGAAGCTTCAGGCCCCGGAAGGCGCCAACAAGAAGGAGACCCGCGTCGGTCGCGGCGTGGGCTCCGGCCTCGGCAAGACGGCGGGGCGCGGCCAGAAGGGCCAGAAGGCCCGGTCGACGGGCAACATCGGCAAGAAGCACTTCCAGGGCGGCCAGACCCCGATCCAGCGCCGCCTCCCGAAGCGCGGCTTCCGCAACCCGCTCGCGGCGATCGTCGCGAACGTGAACGTCGGCGACCTCGAGATCTTCGAGGCTGGCGCGGACGTGAATCAGGAAGCGATGGAGGGCAAGCGCCTTCTCCAGGGTCGTTACGACCTGATCAAGGTGCTCGGCGACGGCGAGCTCACGAAGAAGCTCACCGTGACGGCGCACCGGTTCTCGAAGAGCGCGATCGCCAAGATCGAGGCGGCGGGCGGCAAGGCGATCGTGCTTGCGCCTGGCAAGGCTTCGGCGCAAGCCTAACGTCCTTTCGGCCCGAGCCCCCCCAAGGCAGCACACCGACGTACCATGGCCACACTCGCGGGAATTGCGAACTTCCACAAGGTCCCGGAGCTCCGGCGCAGGGTGATCTTCACCCTCGTGATGCTGGCCGTGTACCGCATCGGGGTCTTCGTCACGGTCCCCGGCGTCGACCGCGCCGCCATGTCGAAGTACATGGCGAAGCAGTCGGGCGGATTGCTGAACTTCTTCAACATGTTCTCCGGCGGCGCGCTGGAGAACTTCTCCCTCTTTGCGCTGGGGATCATGCCGTACATCTCGGCATCGATCATCATCCAGTTGATGGGCATGGTCTACAAGCCCATCGACGAGCTGCGCAAAGAGGGAGAGCAGGGGCGCCGCAAGATCGACCAGTACACGCGCTACGGCACGGTCGCGCTGTCGCTCTTCCAGGCGTATGGCAGCGCCAAGCTCGTCGAGGGCTGGTCGGCCTCGGATGCCGGCGCGGGCATCGTGACGCACCCCGGGATCGGCTTTCAGCTGATGACGATGATCACGCTGACCACGGGGACGGCGTTCCTCATGTGGATCGGCGAGCAGATCACGGAGCGCGGGATCGGCAACGGCATCTCGCTCCTGATCTTCGCGGGCATCGTGACGGGCGTGCCGGGCTGGGTGGGCAGCTATCTCGCGACGAACGCGGGCAACATCCAGCCGCTCACGATCGCGGCGGTCGCGGCGTTCGTCGTCGGGGCGATCGCGGTGATCGCGTTCTTCGAGAACGGGCGCCGGCAGATCCCGATCGTGTACTCGCGTCGGCAGGTGGGGCGGCGCGTGTACGGCGCGCAGAACGCGCACTTGCCGCTCAAGGTGAACACGGCGGGCACGATCCCGCCGATCTTCGCCTCCTCGCTGCTCATGTTCCCCGCGACGCTGGCGAACATGAACGTGCCGGGCGCGGACAAGCTCCAGTCGATCGTGAGCGGTGGAGGCTGGGTGTTCAACACCGGCTACGCGCTCCTGATCGTGTTCTTCTGTTACTTCTACACGAGCGTCACGTTCCAGCCGGTCGACGTGGCGGAGAACCTGAAGAAGCAGCAGGCGAACATCCCTGGGATTCGGCCTGGCAAGCAGACGGCGGACTACATCCAGGGCGTGATGAACCGCATCACGTTTGGCGGCGCGATGTACGTCGCGGCCGTGTGTGTCGTGCCGGCCATCGTCGGCGACCTCCTGCGCGTGCAGATCACGTTTGGCGGGACGTCGCTCATGATTGTCGTGGGTGTTGCGCTGGATACGGTCAATCAGATCGAGGCGCAGCTCATCACGCGCAGCTACGAAGGGCTCACCGGCCCTGGGGCGAGCCGCATTCGTGCGCGGCGCCTCCCCGAGGGATGAGAAGGGGGATCTTCGGATGATCGTGATCTTGGTTGGCCCTCCTGGCTCGGGCAAAGGCACGCAGGCGAAGGTGCTCTGCGGCAAGTTTGGGGTCCCGCAGATCTCGACGGGGGACATGCTTCGTGCGGCCAAGGCGGCCGGCACGCTCGATCCTCGTTACCGCGCCATCATGGACGCGGGCGGCCTCGTTCCGGACGAGGCGATGATCGAGCTCATCGACAAGCGCATCGACGACGCGGACTGCAAGAACGGGTTCTTGCTGGACGGTTTTCCGCGGACGGTCCCCCAGGCCGAGGCGCTCGAGCGTCTGCTTGCGGGTCGGGGCCTCGCGATCGATGCTGTTTTGCAGCTCGATGTGGCGCGATCTCTCCTGGAGGAGCGGTTGATCCACCGTCGGACCGACAAAAGGTCTGGACAGATCTACCATCTCGTCTATAATCCGCCGCCCCCGGATGCCGAGCTAGAGCATCGGGCGGACGATAGGCCGGAGGCCGTCGGAAAGCGTCTCGATGCGTACGAGGCGATGACGGCGGCGCTCCTGCCCTACTACGAAGCAAAAGGTCTCCTCCGGCGGGTCGACGGCGTCGGCAAGCCTGAGGAGGTCACGGCGAGGGTGCTAGGGGCCCTTGGCCGAGCGCAGTCGGAAGAGTCATGAGGCGATCGAACCAAGCGAAACCCGCGAAGGAACCGAAGGGCGACAAGCTCGAGTTCGATGGCGTCGTGCAGGAAGCTCTCCCGAACGCGATGTTTCGGGTAAAGGCCGACAATGGTCTCGGGGTTCTCGCGACCATCAGCGGCCGGATGCGTCAGTACTACATCAAGATTTTGCCCGGCGATCGCGTTACGGTCGAGGTTTCGCCCTACGACCCGACGCGTGGCCGGATCACGTATCGTCACAAGTAGACCAAGCAGCCCAAGTAGCGGAGCGAGGACAGGGAACGGAGCAGGTCATGAAGGTGCGACCGAGCGTCAAAAAAATCTGCGACAAGTGCAAGGTGGTGCGCCGTCGCGGCGTCGTGCGCGTGATCTGCGAGAACCCTCGCCACAAGCAGCGTCAGGGCTGAGCTGGAGCAACCATGGCACGTATTGCTGGCGTCGACCTCCCGCGTCGTAAGCATCTCGCGTATGCGCTTCCGTACCTCTATGGTATCGGGCGCACGCTCGCGAAGCAGATCTGCGCGAAAGCCAATATCCCCGAGAACAAGAGGGTGGAGGAGCTGAGCGACGCAGAGGTCAGGACGATCCGCGAGATCCTCGATGCCGACTACAAGGTGGAGGGTGATCTTCGTCGTGAGGTTCAGCTCAACATCAAGCGGCTGATGGATCTGGGCTGCTACCGCGGTCTTCGGCATCGCCGCGGTCTGCCGGTGAACGGCCAACGCACGCACACGAACGCGCGTACCCGCAAGGGTCCGCGCAAGGGCATGCTGCAGCGGCGTCCGTCGAAGGCGTGACGGGACGATAGGAAGAGGACGCTATGGCGAGTCCGAAGACGGCGGCCGGCAAGGCCAAGCAGAAGAAGAAGGTCAAGAAGAACATCGCGGCTGGGATCGCGCACATCCAGTCGACGTTCAACAACACGGTCGTGACGATCACGGACATCAACGGCAATGCCGTGGCGTGGTCGTCGGCCGGTGCGCGTGGGTTCAAGGGGTCGCGCAAGTCGACGCCCTTCGCTGCGCAGCTCGCTGCCGAGGAGGCGGCGCGGCGGGCGCAGGAGCACGGGATGCGGTCGGTGGCCGTATTCGTGAAAGGCCCTGGCGCTGGGCGCGAGAGCGCGCTCCGGGCGCTTCAGACGGCCGGCTTCAAGGTGACGTTGATCCGCGACGTCACGCCCATTCCGCACAACGGTTGCCGGCCGCCCAAGCGGCGCCGGGTCTGAAGCAGCGCGCGCGGGAGTCCGCTCGAGGTTACGAACATGGCTCGCTACGTTGGTCCTGTCTGCAAGCTCTGCCGCCGCGAAGGCATGAAGCTCTACCTCAAGGGAGAGCGCTGCTACTCGGAGAAGTGTGCCTACACGCGGCGCCCCTACCCGCCTGGCCAGCATGGCCAGGGTCGCATCAAGCTCAGCGAGTACGCCGTCCGGCTCCGCGAGAAGCAAAAGGTGCGTCGCATCTATGGCGTTCTCGAGAGCCAGTTCCACGGCTACTTCCAGGAGGCGAGCCGTCGCAAGGGCCGCACGGGCGAGGAGATGCTGGCGCTGCTCGAGCGTCGCCTCGACAACGTCGTGCACCGGCTCGGTTATGCGGCGTCGCGCTCCGAGGCGCGTCAGCTCGTGCGCCACGGTCACGTGAAGGTGAACGGCAAGCGCCTCGACATCCCGAGCTTCGTGGTTCGGGTGGGTGATCGCGTGGAGCTCACGGAGGGCGCGAAGAAGTTCAAGTTCGTGGCGGCCGCCGTGGCCGGCGCGGACAAGCGCCCGATCGCCTCGTGGCTCGAGGCCGACCGTGGGTCGTTCTCGGGTTCGGTCAAGTCGACCCCGGTGCGCGAGGACCTCAACGAGCCGGAGATCCGCGAGCAGCTCGTCGTCGAGTACTACTCGCGCTGATCCCGTTCGGTGGTTTTGCAGTGAACGGTTCGGAAAGCTGATCGGGGGCGTGCGAAGGAGCGCGGCCCCGATCGCTTTTTGATTGGCAGGAAAAAGCGCCACCTGGCGCGACGCGGGCAGGAGACGGCTTTCGTCCACCGAGTGCGGTGACGAGGCGAGATCTCCGCGCGAACCCCTCGAAGAAAGAGGACGCTGATGACGATGCAGACCAGCGGAAGCATGACGATGATCGCGCGAAATTGGCGCGATCTGATCCGCCCGAAGGGCATCTCGATCGACACCGAGTCGGCGAACAACTTCTACGCGAAGTTCACCTGCGAGCCTCTCGAGCGCGGCTTCGGGATCACGATCGGCAACTCGCTCCGCCGCGTGCTCCTCTCGTCGCTGCAGGGTGCGGCGATCACGGCCGTCCGCATCGAGGGGGCGCTGCACGAGTTCACCACGGTGCCCGACGTCGTCGAGGACGTGAGCGACATCATCCTCAACCTCAAGGAGGTCGTCTTCAAGGCGGCCGCCGCGCGCACCTACACGGTCCGCGTCGACAAAGAGGGCCCGGGGCCGGTGTACGCGCGCGACATCCAGCTCGTCGACGGGCTCAGCGTGCTGAACCCCGACCACCTCATCGCGGTCCTCGACAAGAAGGGCCCGCTCGCGATGGAGCTGACGGTGAACGTCGGCCGCGGCTACGTGCCCGCGGAGCGGAACAAGACGCCGACGATGGCGATCGGGACGATCCCCATCGACGCGTTGTTCTCGCCCATCCGGAAGGTCAACTACACGATCCAGAACGCGCGCGTCGGTCAGGTGACCGATTACGACAAGCTGACGCTCGAGGTCTGGACGAATGGCTCGGTGCTGCCCCAGGACGCGGTCGCGTTCGCCGCGAAGATCCTGAAGGAGCAGCTCTCGATCTGGGTCAACTTCGAGGAGTCGGAGGAGACGAGCTACCAGACCGTGCCGGGCGACGAGGAGCCGCTGAACGAGAACCTCTTCCGCTCGGTCGAGGAGCTCGAGCTCAGCGTGCGCAGCGCCAACTGCCTCCAGAACGCGAACATCACCCTGATCGGCGAGCTCGTGCAGCGGACCGAGCAGGACATGCTCAAGACCAAGAACTTCGGTCGGAAGTCCCTGAAGGAGATCAAAGAGATCCTCGCGAACATGGGGCTTTCGCTCGGTATGAAGATCGACAACTGGCCGCAGCTGCTCGAGCGCTGGAAGGCGCAGCAGGCGCAAGCCTAGAGGGTGCGATATGCGTCATAAGAAGGCGGGGAGGCAGTTTGGTCGGGACACGTCGAGCCGGCGCGCGATGCTGCGCAACTTGACGGCGAACCTGATCACCCACGAGCGCATCGAGACGACGGACGCGAAGGCCAAGGAGCTCCGGCGCGTCGCGGAGCGGTTGATCACCAAGGCCACGCGCCTCGGCAAGATCGCCTATACCGCGCAGGCCGAGCTCTCGGCGGCCGACAAGGCCCGTAGGCTGCACGCCGAGCGTCTCGTCGCGGCCTACGTGCCGCGCTTCGGCGTGAAGTCCGACGGCTCGAAGGTCGACATCGTCGAGAAGGTGATGCTCGACCTCTCGAAGCGCTTCGAGGGCCGGCCCGGCGGTTACACGCGCATCATCAAGCTCGGCAACCGCCGCGGCGACAATGCGCCGATGGTCTACATCGAGTTCGTCGACGCCGCGCTGGTCACCGACAAGCAGGCTCCCGAAGAGCCGGCCGCCGCGGTGACCGCGGAGCCCACGTCGGGCGAGTCGGCCTCGGCGGAGTCGGCCTCGGCCGAGACCGCGCAGGCGACGAGCTCCGGCGAGACCGCGTCGAACCAATAAAACACGCCCACGACAAACCCGTGGACGACGGATCGGGTCACCGATCGCCGTTCACGGGTTTGGAAGGGAAAAACGAACACGGACGCCCGCGCGGTTGTCCGTGTTTTCGTTTGTCCGGGCCGCGGCGCTCTCTCGACGCTCAATCCGCGCCGGCGACCGGCGCCTCCGGCGAGCTCGATCCGCCTGGATTGCCTCCCGCCGGCGGCCCCTCCGCGGACGAGCCCGCGTCGGGCTTGCGCCGCGCCAGGAAGATCATCGCGATCAGCGCGAAGAGACCCACGCCGCCCGCCGCCACATACCGGTGCAGGAAGCTCTTCTGCGGCTCGATACGCTCCTGCTCCAGCGCGGCGAGCGCCTGCTTCGCCCGCTCGTTCGTCGGGTCGAGCTCGATCGCCTTCGTGAGCGGGAACTTGTCCGGCGTGCCCTTCGCGATGAGCGTCACGCCCTCCAGATACGCGATCTCCGCCTCGACCTTGCGCGCGCCCTCGCCCTTCGGATCGAGCCGCAGCGCCTTGCGCAGCATCTCCAGCGCCGCCGCCGGCTCCTTCTCCTCGAGCGTCTTCGCGTGCGCCACGTACGCCGGCGCCATCTCCTTGCGACGCTCGAACACCGGCGAACGCGCCAGCACCTTGTCGAACGCGCTCGTCGCCTCGGCCCAGCGGCTCGCGGCTGCGTGCGCTGCGCCCTCGTCCATCAGCTTGTAGACCTCGGCCATCCGCGCGCGGTCGAACATGCCGAAGAGCTCGCGCGCGATGCGGTCCCAGGTGAACTCGCGCGGGGCCTTGTTGCCCGTCTGGTTGAGGTAGGCGTCGCGGAGCTGCCAGATGCCGGGCTCGCCGATCGCCACGATCGCCTCGCGCGCGGCCTCGCGGAGCTGGATGCGCTCGCTGTTGCTGAACGACAGGATCACGCGGACCGCGTCGACGTCGCGTGTGCGGCCGTAGGCGCGCAGGATGTCGGCGAGCACGAGCGGATCGTTCACGCCGACGGCCTCGCCGGGGATCGCGCGGCCGAGCAGGTCGAGCTGCTTGCTCGCGAAGCGCTGCACGATCTTCGCGTCGTGCTGGCGGCCCTCGATGAGCGCGGGGACGGCGCTGTCGCGCAGCTTGCCGATTTGCCGCTGCAGATCGATACGGAGCAGCTCGCCGAAGTACGAGTACATCTGCAGGAGCTCGCGCACCGCGGGTGTCGTGCCCGCCGCCGTCAGCATCCGCTCCATCACGAGCAGACGCACGAGGTCGCGCCAGGACTCGTTTTTGGGCTTGGGGTTCGCCAGGACGAACTCGAGCCAATCGCCGTCGTCGTCCTTGTCCTTGTCGGCCTTGCTCTTGCTGGCCTTCTTCGAGGCCTTCGTGTCCTTGCCGGCCTTGTCGCCCTTCTGGGCCTTCTCCTTCTCGCGCAGCGACTTGCGGCCGGCTTTGCGGGCGTCGTCGAGCAGGCCTTGCGCCTCCTTGCGATCGAGGCCGGCGCGTAGCTCCTGCACGCGCGCGCGCACGGCGGGCACGACCGAGGGCGTGACCTCCGCGATCGCCACGCGCGCCGTCTCCTTCGCCCGCGGATCACCCGTCGTGAGGCGCTCGAGCACGCGGTCGAGCTCTTGCAGCGCCGCCGGGTCGGGCTCTTGCAGCACGATCGGCTGGAGCTTCGGCAGCTCCGGCAACGACGCGGGCGCGGCCGGCGCGGCGGCGGCCGAGGCCGAGGGTGCTGCGATTTCCCCGGCGGCGAACGCGTGCAGGGGCACGAGCGCGAGCGCCGAGACCAGAACGAACGACGAAGCGAGCTTCGAGAAGTGATTCACGGTGCCCCCGAGAACGACAGGCGAGCGCGCCGCCCTTCCAGGGCCGATCATTCGACGATACGGAAGTCGGAAAAATCGCCCTGGAAACCGCGCCATCGAACGTCGACGCGCTCCACGCGCGCCGCGCTCGGACCTTTTTGCGCCCAGGCGATGAGCTCTTTGAGGCCGTCCTCTTCGCCTTCGGCGAGGACCTCGACGCCTCCGTCCGGGCGGTTCTTCACCCAGCCGCAGAGGCCGAGGCGCTTGGCCTCGCGTTGCGTCGACGCCCGGAAATAGACGCCCTGGACGCGTCCCTTCACGTGCAGATGCACTTGTTTCAGCCCCATCGGACCGTCCGATTCCTACTCGCACGTCGCGGGTGAGGCAACCTCGTCGGATCGGCCCCGGGGGCGTGGTGGTGGAACGATCCGCCCCTGAAGAAGCCGACGCGCGAGCGACGCGGCCGATTGACAGGGCAGTATCGCTTGATAGAGTCCCCGCCCGAAGGGCCTCGCGCCCGGCCGCGCCCCCTCACTGGGGACGCCTCTCACAGTCCGTCGAACCGCCCTTCCCAGGGGCGGGCATCCACGAGATTCGGCCCGATAAGGGTCAACTCGAAAAGCAAGACCTTCCCACAACCCTACCGACCTCGGGGACCGCGCCGCGACCGGCCGACACCCCTCCGTGGAGTTTTCGATCGATGCACCTGCGTGAACTGAAGCAGAAGTCGATGGCCGATCTCGTGCAGATGGCCAAGGGGCTCAACATCGAAGGGGCCGCTGGTCTGCGCAAGCAGGAGCTCATCTTCGCGCTGCTCCAGGCCCTGGCCGCGCAAGATCAGCCCGTTTACGGCGAAGGCGTGCTCGAGTGCCTGCCCGACGGTTTCGGCTTCCTGCGGGCGCCCGACTACAACTACCTGCCCGGTCCGGACGACATCTACGTCTCGCCCTCGCAGATCCGGCGCTTCAACCTGCGCACGGGCGACGCGGTGAGCGGCCCGATCCGGCCCCCGAAGGAGCGCGAGGCGTACTTCGCCCTGCTCAAGGTCGACAAGATCAACCTCGTCTCGCCCGAGGTCGCGCGCGACAAGATCCTCTTCGACAACCTCACGCCCCTCTACCCGCAGCAGAAGTTCAACATCGAGAACGGCCAGAAGGGCTTCTCGACGCGCATCATCGACATGCTCTGCCCGATCGGGAAGGGCCAGCGCTGCCTCATCGTCTCGCCGCCCCGCGCCGGCAAGACCGTGCTCCTCCAGAACATCGCCAACGCGATCAGCTCGAACCACCCGGACACCACGCTCATCGTGTTGCTCATCGACGAGCGGCCCGAAGAGGTCACGGACATGCAGCGCAACATCAAGGGCGAGGTGATCAGCTCGACCTTCGATGAGCCCGCGACGCGTCACGTGCAGGTCGCCGAGATGGTCATCGAGAAGGCCAAGCGCCTCGTCGAGCAGAAGCACGACGTGGTCATCCTGCTCGACTCGATCACGCGCCTCGCCCGCGCCTACAACACCGTCGTCCCCCCGAGCGGCAAGATCCTCTCCGGCGGCGTCGACTCGAACGCGCTGCACAAGCCGAAGCGCTTCTTCGGCGCCGCGCGTAACGTCGAGGAGGGCGGCTCGCTCACGATCATCGCGACGGCGCTCGTCGACACGGGCTCGCGCATGGACGAGGTGATCTTCGAGGAGTTCAAGGGCACGGGCAACAGCGAGATCCACCTCGATCGCAAGCTCATGGAGAAGCGCATCTTCCCCTGCCTCGACATCAACAAGAGCGCGACGCGCAAGGAAGAGATGCTCCTGCCCGAGTGGATCCTCCAGCGCGTGTGGCTGCTCCGCGGGCTCCTGCACCCGCTCAACGTCATCGACTCGATGGAGTTCCTGCTCGACAAGGTGAGCCGCACCGAGACGAACCAGGAGTTCCTCGAATCCATGAATCAGTAAGTCCGGCCCGGAGGGGCCTCCTCTCGGGGGCCCCTTTCGTGTCCTTCCCCCTCCCCTCCCCCTCCCCTGCCCTGCCCGTCCCTTGGGCAAACCGCGCGATCGTTGCGTTTTTACGGGAGCGCTGTAGCGCCGGCCTCAGGCGTGTTAGCGTCGTAGCGTGACCGGTAAGGCGGACCGCCTGCGAGAGCTCACGGCCAAGGTCGAGGAACTCGAGGCCAGGCTCGAACGCTCGGAGAAGACCGTCCGCGCGATGCGCGACGTGGGGCTCGCGCTCGGCTCCACGCTCGACCTCGACCAGCTCCTCGAGCTCATCCTCGGCAAGATCACGGAGCTGCTCGAGGCCGACCGGGCCACGCTCTACCTGCTCGACGAGCAACGAAAGATGCTGCTCTCGCGCGTCATCCTCGGCGGCGAGGTGCGCTCGATCGAGCTGCCCGTCGGCGAAGGCATCGCCGGCCACGTCGCCAAGCACGGCAAGATCGCCCGCGTCAAGGACGCCTACCGCGACAAACGCTTCCAGCGCACGTGGGACGACCTCACGGGCTACCGCACCCGCTCCATCCTCGCCGCGCCGATGCGCAACCACGTCGGCCGCACGATCGGCGTCGTGCAGGTGCTCAACAAACACGGCGGCAAGGGCGAGTTCTCCCAGCACGACGAGGAGCTGCTCTCGGCGCTCGCCACGCAGGCCGCCGTCTCCATCGACAACTCGCGCCTGTTCCTCTCGGTCATCCAGAAGAACATGCAGCTCGTCGAGACGAAGGAGCAGCTCGAGCACCGCGTCGCCGATCTGAAGCTGCTCTTCGAGCTCGAGACGGCGATGAGCGGCGCCTCGTCGCTCGAAGAGCTCTCGCGCGCCGTCATCGCCGAGGCCTCGAAGGCGTGTGACGCGCGCGCCGGCGGCCTGCTCGTCGACGAGGGCGAGAGCGGCGTGTTCCTGTACTTCGTCGACGCCTCGGCGCCCGGCGTCTCGGCCCGCGACGTCGACGTCAAGCGCCTGCCCGTCAAGCGTGGGGAAGGCCTGCTCGGCTGGGCCATGACGCACAACGAGTCGATCCACGTCGGCCCGAAGGACCCGCCCACGGGGCCGATCGCCGAGGCCGCGCTCGCGCACATGCACCCGTCGCTCGACCTCGACCTGCAGAGCGCGATCGTGGTGCCGCTCGAAGGCGAGGAGGACACGTCCCTCGGCGCGCTCGGGCTCTACAACGCGAAGAACGCGCTCGGCTTCACGCAGGACGACAGGTCGCTGCTCCGGCTCGTGTCGGCGAACGCCTCGACCGCGGTGCGCCTCTT
The DNA here is from genome assembly GCF_009649845.1 of Polyangium spumosum. Taxonomy (NCBI): domain Bacteria; kingdom Pseudomonadati; phylum Myxococcota; order Polyangiales; family Polyangiaceae; genus Polyangium; species Polyangium spumosum. The sequence continues at coordinate 224,743 of NZ_WJIE01000006.1, forward strand.
CCGCTCGCGCACCGAGCGCGAGAAGAGCGAGCGCCTCACGGCGATCGGCCGCCTGCTCTCCGGCGTGATGCACGACATGCGCACGCCGCTCACGGTGATCAGCGGCTACGTGCAGCTCATGGCGACCGCGAGCGAGCCCGCCACGCGCGCCGAACACGCGCGGCTCATCCTCAAGCAGTTCGACGCGATCAGCGCCATGCAACGCGAGCTGCTCGAGTTCGCGCGTGGCGAGCGCAGCATCCTCGTACGCAAGGTCTACCTCACGAAGTTCTTCGGCGACCTCGAGAAGCAGCTCCAGCTCGACCTCGCGGGCAACCGCGTCACGCTCGTGATGGAGCTCGACGACCGCGGCACCGCGCGCTTCGACGAGACGAAGATGACGCGCGTCGTGCACAACCTCGTGCGCAACGCGGTCGAGGCGATGGAGCCACACGGCGGAGGCAAGGTCGTCCTGCGCGCGTTGCGCCAGGGCGCGGACTTCGTCCTCAGCGTCTCCGACACGGGGCGCGGCATCCCGCCGGAGATCCGCGAGCGGCTGTTCCACTCGTTCGTGACGAGCGGCAAGCGCGGCGGCACGGGCCTCGGCCTCGCGATCGTGAAGAAGATCGTCGACGAGCACGGCGGCTCGATCGAGGTCGACTCGTCGGAGCGCGGGACGACGTTCACGATCCGGATCCCGCAGGAGACACCAACGACCGCGACGATCATCCCGCCTGCACCTCCTCCGCCGCCGCCTGCGGGCGCGCGGATCGACGAGGCGACGGGGTTGCCGCTCGTGCATGCGTCGAGCCCCACGTCGGCCTCCACCTCCACAGCCGCGGTGACGGCGCGTTCGCCGCAACCCGCGGCCGAGGAGCCCGAGGCGAAAGGATCGGCCAAGACGGCGCGGGCGAGCCAGCCGGGCGAGGAAGGCCCGCCGAGCCGACGCAGCCGCGCGACCAACCCGGGTCCACCCGCGGGCCGCCGGGACAGCGCGTAGAACCCGCGGATCCCTTGCGCTCGTCGCGCCGGGGGAAGAGACTCCGGACGTGCTCCGCCTGCCCATCGTCGCCACGCACAAACGCGCGCTCGAGACGTGCGTGTACTGCCCGAAGCTCTGCCGCGCCGCGTGCCCCGTCTCGAACGCGGAGGCGAGCGAGACGGTGACGCCGTGGGGCAAGATGAGCCTCACCTACTTCGCGGGTCGCGGCGACGTGCCCATCGAAGAGCCACACACCGCGCCGGCGTGGGCCTGCACCGGCTGCCACGCGTGCCGCGAGAAGTGCGACCACAAGAACGAGCCCGCCACGGTGCTCGTCGAGTCCCGCGCCGACTTCTTCGCGCGCGGCGCGGCGCCACGCGCGGCCGTCGACGTGGTGACGCGCGCGCAAACACGCGCGAGCGAGACGGCCGCGGCGCTCGACGCCCTCGAGGCCGAAGCGCCGCAGAAGGGGCCCGTCGTGGCCGGCGTGCTCGTCGGATGCTCGTACGCGCGGAAAAACCCCGCCGTCGCGAGGGACGCGCTCTCCGCCGCCGCGAAGCTCGTCGGCGGCCCGGTGCGGGCGATCCGATCCTGCTGCGGCCTGCCCTCGCTCCACGCGGGCGACCGCGAGGGCTTCCGCGTCGCGGCCGAGCGCCTCGCGGCCGAGGTCGCCGAGGTCCCGCGCTTCGTCGTCGTGGACCCGGGCTGCGCGCGCGCCACGCTCGTCGAGCACGCGCGCGTCGGCGTCACCCTGCCGCGCGAGCCCGAGCTCCTCGTCGACCTCGCCTACGCCGCGCGCGACCGATTGCGCGTCTTGCCCGAGCTCGCGGAGACGACCGTGCGCTGGCACCAGCCCTGTCAGCTCGGCCGAGGGCTCGGCAAGTACGACGAGCCGCGCGCGCTGCTCGCGAAGATGAGCGGCCACGAGCCCGCGACCTTCCAGCGCGACCGCGAGCACGCCGAGTGCAGCGGCGCCGGCGCGCTCCTGCCCGTGACGCGGCCGCGCACGAGCGAGGCCATCGCCGACGCGCGTATCGCCGAGCATCACGCCCGCGGCGGCGGCTTGCTCGTGACCGCGTGCGCGTCGAGCCTCCGGCGCTTCCGGAGCCGCGGCGAAGAGGCGCAAGACCTCGTCACCCTGCTCGCGCGTTCGCTCGCGTAGGCCCAGGATGACTTCCGCGCGCTCCAGCTCCAGGGCCCCGCGCAGGCGCACCGTCTCGAGCAGGCTGCTCGCGAGTTACGTGCTCGTGCTCGTCGCCTTCGCGCTCACCATGACGTGGAGCTTCCGCGCGCTCCGGGACACGGCGCAAGGCGCGGAGCTGCTCCGCAGCGGCTACGCGCCGCTCCTGCTCCGCGTGGGTGAGGCGCTCGCCGCGCAGAACGTGTTCAACGCGCAGCTCAACCACATCACCGCGGCGAAGAACCCCGGCGACATCCGCGAGTGGATCGAGACCGCGCGCCGCACGCGCCCGCGCACCTTCGCGAACGTGCGTGAGGCCGCCGAGAGAGGGCTCGTCGACGAGGACGGCTCGGTCGCCAGGTTCCAGCAGGAGATCATCGAGGAGGCCGCGGCGATCGAGAAGCTCGTCGGCGCGGATCCCGAGCGGTTCGGTCAGCTCTTCCAGGCGCTCGCCGTGAGCGACCGCGAGGCGGCCGAGAAGGCGCGTGACGATCTCCTCAAGCGCGAGGCCGAGGGCGCGCAGCGCCTGCGCGCCATCAAGTCACGCGTCGAGGAGCGGATGGAGTTCCTCACGGCCGAAGCGAAGCGCCGCGAGGCTCGCTCGATCCAGCTCCTCGTGGGCCTCTTCGTGCTCACCTTGCTCGTCGGCGTCGTCACCTCGATCTACGCGCGCCGCGTGCTCGCGCCGCTCACGGCCGTCACCGAGCGCGCGAACGCCGTCGCGCGTGGTGACCTCACGCCGCGCGAGGTCGTGGCCACGAACGACGAGATCGGCGAGCTCGCGACCACGTTCGAGGGCATGGTCGCGGCGATCCAGCGCGCGCGCAGCGAGCTCGTGAACGCCGAGCGCCTCGCCGCCATCGGCAAGATGGCCGCGCACGTCACGCACGAGATCAGAAACCCGCTCTCGTCGATCGGCCTCAACCTCGAGCTGCTCGAAGAGGAGGTCGCCACGTCGGACAACAAGGAGGCCTCGCAGCTCGTCGTCGCCATCAAGGCCGAGGTCGAGCGGCTCTCGCGTATCGCCGAGCAGTACCTCAGCATCTCGCGCAGGCCTCGCCCGAGGCTCGAGCGCGAGCGCGTCGAGGACCTCGCGCGTGAGCTCGTGGCCTTCGTGCAGCCCGAGCTCGACCGCGGCAACGTCACGAGCCGCGTGGAGGCCGACGACGATCTGCCCGACGCGCGCCTCGACGAGTCGCAGTTCCGTCAGGCGCTCCTGAACCTCGTGCGCAACGCGCGGGAGGCCATGAGCAAGGGCGGCGAGCTCGTCGTGTCGATCCGCAAGGCCGACGGCGGCGGCATCGACCTCGCGGTCGACGACACGGGCTCGGGCGTGCCCGAGGAGATGCGCGCGTCGATCTTCGACCCGTTCTTCACCACGAAGCAACGCGGCACGGGCCTCGGCCTCGCGGTCACGCGCGACATCGTGGAGGCGCACGGCGGCACGATCCGTTGCCTCGGCCGCGAGGGCGGAGGCACGCGGTTTCTGATTCACTTGCCCGCCGCAGGCGCGACCGAGCCGGGTGCGAAGGCCGTCGAGGACGAAGAGCTCGTCGCCTAGCTCAAGGGAGCGCGCCGCCGCCCCACGGCACGAGCACCAGGAACACGAACGCCACGAGCACCAGCATCAGCACGCTGGTCACGAGGTACGTCGAGCGCGGCGAGCGCGACGTGCTCCACCCGTCGCCGTAGAACTTCCCGCGCGAGCGCGTGCGCAGCTTCTTCTGCACGCCTCCGAGCAAGCTCGGCGCGACGGAGCCCGGCGGCGGTCGTAACGCGCGCCGGAGCAGATCACGCACCTCGACCTCGTCGAGCGGCGCCTCCGCCTCCTCCTCGTCCTCGTCCTCGTCGTCGTCCTCGGCCGTGGCCTTCTCTTCCTCGTCGAGCCAGCGCTCCGCTGCGGCCGCGAGGCGCGCGGCTTGCTCGTCGGTGAGCTCGTCGCCCTCGTCCACGCGATCCGGATCGTCGGCCGGCGCGCCCGCCTCTCGCTTTCGCTTCGCGCTCATGCCTTCTTCTCGCCTTTCAGCTTGTCGCCGAGCGCCTTCTCGACCAGGGCCCGGAGCTGCGCGCGGGCGCGGAAGATGCGGCTCTTCACCGTGCCCTCCGGCAAGCCCGTCACCTCCGCGATCTCGTCGTACGACATGTCCTCCACGTCGCGCAGGATCAGGACCTCGCGGAAGTCCGCGTCGACTTGCTCGATCGCGCGCTTCACGATGCGCTCGAGCTGCATGCCCTCGAGGATCTCGTCCGGGCGGTTGATCGCGCCGCTCACCGTGACGCCCTTGCCGGCGTCGCCCGTCACGCGGTCGGCGATCTCGTGGACGTCCTCCTGCTCGCCCACCTTGCGCCGCGACAGGTACTTCGCCTTGTTCTTGCAGAGGTTCACGGCGATCCGGAAGATCCACGTCGAGAGCTTCGACTCTCCGCGGAACTGATCGATCGCCTTGAAGACCTGGACGAAGACCTCTTGCGCGAGGTCCTCGGCCTCCTCGCGCCGCCCGATCATCCGGAACACGAGCGCGAACACGCGCCGCTCGTAGGCGACGACGAGCTCGTTGAAGGCCGACTCGTCCCGCGCCACGAGACGCGCGACGAACCTGGCCTCCTCGGTCTCGTCGTCGCTCGTCACGCCCGGCTGCTCCTCGCAGCTACGGTAAACGCCCTCGGTCGGGGGACGCTAGTGGTTCCGGCGCATGGATTCGAACCATGATTAGGGGATTCAAAGTCCCCCGTCCTGCCCTTAGACGACGCCGGAGCACGCCCCGGAGAGACTCCAGAGCGGCAGAGGGCCGGGACCTTAGCGCGACTCGCCTCCCTTGGCACGCGCCGAGGAGGCGGTCCGGACCGTCGCCAAGAGCGTCGATACCCTCCCGCGAGAGGGTCGCGACCCCCCTCGGGGAGGGTCGTTACCGTCGCACGCCCCGTCGCGACCGCCGCTGACCCGGGTCGGTATGGTGGCGCGCCGAGGGGGGAGGGGGCGCCACGGGGGTCGCCTCCGTCTGCCGGACCGTCACGGCCGTCCGTTGCCCCACTTGCGCCACGACCGCGGAGGCTCCGGACACGAGCGCAGGACGGTCCGGACCGGTCGCTTGCACCGACGAGGCCACGGGCGCGATGCCTCGATGCACGAGCGCGAGGCCCACGGCACCCACGGCCACGACACACCCGAGCACGAACGAGAGGCCGTTGCCCCGTGTCGAGGACCGTCGCGACCCACTTTTCCTGGCAAAGGGCCAGGTCCGGACAGGGAGCGAAATCGGCTCCGAGCGGGGCTCGACGCCCTCGTGCGGCTGCACATGCGGCGGATCGCCCGTCTGCGCGACGGCTCCGCTGAAGGTCAGCGGCGTGCGCGCCTCGCCCCGGGGCGGGGTCAAGGTGTCGGCGAGCGGGGGCGCGGGCGTCACGAGGGGAGGGTCGAACGAGACCGAATCGGCGAGCGCGTAGGCGAGCTCGGGGATGTGCTCGATGCGGGTCCAGCCCTCCATGCCGTCGCGCCAGACCGAGGTGTCGGCCCCGATCTCGCCGCGGGCGAGGCCCATCCAGAGCTCGAAGGTGGTCATGGCGAGCAGGCCCGAGCCCATCTCGACGCACCACTCGGGCATGGGGCGCCCGTCCTCGGAGCTCTCTTCGTCGAGGTCGATCAGGGCGAGCTTGCGGCGCTGCTTGTAGGTGGCGAACCAGGACTTCGGGTTCGAGCGCTCGTAGGGGACGGTCGGGTGGCTCTCGCGGAAGGGCGGGATCGGATCCACGTCGGTGGGGCGATCCTCGGCGGGCGGGAGCATGGAGGAGCGATGGACGACCGAAGGGATCGTGTCTTCCGGGCCCCTGCTTTTGATGGACGACGACGCAAACGACGCCTGCATGAGACGCCCCCTTCACGAGCAAACACGGACCACCCGCAGCCCTCGCGGAGGGGCGAGAGATGGGTGATCGGCGTGACCTGGGGGGCTCCTACAGGATGGGGGGGAGGTCGGCCAAGTTTTCGCGTGGCCAGCGCTTCACGCGTCCAGCGCTCGGCAGCAGAACGTGGTCGCGCGATCAGGGTTCGGGACGACGGCGCCCGTGGGCTCTCCGCCGCTCGTCGCGCACGCGCCGGGGATGTACTCGGGCGGCGTGATCTCCTTGCTGCCGATCGCGAGGCCCGCGATCGAAACGTTCGAGCACTGCTCGACGGACGACGAGATCGCGTCGTCGGAGATGAGCTTCGCACACGCGCCATCCTCGAAGGTGCGCACACGCGCGAGGCAGGCGCCGCCGGCAGGTGCGCCGCATTCGCACGCGGTGCACGCGCGCCCGTCGATCGCGCCGGCCTTGTCGTCGTCGTAGGCGACGAGCTCCTTGGCGTTCCACGTCTCGGGACACGCATGGAAGCCGGAGAGAGAGACGCAGTGCGCGAAACCTTCGGGCAGCGGGGCCAAGGTCCGCATGCACGCTTCTTTCGGGTCCTCGCACGTCGGGAGGTAGCAAGAGATCGCGTGTGTCTTCCAGGTCCACGTGGGGCCGCTCATCGTGGGCGTTCCCGCGTGCGGTGGCTTCTCGGCGGGAATGACGACGGGCTCGCAACCATCCTCGACCGGAGGGCCGAGCGGCGAGACGGCGAGCGACTGCGCGCACAAGGTCCCGCCGCACATCGCCCCCGCGGGGATCGCATTCGCGTTCGTGCAGGACCCGTCCCACCCGTCGGGGCCTCCGAAGGGGAGCGCGGTCCCCTGCTGTGCGCATAGGGCGGCGCGGACCTCGATGGTCTCCGGAAGCGTCGTGCAGGTGCCCGTGGGCGCCGTGCATCCGCAGGGCTCGCACGTCCCGTACTCCCACTCCAGATCGGCAAAGGCGCGCGTACGGAGACCCATGTCCATGTTCTCGGGGCAAAACGTGGGGGCCTTGCTAGCGTCGCCGATCCAGACGGCGCGCGGATCGCTCCATCCGTCGGGGCCTCGCGGGATGCACGGGCCCGTGCAGCCGATGGCTGAGGTTTCTCCCGCGTCGCTCGCGTCCGTTCCGGCATCCGGCAGGACACAGAGCCCGTCGACGCAAATGTCGGGCTCGCGGCACGGGAAGGCCGGTTCGCAGGGGAAATCAAACGGCTCGGAGCCGCATCCCTGGACGGTGCCCACGAAAGCCCCGAGCAGGACGCCGAGCAGGACACAACCGGACAGCTTGGAGTGCATGCAGGACACCGTACCATGAAGGACAAACCCAGGTCAATGCCTAGGAAAAACCACAAGCGCGCTGAGGTTTGTCAGGAGCTGGGGCCCGGTCCATAGCTCGTCACCACCATGGCGAATCGGGTAGTCGTCGAGGAGGATCGCAGCGTCCACGGCCAGACGTATTTCAGCAGGGCCGATAGAAACGAGCCTGCCTTGACCGCCTGCGCCAAACCCAAGGTAGGGCCTCCAGATCGAGACGGTGCCCCGTGATTGCTCGATCACGCCTGTTGTTCCGAGCAGGCACCCCGAAAACCTGCCCCCTGTCGCGCATAAGGCAGGCCACGCGCCGAAGATGACGCCACGGATGGCCGATCCCTCCAACTCGCGAGCCGATTTGGCCCCGCGGATGTCGAGCCGGGCGGAGAATACTTCGCCAAATGGCCATTCCGAGGACGCGACGAAGCCGAACGCTGGCAGCGGCGAGACCGCGCCATAAATGGCCGTCGCCCCGAAGGCCGGGCTCCATCGCCGGGGCTTCGAGCTCGGCGCAGATTTCGGGGAGCTCGGTGCCGGTGGGGGCTTCGAGCTCGGCGCGGAGCTCGGGCTTGGCGCAGAGCTAGCCGGCCTCGACGCCGCAGGCAGCTCGGGAGCGGGCGGCGAGCTCGGCGCGGGGAGGGGCGTCAGTACGAGCGAGACCCGGACGCGTCCACCCTTGGGAGCCTCGATCGTCTCGATGGCATCGCGGAACCCGGCAAGGCTCGCGCGGACCTCATGCCGCCCTGGCGACGTGAACACGTAAAACTCGCCCGCGGTGGACGCCTCGCGCTCGAGCTCGCCATCGATCAGCACGTCGGCACCGAGATGGCTCAGCGCGATGTCGACGCGGCAGACCTGCGGGCGGGCGCGTTCGTAGGCGTCGACGATCTTGCGCCGCTCGGCGTGCGGGACGTCGTGCCCATCGATGATGGCGCGGAGCAGGTAGCTCACGGCTTCGCCCGTCGCGCCCCCTTCGAAGGCGACGAGCCCGAGGCGGCCGACGATCGCGGGATCGTCACGGATGCGAAGAGCTTCGCTGTAGGCGTGAACGGCCGCGGAGGTCCGGCCCGCGGCGCGGGCGCGGTCCCCCTCGCGCACGAGCTCGGCGAACCGCACGGCTTGGTCGATGCGGCTCGGGGGGCCGGCGTGCTCGTCGGCGTGCGCCAGGCCGGAGGCGAGCACGAGGACCAGGGCGAGCACGAACCGCGCGAGGGCCATGGAGCGTGATCGTATCCATGGCCAACGCTCGCGGGGGCCTCGAACGCTCATCGGCGGGCGCGTAGTGGGCGCGTCGCGTTGAACGCGGTCCGATGAACCTCATCCCAGACTTGCCCCGCCTCCTCGCTCGTGAGTTCGTATCCGACGAACCGCTTGCGCCCGGCCAAAGCCCCGGGAGGTAGGCTCTCCTCGTTCACGTACAGATGGCCGTCACTCCCGATGGCAAACTCGGTCGGCAGCTCGGAGACCTCGGTCGTGTCGTCGATGTTCTGGGCGTCCTTCGACATGGCATCACCGTGCTGGCGCGATGAAGTACAGGAGCCCGCGCGCCATCGGGATTCCCGCCCCGGGCTCCAGGAAGGGCCCGTGGAGATCAACGGGGGAGGCGGTGCGCCTCGCCTCTCGTGTGCGTGAACGCTGGCCGACCGAGGCGAAGGGCGCGGCGCGCGTCGTCGCTCAACGTCTCGGCGCGTGGTGCGCGCGTGGCGGGCGTCGAGGCCGGGGCGCTCGTCGGCTGACTCGGGGGAGCGCTCTCTTGCACCTCGCCAAGCTCGATGCTCACGGGTGGCACGAGGAGACCGCTGCGGGCGAGCTCGGGGCGCTCGGGAGACCAGACGAAGAGGAAGACCAGGAACGCCACGCACGCAGGACCGAGGAGGAGAAGCACGACCAGGGCGGCGAGCTTCGGCGCAGTCGTCGGGATCGAGGCGAGCCAGGGAGCTGCGGGAATGGTCGTGAGAAGCGGAGGAGGTGGGGGCGGAGGGCCACCGGGCCCGCCTCCGCCGAACGAAGGGAGACCCCCGTGCACGGCAAGGATCGCGGCCATCGCGGCGCGGATCTCCGGATCGAAGACGATCGCGCCGGGGAGGAGCACGACGCCGCGCCGCTCTTCGCGCTCGTCGTTTGCGCGGAGCCGCTTGGCGAGCTGCACGCAGGCCCGAGAAATCCGGCTGTGCACGGTGCCCACGGGCATCCCGTACAGGGCAGCGATCTCGGGCTCTGTGTACCCGAGGACCTTGTTAGCGATGACCATGCGGCGCGTCGCTTCATCGCCGAGCTCTTCGAGCACGTCGAGCAACGCGAGTGCGACGGCCGCTTGCTCTTCGAGGCTCGGCCCGCGGGCCTCGAGGTCGTCGATGACCACCCCGCTTTGGCGGGCCACGCGCCGGGCCTCGCGGCGCCTGTGGTTCTGGGCGATGCGCACGGCGAGCATGAAGAGCGCGCGGCGGGCCTCGGTGGGGCTCGTCGGGATGCTCGCGGGGGCCTCGGTGACAGCCAGCCAGACCTCTTGCTCCGCATCAGCGGCGCTGATGGCCGGAACCCGCAGCCAACGGAACCAGTGCGGGAGCTGGGCGGCGTACGCCTGGTAGAGGTCGGCGAACGAACCGAGGGGAGACGCGGCGGGCTCGGGGGTCGTCACGTGTCCTATTGGGCAGGCTCGCGGGCGTTTCCGTGCGTCCCTGGGACGATTTTTTCTGACGCGGGGCGGCGCGTCTACGGTGTGCACCCCTCGGAAGCGCGACCGGTTACCATCGACCTGTCGGAACATGGTCATGGGGCCGCCGGGATCCGGGAACCCTCTCTTCCCGGAACTATCTCGGGGGCCTTGGTCTGCGTCTCATGGCGCTATTTCGGCCGACGGTGCCGAGAGTTGTGTTTCAGCTCGCGTCCTGGTATCGTCGGTTCATCGCGCGCCTTTAGCGGCTCCGTTCCGTGGCGTGCCTTATAAGAGAGCCTTTCCGCAGGCTATTGCGATTACCGCCGGCCTGAACGCCGGACTGCTCCAATTCGATTGTTCGCGTCGAGGAGATCGGCTTGAGCGAGACCGAAGCAGAAGCGTTTTGCGCATTAGCTAATTTTCTGATCAAGTTCGTGTGGGCCCTGTTCCGGCTCAGCCGCACGAATCGTGTATTATTGCAGCCTCGTGGACGACGGGTCTGTACCGACCCGCGTTGCTGCGGCACATGAAGTAGTGACGGCCGAGTTCGCCCTGCCGGTGCATGCGCGCTCATGGGCGAGCTCGGCCTCTTGCTCTACCGGGTATACTGGCCCTCATTCTGACGGTCGCCAAGTCGGCCTTCCCGGCCGTCACCTGACGAGCTGCACCCGTGGGCCGCACGCGCGCGAGCACCCCTTGCGTCCGAGGACTTTGCCGGGCGGCTCTCCGCGCGTGTGCCACCCAGGCGACGTGGAGGCGTACTCCGAGCTTGACCGATGCCGCGAGATGTGCAGCCGGCCATGCACAAGCCAGCGCAGCACGCCGCGGCTCGCGTCGGGGATCGACCCGCGCGAGCTCGCGGAACACTCGCTTCGAGCGCTACACGCCCTTGATGACCTCGCACCCCATGAACGGCCGCAGCACCTCGGGCACCACCACCGTCCCGTCCTGCTGCTGGTACTGCTCCAGGATCGCGATCACCGTCCGGCCGACCGCGAGCGCCGAGCCGTTTTGCGTGTGCAAGAGCCGCGGCTTCGCCTTGGGCTCGGGCCGGTAGCGGATCGCCGCGCGCCGCGCCTGGTAGTCGCCGAAGTTCGAGCAGCTCGAAATCTCGCGATAGAGGCCCTGCCCAGGTAGCCATACTTCGAGGTCGTACGTCTTCTGCGAAGCACCACCCATGTCGCCCGCGCAGAGAAGCGACACGCGGTAATGGAGCTTCAAGCGCTTGAGGACCTCCTCCGCGTGTTGCGTGAGCTTCTCGTGGCTCTCGGCCGAGGTCTCGGGCGTCGAGAACCGCACGAGCTCGACCTTGTCGAACTGGTGTTGCCGGATGAGGCCACGCACGTCCTTGCCGTGGCTGCCCGCCTCGGCCCGGAAACAGGGCGTGTACGCGGTGTACGCGAGCGGGAGCTTGTCCGCGTCGAGGATCTCGTCGGCGTGCAGGTTCGTCACGGGGACCTCGGCCGTCGGGATCAGGTAGAGGTCGTAGGCCCGCTCGGGGTCACTCTTGTGCGTCTTGAAGAGGTCGTCGGCGAACTTCGGGAGCTGGCCCGTGCCGAAGAGGGCCGCGTCCTTCACCAGGAAGGGCGGGAGGATCTCGGTATACCCCTGCTCGCGCGTGTGCAGGTCGAGCATGAAGTTGATGAGCGCGCGCTCGAGCCGCGCCGCCGCCCCCCAGAGCACGGTGAAGCGCGAGCCCGAGAGCTTCGCCCCGCGCGCGAAGTCGAGCACGCCGAGGCCCTCGCCGATGTCCCAGTGCGACTTCGGCGTGAAGCCGTACGAGGGTTTGTCGCCCCAGGTCCGCACGACGACGTTGTGGCTCTCGTCCTGGCCGTCGGGGACCGAAGGGTCGGGCAGGTTCGGGACGAGGGCGAGCTGCTCCTGGATCTTCGCCTCGACCTCCTTCAGCGCCTGCTCGGCGTCCTTGATCTCGCCGGACAGGCGCTTCAGGGCCTCGCGTTGCTCGGTGAACTCGGCGGACTTCTTGTCCGCCTTGGCCATCTTCTCGTTGGCCTGGTTGCGCGCGGCGGCCTTGCTCTCGGAGAGCGCGATGAGCTCGCGGCGCTTCTGGCCGAGCTCGGCGATGGGGGCGAGGGCGGCCGCGGCCGCGGGCGAGCGCCGCGCCAATGCGGCGCGGACGTCGTCCATGTGATCGACGACGTGGCGGAGGTCCAGCATGCGGGGCGGTTTAGCCGAGACCTCCGCCGATGTCAGCTACTCGCGCTCTAGTTGTACGTCACTTTCGTGAACGTCAGGCCCTCACCCGACCGTCCGATCGAGACGGTATCGCCCTGCTTGAACTCGCCTCCGATGAGCCGCTTGGCGAGCTCGTCCTCGATGAAGCGCTGGATGCTGCGCTTGAGCGGGCGCGCGCCGTATTGCGGATCCCAGCCGTGCTCGAGGAGGAAGGCCTTCGCCGCGGGCGCGACCGTCACGCTGATCCCGCGCCGCCCGAGGCGCTTCTCGAAGAGCGCGAGCTGGATGTCGACGATCTTCTCCATCTCGCCATGCTCGAGCCTGCGGAAGACGATGATGTCGTCGAGCCGGTTCAAGAACTCCGGCCGGAAGTGCTTGCGCACCTCGTCGAGCACCACGCGCCGCACGAGCTCGGCCTTGTCGCGTGGCTCGAGCCCCTCACGATCCTCGATCGCCGCCGCCGCCGGCGTGCCGATGTTCGAGGTGAGGATCAGGATCGTGTTCTTGAAGTCCACGGTGTGCCCCTGACCGTCGGTCAATCGGCCGTCGTCGAGCACCTGCAGGAGCACGTTCCACACGTCCGGGTGCGCCTTCTCGATCTCGTCGAAGAGCACCACCGTGTACGGCCTGCGCCGCACGGGCTCGGTGAGCTGACCGCCCTCCTCGTAGCCGACGTAGCCGGGCGGCGCGCCGATGAGCCGCGCGACCGTGTGCCGCTCGCCGTACTCGCTCATGTCGATACGCACCATCGCCTTCTCGTCGTCGAAGAGGAACTCGGCGAGCGCCCGCGCGAGCTCCGTCTTGCCCACGCCCGTGGGCCCGAGGAACATGAACGAGCCGATCGGCCGCTTCTCCTCGCCGAGCCCCGCGCGCGAGCGGCGGATGGCGTTCGACACCGAGACGAGCGCCGGGTCCTGCCCGACGACGCGCCTGCGTAGCTCGTCCTCGAGGCGGAGGAGCTTCTGCATTTCGCTCTCGAGCATCTTCGAGACCGGAATGCCCGTCCACTTCGACACGATGGCCGCGATGTCCTCGTCGGTGACCTCCTCCTTGAGATAGCTGCCCTTCTCCTGGAGCTTGCCCAGCGAATCACGCAGGCCCGAGAGCTTCTTCTCGACCTCGGGGATCTTGCCGTAATGGATCTCGGCCGCCTTGCCGAGGTCGCCGCGGCGCTTCTCGCGCTCCTCGTCGAGCTTGAGCTCCTCGATCGTCTCCTTCGTCTTCTTGATCTCGGAGAGCAGCTCCTTCTCGCGCATCCATTGCGCCCGCATCGCGTCGCGTTTGCCCTGGAGCTCGGCCATCTCGCGCTTGACGTCCTCGAGGCGCGCCTTGCTCGCCTTGTCGGGCTCGCGCCCGAGCGCCTGCTCCTCCATGCCGAGCTTGACGAGCTGCCGCTCGACATTGTCGATCGGGGTCGGCAGGCTCTCGATCTCCATGCGGATGCGGCTCGCGGCCTCGTCGACGAGGTCGATCGCCTTGTCCGGCAAGAAGCGCTCGGTGATGTAGCGGTGCGAGAGCATCGCCGCGGCCACGAGCGCGGCGTCCTGGATACGAATGCCGTGGTGGATCTCGTACCGCTCCTTGAGGCCGCGCAGGATCGCGATCGTGTCCTCGACGCTCGGCTCGCCCACGAAGACGGGCTGGAACCGGCGCTCGAGCGCCGCGTCCTTCTCGATGCGCTTGCGATACTCGTCGAGCGTGGTCGCGCCGATGCAGCGGAGCTCGCCACGCGCGAGCGCGGGCTTGAGCATGTTCGCCGCGTCCATCGCGCCCTCGGCCGCGCCGGCGCCGACCAGCGTGTGCAGCTCGTCGATGAAGAGGATGATCCGCCCCTGCGCGCCCTCGATCTCCTTCAGGACGGCCTTCAGCCGGTCCTCGAACTCGCCGCGGAACTTCGAGCCCGCGACCATCGCCGCGAGGTCGAGCGCCGCGAGGCGTTTGTCCTTCAGCGACTCGGGCACGTCGCCGGCCACGATGCGCTGCGCGATGCCCTCGACGATCGCGGTCTTGCCGACGCCCGGCTCGCCGATGAGCACGGGGTTGTTCTTCGACCGGCGCGAGAGCACCTGGATGGTGCGGCGAATCTCCTCGTCGCGGCCGATCACCGGGTCGATCTTGCCGCGCCGCGCGAGCTCGGTGAGGTCACGCGTGTACTTGTCGAGCGCCTGGAATTTGCCCTCGGGGTCGCGGTCGGTGACGCGCTGGTTGCCGCGCACCTGCGTGAGCGCCGCGAGCAGCTTGTCGTGGTGGAGCCCCGCGCGCTCGAGGAGCTGCGTGGTGTCCTTGTCGCTCTTCAGCGCGGCGAAGAGGAGGTGCTCGGTCGAGATGAAGTCGTCCTTGAGGGCCTTCATCTCGTCCTCGGCCTTCTGGAGCAGGCCGAGCGCGCGCCTCGACAGGTTGGGCTCCGCCCCGCCGCTGACGCGCGGGTAGGTCTCGATCTTCGCGTCGAGCGCGGAGAGCACGCGGGCCGGGTCGACGCCGGCCTTCTCCAGGAGCGGCGCCCCGATACCCTCCTCCTGAGCGACAACCGCTCGCAAAAGGTGCTCCGGATAGAGCTCCGGGTTTCCGCGCCGGCTCGCGAGGTCGACGGCGGCGCGAACGGCTTCCTGGGCCTTGGTCGTCATTCTATCGATGCGCATGGCACGGCGAAACTAAGGCGTGATCTCGACCAAGCAAGCCCCTTGCCAGGTCGCCGAAGCGTTCGCACGCTGGGGGATCCTTTTCCGCTGCTCCGGGTTTGGGGATCGACATGGACGGGCGCCCTCGGCGAAGATGCGCGACCATGCGACACCATCGGATTCGATTCTTCGCTTTCGTGGCGCTCGGGGTGCCCGCCCTCGCGGCGGCGCTCGCCTCGTGCGGCGACGGAAACAGCACGGGCAGCGGCGCGTCCGCGGGCGCGAGCGCGGGCGGAAACGGCGGCGCGGGCGGCGGCGGCCAGGGCGGCGAGGGCGGCGAGGGCGGCGACCTCTTCGGCGACGGCGGGACGACCGGATGCACGCCGGGCGAGGCCTGCGGCGACGGCGGCGTCTGCACGCCGGGCGGGGTCTGCTGCACCGAGGACAAGGCCTGCGGCTCGGCGTGTTGCGGCGGGGACGAGGTCTGCTCGTTCCAGCAATGCGTGACGCCGGGCGCGACGTGTATCGACGCGACGGAGTGCCCGGAGGGCTCCTACTGCGAATATGCGCTCGGCGAGCCGAGCGGCATGCCCGACGGCGGCGGCGGCTCGTGCCAGGGCGGCGTGACGCCCGCGACGGGCAAATGCCTGCCGCAGCCCCCGGAGTGCGCGCCCGGCATGGAGCCCGGGCCGAACGACCCGATCACCTGCCTCGCGAAATGCGAATACAAGCCGCCCGTCGGCCAGTTCGAGCCGGTGCTGAAGTACGCCTGGGGTGACCCGGTCGCGCCGAGCACGCAGGACAGCGTGATGATGGCGCCGATCGTGGTCCAGCTCGACGACGACACCTGCGACGGCGTGGTGGACGAGCGCGACATCCCGGAGATCGTGTTCTCGACGTTCCAGACGAACAAGTACAACGAGAACGGGACGCTCCACGCCATTTCGATCATCAATGGCCAGGTCGTCGAGAAATGGACGGCGAACGCGGGCGTCGAGGCGGGCGTGAGCCAGAACCACCCGGGCCGCTCGATCGCCGCGGGCAACATCGACGGCGTGCCGGGCAACGAGATCGTGGTGTGCACGGTGCCCGAGGGCCGCGCCCGCGCTTATGACGCGACGGGCAAGGAGCTGTGGCTCAGCGCGCCCGGCACGTGCGGCATGCCCTCGCTCGCGGACCTCGATCAGGACGGCGACGTGGAGGTCGTCGTCGAGTCGCAGATCCTCGACGGCAAGACGGGCGCGACCGTGGCCACGCTGAACCCGGCGAACGCCTCGAACGTCGTGGTCTCCGACATGGACGGCGACGGCAAGCTCGACATCGTCGCAGCGAGCCGCATTTTCAAGGGTGACGGCACGTTGCTCGTCGACGCCGGCATCATCGCGAGTTTCCCCGCGGTCGGCGACCTCGACAAGGACGGCGTGCCCGAGGTCATCGCGGTCTACAACAACAACCACGAATTGCGCATCTGGCGGGTCGACCCGAACGAGCCGGGCGGCTTCAAGATCATCCGGACGGGCATCGACATCAACGGCACGCTCGACCCGGCCCTCTGCCCCACGAACAGCTCGGGTTACGTGCGCGGCGGCGGCCCGCCCACGGTGGCGGACTTCAATGGCGACGGCGTGCCCGACGTGGCCCTCGCCGGCGGCGTGGGTTATGCGGTGTTCGACGGCAAGAAGCTGATGGACCCCGCGATCCCGAACCCGGAGACGCTGCTCTGGATCCGACAGACGCAGGATTGCTCGTCCGCCTCGACGGGCAGCTCGGTCTTCGATTTCGAGGGCGACGGCAAGGCCGAGGTCGTCTACGCGGACGAGAAGATGATGCACGTCTATTCCGGGACCGACGGCGCCGTGCTCTACGAGACGTGCAACACGAACGGGACGCTGCAGGAGTATCCGCTCGTCGCGGACGTCGACAATGACGGCCAGGCCGACATCGTGGTCGTGTCGAACTCGTATTCGGGCTTCACCTGCGCCGACGGCTCGAAGACCGCGGGCGTGCGGATCTTCGGCGATAAAAACGGCAACTGGGTGCGGACGCGACGGGTGTGGAACCAGCACGCGTATCACGTGACGAACGTCGAGGAGGACGGGACGATCCCGACCGTCGAGCTGCCGAATTACAAGCAGCCGAAGCTCAACAATTTCCGGCAAAACGTGCAGCCCGCGGGCGAGTTCTCGGCGCCGGACCTCGTGGCCACGGTCTTCCCGGCCTGCGGCGGCCCGACGTACGGGCTCGTGGCGCGCGTGCGCAACATCGGCGAGGCGAGCGTCCCTTCGGGCGTGAACATCGGGTTTTACCTGGACGACCCGGCGAATGGCGGCGTCGCGCTCCCGGGCAGCCCCGTGGCGACCACGAAGGTGCTCTACCCGGCCGAGGCCGAGGACGTGCTCCTGCCGCTCCCCGCGCCGCCGCCCGGCGTGCTCGACGGGTCGAAGCCGATCTTCGTGATCGTCGACGATCAATCACCCCCGCACGCGTGGCACGAATGCCGGACCGACAACAACACCGCGCAAGGCAGCGGTGTCTGTGAAGGTGGGCCAAACTGACGCCATCACGGATTTCGAGGGCGGGCCTCACGTGAGGCCCGTCAGAATCGCCAGAACCACGCTAAATCCTGGACACACCGGACATGGCCGATTACTAGCCCGGCCATGAAGACGTTCCTCTTTCCGGTGGCCCTGGGTGCGCTCCTGCTCGTCGGCTGCGAGTCCAAGCCCGAGGGCAATGATGCCAAACCCACGACGACGGCGAGCGCGGCCCCCGCCGCCGCCAGCGCGGCGCCTCAGGCCAGCGCGGCGCCGGCCAAGGCCGAGCCGAAGAAGCTCGACAGCGCGGCGATCGAGGCCGTCGCCGACGCGGTGAAGTTCGAGCAGGGCGCCGTCGCCGACAAGGGCTTCAGCGGCAAGCTGAAGAACACGAGCGAGCAAGGGATCAAGATGCTCGAGTACAAGGCGTTCGCGTACGACAAGGACGGCAAGCTGATCGAGATGATCAGCGGGAAGTACGCGAAAGCGCTCGACGCCGGCCAGGCGGCCGACATCACGGTTGGTCCCTTCGACAAGGCCGCCGGCAAGGCCGACGCCGCCGTCGAGGTGGTGGTCTCCTGGATGAACGTCGAGGGCACCTCCTGGCAGCGGCCCGTCCCGAAGGATCGCGCCAAGGGCGGCCCGAACAACATGCTGAAGAAGTAGCCCCGCCAAACGAAAAACCCCCTCTCCCGCGGGCAGGAGAGGGGGCTTGGGCGTGAGGCTCAGATATCGAGGTTCTTCACGTTCAGCGCATTCACCTCGATGAAGCGCCTGCGCTCGTCGACCTGCTCACCCATCAGGATCGCGAAGAGACGCGCGGCCTCGGCCTCGTCGTCGATCTTCACCTGCAGCAGCGTGCGGGCGTCCGGGTTCATCGTCGTCTCCCAGAGCTCCTCCGCGTTCATCTCGCCGAGGCCCTTGTAACGCTTGATCGTGATGCCGCGCCGGCCGCGCTGCTCGAGGTATTCGATCAGCGCCTCGCTGGTCTCGATTTCGGCCTCGTCGCCCTTCGAGATCGCGACCCACGGCGCCGGGCCCAGCGAATCCTCCACGGCGCGCTCGATTCCGAGCGCATCCGTGTACTCGGGCTGCCCGCAGAGCGTCCAATCGAGCACGCTCACCCGGCTCGACGCGCCGGGGCGCGGGGTCACGGTGATGCGGTGCGCGCCGTGCTCCGGGTCGAACGCGGACGTGACCTTGAGCGGCATCAGATCGGGATAACGCCGCTCCAGGTAGGTCTGGAGCGTCTGCCGGGCCGCCTCCACCTTCGCCGCGTCCCGGAGGTCCTCCTGCGACAGGCGGGTCGCCCGGATGGCGGCGGCCACGATACGCGCGTCGCAGCGCTTGTCGAGGTTGCCGAGGGCGACCTTGAAGCGCTTGAGCTCGTGCGCGATGTGCCGCAAAGGCTCGCCGAACAGCTTGCGCTCGGGGCTCGCCTTCGACGCGAGCACGAGCTCGTCGACCGCGTGGTTGACGAGGTGCTCGTCGAGCGCTCGCTGGTCCTTCAGGTAAATCGGGGTCTTCTTGCCCTTTTGCACGCTGAAGAGCGGCGGCTGCGCGATGTAGAGGTGGCCCTTCTCGATCACCTCGCGCATCTGCCGGAAGAAGAACGTCAGCAGCAACGTGCGGATGTGCGAGCCGTCGACGTCGGCGTCGGTCATCAGGATGATCTTGTGGTACTTGAGCTTGTTGAGCTCGAGCCCGTCGTCGTCCTTGTCCTCGCCGTCGCCCTTCGTCGTGCGGATGCCGCTGATGCCGCAGCCGAGCGCCGTGATGATCGTGCCGACCTCGGCCGAGCTCAACATGCGGTCGAGCCGCGCGCGCTCGACGTTCAGGATCTTGCCCCGGAGCGGCAGGATCGCCTGGAAATGGCGGTCGCGCCCCATCTTGGCGCTGCCGCCGGCGCTGTCGCCCTCGACGATGTAAATCTCGCTCTTCTCCGGGTCCTTCGACTGGCAATCGGCGAGCTTGCCGGAGAGCGAGGTGATGTCGAGCGAGCCTTTGCGGATGACCTCACGCGCCTTGCGCGCAGCCTCCCGCGCCCGCGCTGCGAGCACGGCCTTCTCGATGATCTTCTTCGCGCTCTGCGGGTGCTCCTCGAAATACTGCGCGAGCTTGTCCGTCACCGCGCGCTCGACGATGCCCTTCACCTCGCTCGACACGAGCTTCGACTTCGTCTGCGAGTCGAACGAAGGATCCGGGTGCTTCACGCTGAGCACGCAGGTCAAACCCTCGCGGATGTCCTCGCCCGCGAGCTCCTGCTTGAGCTCCTTGAACAGGTTCTGCGCCTTGCCGTACTGATTCACGGTCTTCGTCAGCGCCGAACGCATGCCCGCGAGGTGCGTGCCGCCGTCCTTGTTGTGGACGTTGTTGGTGTAGCAATAGATCTGCTCGGTATACGAGCCGCTCCACTGCATCGCGACCTCGACCGCGATCGGCGGCGTCGGCTTCGAGGAGCCGTTCTGCCCCGCCTCGGCCTGGCCCTCCACCACGAACGCGATGACGTCGTCGTGAATCGCCTCCTGCGCCTGGTTCAGGAGCGCGACGAACTCCGCGATGCCGCCCTTGTAGTGGAATGTCTCGCTCCGGCCGTTCGGGCGCTGATCCTCGAGGTGGATGATCAGGCCCGCGTTCAGGAACGCGAGCTCGCGCAGGCGATTGGCGAGGATGTTGTAATTGAACTCCGTCACCGTGAAGATCTGCACGTCCGGCTTGAACGATACCTTCGTCCCCGTCCGGTCCGTCTCGCCGAGCGCCTTCAGCGGCTTGCGCGGGACACCACGCTCGTACTCCTGGAACCAGACCTTGCCCTCGCGCTTGATCTCGAGCTTCAACCACTCGGAGACGGCGTTCACCGCCGAAACACCGACGCCGTGCAGGCCCGCGCTGACCTTGTAACTCGCGTTGTCGAACTTGCCGCCCGCGTGCAGGACGGTCATCACGACCTCAGCCGCGGACACGCCCCTCGCGTGCATGCCGACCGGAATGCCGCGGCCGTTGTCCTCCACGGAGACCGATCCGTCGAAGTGCACCGTGATCCGAATCTCGGTGCAGTGCCCCGCGAGATGCTCGTCGACCGCGTTGTCCACGGCCTCCCACACGAGGTGGTGCAGACCCGAGCCGTCGTGCACGTCTCCAATGTACATTCCCGGGCGCTTGCGCACGGCCTCGAGGCCCTCGAGCGCCGTGATGCTGTTCGCGTCGTAAGCCTGGCCCGCAGTCGGCTTGGATTCGGTTTGCTGGATGCTCGTCGGTTCGGTCGTCATCGGTACTCGTGCTTTCGGCTCCCGAGCGTCTGGCCGATCGGTGCTCCGACCCGCACGTCCGTGCAGATCGTCGATGTCCTCGGGCCGAGCGCGGACGCCTTCGGGTCACGCGCGCGGGGGCCGTTTGGAGTCGCGGAAATCTAGCTTTTTTGTGCCTCTTGGGCAAGCGTGGCGGGGCCCTTTTCGTGAGGAAATCACGCCCGATCGACGCCCGTTTCGCGCGCTCGCTCCGGCGGCGCGGAGTGGCCGCCGCGAGGTCAGCCCGCGCCCTCGTCGAGCTCGCCGCGAAAGACCCGGAAGTCACGCCGCCCCTCGGCCGATATGTCCTCGGCGCGGATGAGCTCGGGCCGCGTGGTCGTCAGGAAAATCTGACCACGATGGAGCGCGAGGAATGAAAAGAGCGCGCCCGTTCGCTCCGGGTCGAGCTCGCTCGAGACGTCGTCGAGCAAGAGCAAGGGCTCGATCCCCCGCTCCTTGGCGATCGTCGCCGTCTCGGCCGCCTTGAGCGCCAGCGTGAGCGCGCGATGTTGCCCCTGCGAAGCCACGACCCGCGCCGGGTGCCCGTCGAGCAAGAGCTCGAGCTCGTCGCGATGCGGGCCAAACCCCGCCGACGCGCGAAACGCATCCCGCTTGCGACCCCGCGCGAGCTCCTCGCGCGCGGTCTCCACGTCGGCCGAGCCTCCCGGCACATACCGCGCCTCGAGCGCGAGGTCGGGCGCTGCGATCTGCGTGAAGGCGCCCTGCAGCTCGACCACGAGCGCCTCGGCCGCGGCCGCGCGCGCCCGCGTGAGGGCCGCGCCATGCTCGGCGCAAAGCGCCTCGAACGCGTCGAGCTCACGCGTATCGTCGCGCGGCGACTCCGCAGCGCGACGCAAGAGCTCGTGCCGCGCCCGGAGCGCATGGGTATACCTCGCCCGCGCCTCGGCGCTCTCGGGTCGCGTGAAGAGCGCGAGCCGGTCGAGCAGCGTGCGCCGCCCCTGCGCGGGCCCGCTCGACAGCGTGAGCTCTTCGGGGTGAAACACGACGACGGGCGAACGCGTCGCGTACTCGACGAGCGCGCGTGGCCGATTGCCATCGATACGCACGACGACGCTCTTGCCCTGCACGGCGGCCGTCTGCTCGCGCGGCAGCGCCGGCAACGCGCCGTCGCGCTCGACGAAGCGCGCCTTCACGCTCGCCGCCGCCTCGCCGTGCCGCACGAGCTCGCCGATGCGCGAGGTGCGGAAGCTCTTCGAGGTCGCGACGAAATAGATCGCCTCGAGCACGCTCGTCTTGCCGTGCCCGTTGTTGCCCCAGATCACGTTGAGCCGCGGCGCAGGCTCCATGTCCACGCGTTCGAGGACACGCAGGCCACGGATGCTCAGCCGTTCGAGCTCGAGGCGATTCATGATGTGGCGCGTGCTCTCACCCCGATCCGATAGCCCCTCTCCCGCGGGGAGAGGGGTTGGGGTGAGGGGGTCTCAGATCCGCATCGGCATGATGACCGAGACGTAGCTCTCCGCCGCCGACTCCGTCGCGGGACGGATGACCGCCGGGTCGAGCTCGCCCGACACGCCGAGCACCACCTCGTCGTCGCCGATCGCCGCGAGCACGTCGAGGAAGTACTGCGCGTTGAAGCCGATCGTCACCTCGGGCCCGTCGTAGTCGATCGGCACCTCGTCGAAGCCGTTGCCGCTCTCGGGGCTCTCGCTCGTGATGCGCAGCGCGCGCTGCGTGACCGTGAGCTTCACGCCGCCCGTGCGGTCGCTCGCCGCGAGCTTGATGGCGCGCAGCGCGTCGGCGAGCTGGGCCCGCGGCGCGCGGATGCTCCGGTCGCTCATGTTCGGGATGACCTGCTGGTAGGGCGGGAACTGCGCGTCGACGAGCTTGACCGAGAAGGTCATGCCGCCGATGCCGAAGAACGCGTTCGGACCGCTCTGCGTGATGTGGACCGTGGGCGCGTCCTTGTCGACGCCGGTGGTCAGGCGGCGCAGCTCCTCGATGGCCTTCTTCGGGATGAGCATCGTCGCCGTCGCGCTCGTGCCCTCGAGCGTGGCCTCCATCTTCGAGAGCCTGTGCCCGTCGGTCGTGACCATGCGGACGCGATGGCCGGCCCACTCGAAGAGCGCGCTGTTCACGTGCGCGCGTGTCTCGTCGGTCGAGATGCTGAAGTGCGTGCGCTCCATCAACCGCGACAGCAAGGTCACGGGCAGCTCGAGGGAGGGCGCGTCGGGCGCGGGCTTCGGGAGCTGGGGGAACTCGCTGCCGGGCATGCCGTGCAGCGTGTAGCGGCGCGGCGAACCCACGGCCTTGATGACCGTCTGCGCGCCTTCCCGCGCGGTCACCTGGATGGGCCCGTCGGGCATGGCCTTCACGCGGTCGAGCAGGTCCTTCGCGGGTACGGCCACGGAGCCTGCGCTCACGACTTCCGCCGCCGTCTGACCGCTGACCGAGAGGTAGAGGTCGGTCGCGGCGACGCGCAGCGTGTTGCCGTCGGCGTTCAGCAGCACGTTCGCGAGCACCGGCATGGCGCTCTTCTTGTCGGCGACGCCCTGACAACGGCCGACGAGGCGTTCGAGGTCTTTCTTCGCGATGACGAGGTCCATGGCCCTTCAACTCCGCCGCGGCTCAAGGCAGCGGGTCGGTCCCTCTTAGCAGGGTTATCGCCGGGGCGAAGGCCCAAAAGATGACCGAGGCAAACGTGACCAAGCCCACGCGTCCCCCTCCGATCTAGGGAAGATACTTAGATCTAGATCAGGTCGTGATCGTAGGGCCTGTGGACGATGGGGAAAAGTCTGGATCGGCCCATAATTTCAATGACTTGCACGGGCAGGCGCCTGTGGAAGGTCAGGGGCAAGCCCGGGGTCGGGTCGGGGAAACCTTTACGGGCAGGCGGACCGGCCCGGTTCTCTCCCCAAGGGAGACCCGGAGATCACCGGAGGTTGTCCCCAGCTTCCCCCCGCTCGGCTGTGTGCCCCGTGGCCCTCTGCGGACGAGCGCGTGTGGCGCGCATCGCCAGCCGCGCCCCGTCGTGTGGGCCCGCGTCGTGGGAACGAAAACGCGATCGGCGAGCGATTTTGCAGTGGCCGCGCGCGACGGAATGGCCGAACGTAGGGCCCTCGCGATGGGCGAACTCCGCTGCCGCCACTGCGGCATCCGGCACGATGAACGGCTCGTGATCTGCCCGGCGACGGGGCTCGCCATCGGGCCAGGGTCCGCTCTGCCGCCGCGCCAGGCGATGCACACGCCGCGTTCGTTCATCCCGCCCGCGCCGAGCATCCCGCGGCCGATGGGCATCCCCTCGCCACGCGTGCCCACGGTCACGCCCGCCCAGCACGCTCGCCCGGCGGCCCCCGGCGCCGCTGGCCGCCCCGAACCCGCCGGCGCGCAGAGCTCGCGCAAGCCCGAGCGGCGCGACTTCGTGGGGCAGGTCATCGGCGACAAGTACCGCGTGAAGGCGCTGCTCGGCGAGGGCGGCATGGGCGCGGTCTACGAGGCCGAGCACCTGGCGATCGGGCGCATCGTCGCGGTGAAGGTGCTGCACCCGAAGCACGCGCAGCAGGCCGACTCGGTCGCGCGCCTGCGGCACGAGGCGCGTATCGCCGGATCGATCGGCCACCCGAACATCTGCGAGATCCACGACCTCGGCCGCCTCGAAGACGGCACGCCGTACCTCGTGATGGAGCGGCTCGTCGGCGAGACGCTCGACCAGCGCATCAAGCGTGACGGCGCCTTGCCCGAGCGCGACGTCGCGGACGTGATGCACCAGGTGCTCTCCGCGCTCACGGCCGCGCACGGCAAGGGCATCATCCATCGCGACCTCAAGCCGGAGAACGTTTTTCTCGTCCGCAAGCCCGGCACGCCGCCCGTGGCGAAGCTGCTCGACTTCGGCATCTCCAAGGCGATCGACGAGGACACGGCCACCGACCTCACGATGCCCGGCATCGTCATGGGCACGCCGTACTACATGGCGCCCGAGCAGGCGCGCGGCGACCGCGGGCTCGACCACCGCGTCGACCTCTGGGCCGCAGGCGTGATCCTCTACGAGGCGCTCTCGGGCCGCCGCCCGTTCGTCGCGCGAAACTACAACGCGCTGCTCGTGCAGATCCTCACCTCGAAGCACCGCTCGCTCGCCGAGGTGCGTCCGAACATCACGCGTGGGCTCGAGCGCGTCGTCGACAGGGCGCTCGCCAAGATGCGCGAGGACCGCTACCAGCACGCGGCCGAGTTCCAGGATGGACTGCGCCGCGCCCTCGAGCCCGAGCCGCCGCCGCCCTCGCGCCGCGCGCCGGTGCAGCCCGCGAAGATGTCGTTCTCCGAGGACGAGGACGACGAGACGATGGTGCTCTCGTTCTCGCGCAAGGACCTCGGCCTGCCCATCGCGCCGCCGCGCTCGTCACGCCAGGGCGCCCAGAGCTCCGCGAACGCGGGCCCGCCCTCGAGCCTCGCAGGCCCGCCGTCGACCAGGACGGCCCCGCACGGCCCCGCCGCGCCGCACCCGAGCGCGCCCTTGCCCGCGCCGCTGCCGCCGCCCTTGCCGCCGCCGTCGCACCCCGCGCAGCAGGCGTCGCAGGCCTCCGCCTCCTCGGCGGGCGCGCCGCCGCCCACCATGCCCGCGGGACAGCTCACGAGCATGGGCGTGGGCGGCGGTCGTGTCGCGTGGTTGCCCCCTCCGCCCGCGCCGCTGCCGCCTCCCTCGGCGCCGCCGCAGCCGCCGGTGAGCATCCCCGTCACCGCCGCGCCGCCCTTGCCGCCGCCGCCTCCGCGCCCCATCCCGCCGGCGCGCCCCGTGACCGACGACGACGACGAGGAGCGCACGCTCGTCGACCCGCCCTCGTTCGCCGACGACCGGCCGACGCTCGTGCGCCCGTTCCCGGCGCCGCCCGTGCCGGGCAAGGGGTCGTGAGGTACAGAGCTCCGGTCGAATGAGCCGAGCACCTCGCCTCACGCGTATCGTCGGCACGGGCCTCATCAAGGCCTACGGCCCCACCGTGGCCCTGCGCGGCGTGAACCTCACCATCGAGCTCGGCGAGCTGCTCGTCATCGAAGGCGCGAACGGCTCGGGCAAGTCGACGCTGCTCGGCATCCTCGGCACCGTCATCAAACCGACCGCGGGGCGGGTCGACTACCAGCCGCTCGGCGACGATCTGCTCGCGGTGCGGGCCGAGGTCGGGTGGGTCTCGCACGAGACGATGGCGTATCCGGACCTCTCG
Organism: Polyangium spumosum; assembly: GCF_009649845.1. Lineage (NCBI taxonomy): Bacteria > Pseudomonadati > Myxococcota > Polyangiales > Polyangiaceae > Polyangium > Polyangium spumosum. The sequence continues at coordinate 250,532 of NZ_WJIE01000006.1, forward strand.
GGTCGGAAAAACGTGGAGCTCGCGGCGCGCCTCGTCGGGCTCGACGCGGGCGAGGCGTGGACGCGGGCGGCCTCGCGCTTCGAGCTCGGGGCGTTCGCGGAGCGGCCGGTGCGCACCTACTCGCGGGGGCAGCGGCAACGCATCGCGCTCGCGCGGGCGCTCACGCACGAGCCCTCGCTCGTCTTGCTCGACGAACCCACGACGGGCCTCGACAAGGCGGGCGTCTCGCGCCTGCTCGCGGTGGTGGACGAGGAGGTCGCGCGGGGCGCGGCCGTGGTGGTCGTCTCGCACGAGCCGGAGCTCTTCCGCGAGCGGGCCGGCGCGCGCCTCGTGCTCGACCGGGGCCGGGTGGTCTCCTCCGTGACCAGCGCCGCGCGCGCCTGACGGTTCGGGAAAAACCTCAATGGATTCGCCGCCGCGAATGCGCGGTGGCAATGAACGCGAACACGTATTCGCGCGAAAAGCGCATAACGCGCGGGTGTCCAATTTCCGTCACTGCGCTATTTTCTTTTCTTTTTGCAATGCCTTCGATAAAGATCGAACGCAGCGTGTTCGATCCTGAAAATGCATTGAACCGAGGGAGGCGGAGGGCGCGACGCTTGGGGGTCGTGGCCGCGTTTTGCCTCCTCGGGATCGGGACGGGCGCCCTCGCGCAGACGAAGACGTCGGCCCCGGGCGCGGCGGAGCCTGCCGAGATCACGGGAACGGTGCTCGCCCTCGAAGAGGAAGGCGAGGAGCTGATCCTGGACCTCGGGGCGAACCAAGGAGCGACGGAAGGCGCGACGGTCGAGATCTGGCGCCCGCTGAAGCTCAAGCACCCCGTGACCGGGAAGGTGATCTCGGACCGATTCAAGATCGGGACGCTCGAGCTCGGGCAGGTGCGCCCCTCGATGTCGATCGCCAAGGCGAGCAGCACCCTCACGCGGACCCCCGAGAAGGGCGACCTCGTGATCCTGCGCAAAAAAAACCAGCCGGCCGCGCCCGAAACCAAGAGCCCGACCGAGGAGCCGGACAAACCCGCCGGCGGGGAAACGACCGGCGGCGACCCCGAGGCGCTCGTCATCGCCACGATGTTCAGCAAGCTCGAAGGCGCCGACCTGGTGACCCGCATCAAGGCGTACGAGGATTACGTCCGGGAGAAACCAAACGGCCGGTATGCGCGGGTGCTCTACGAAGAAGCGGCCTCGCTCCGCCGGCTGCTCGAGGCCGACGGCAAACCGAGCCCAAAGAAGCCCAAAAAGGCCCAGGTCGATCGGACCGAGCCCACGCTCGTGAGCTTCTCGCGGCCGAAGGCGGCCGTCTCCGGCACGCCGCTCGCGCTCGCGGTGGAGCTCGACGACCTGGCCACGGGCGCGATCCTGCACGTGCGCTCGAAGGGGAGACCGACCTACACGCCGCTCGTCATGGCGAGCGCCGGCCCCGGCTACTGGACCGCGACCGTGCCCGGCGACCGGCTCGTGACCCCGGAGATCGAGTACTTCATCGAAGCCACGATGGAGAGCGGCGCCGCGAAGGCCGTCGTGGGCCTGCCAGGTTCGCCCGAGCGCATCCAGATCGAGAGCGCGCCCAGGATCACGCGACCTGAAAAACGTATCGCTTCAGCGATGTTGCTCACGGATTTTGCCGACTACAACGGGCTGAAGGGCGACGATCGGGTCTGGCAGACGGAGGGCACGTTCGGGCTGCGGTACGGCGACACGGGGGTGCGCGCGTTGCGCACGGGCTTCGGCGTCTATCGGGGCGTCGGCGGCTCGCTCAACGACCTCGACGTGCTCGGGCTCTCGGGCCGGCCGGTGGGGCTGACCTACGGCTACCTCGAGACGGAGGTGGCCTTCCACCGGCTGTTTTCGGTGATCGGGAGGGCGGCGATCGGGCTGCTCGACGACGGGATCTCGGGCGGCGGGCAGGTGCTCGTCCGCATCGGCAACGACCGCGAGACGAACCTGGTGCTCGGCGGCGAGCTGCTCGGCGGCGTGGGCACCCGCGGCTTCACGCAGCTCGAGCTGAACACCTTCAAGCGCGTGCCCATCCTCATCCGGACCGAAGTGACGAACCAACCCGCCGGGTCGAGCCTCTCGTCGCCCCCGGACGAGGACGGACAGCCAACGCAGTCGACGAACGAAGGCGAGGTCGGCGCGCGCGGGATCGTGCAGGTGGGCTACCGGATCACGCCGGGGTTCGTCGTGGCGGCGCGCGTGTCGTTCCAGGGCCGAACCATCAACCATGCAGGGCCGGGCTTCGGCGGAGCCGTGGGGTACGAATGGTGACGCGCTCTTTCGCGAGGACCCTCGTTGCCTTCTCGGCGGCCGCGCTCTCGCTCGCGCTCGTGAACGAGGCCGCGGCGCAAAAAGCCGAAGACCCGAGCCGCGCCGAGGCCCCGGCGCCGAGGACGCCGCGGATCCACCACGCGCCGATCGCCAGCGCCGAGCCGGCGAAGAAGCTCGTGCTGGAGGCGTCGTTCGAGCACCCGGAGCTCCTCCGGAACGTGCTCGCCGTCTACCAGACGTCGCTCGGCGAGATGAAGGCCGTGCCGTTCCAGCGCGGGGGCGACAAAGGTTACGTCGCCGTCATCCCGGCCGAGGCGCTCAAGGCGCCGGGGATCGGCTACACGATCGAGGTCGAGCAGACGAACGGGACACGTTTCTCGGCGTTCGCCTCGCGCAAGCAGCTCCACCCGGTCAGCGTGATCGAGGACCGAACGGACGCGCAGGAGCGAGCCGCGCTCAGCCGACTCGGCGGGCGTCGCTCGGTGGTCGGGGTGGCCGGCGAGTACATGGGGTTCGGGACGACGACGGCGACGCGGGCCATCCCGTGCGCGGCGGGTCAGCCGACCTGCACGCAAGGGGAGGACGTGGTGCCCTCGGTGGACGAGCAATACTACCGGGTCGAGGCGACGTACACGTATCGGCCGCTGCGTACGGTGGCGGAGTTCGGGTTCCGGCTCGGGCTGGTGCGGGGTCGATCGCTGGTGTCGCTGTCGGAGCTCGACGAGGAGCGGTACAAGGTCGGCCTGAACTTCGGCGCGGCCCGCATCCGCTTCCGGCTGCTCGAGCTCTGGCACGTGGAGACGGAGCTCCTGACGAGCGTGACGGAGATCGGCTTCTCGGTCGGTATCGGGGGTTCGACGTTGATCGGCGATCCGTACGGTTCGAAGCTCATCCTCGGGTTCGAGTCGATCGGCCTCGGCGACAGCGCGCCGTTTGGGAACCGGTTCTACAGCCGGCTCGACCTGGTCGCCGGTGATCGGGTGATGGTCTCGCCGATCGTGGAGGTGACGGACATGCCCAACGCAGAAGCGTACGGCGTGCGTCTGCTCGGCGAGGTGGGGATCACGATCGGGCGCGGGTTCTCGGTGCAGGTGCGAGGCGGCTACCAGGCGCGCAGGTCGACGTCGGGCGGACCCGGGTTCGGCGGGAGCTTGCTGTACGCGTTCTAGAAGCCGAGCGCCTCGAGCAGAGACCGCGCCGCCGTCCTCACCTCCGGCGCGGTCGGCGTGGCCCGGGGGAACCCCCACACCTTCGAAACGATCCCCAACCCGACGAGCTCCTCCGCATTCGTCCCGGTGGACGCGTCCGCCACCGCCGGGGGCTGAAGCAGGAGCACCGGCGCCGGCAGGTCCGCGGCCAGGGTGCGGAGCGCGTGCAGCGTGACCGCGACATCATGGAGCACGCCCAGCCGATCCGGCGCCACGAGCAGGAGGTGGTCGGGCCGGAGCACACGCGCGAGGTCCAGGTTGAAGACGCCCGGCCCGAGCGGCGACAAGAGCGCACCCGCGGTCTCGAGGAGCAGCACCTCCGCCTCGGCACACGCGTCGGCCCACGCGGCCACGCGCTCCAGGTCGATGCGAGTCCCCACGCGACGCGCGGCGAGGTGCGGCGAGACCGGATCCGGCAGGGCGTAGGGCGGGGGATGTTTCACGTGAAACGTGCTGACCGCAGCGAGCGCCGCCGCGTCGGTCGCCGCCTCCGAGGGTTCGGACGGGACACCCGATTCGATGGGCTTGAGGCCCGCGACGGAGGCGCCGGCCGAACCAAGCGCCGAGACGAGGGCGACACCCGCATGCGTCTTGCCGACGCCGGTGCCGGTTCCGACGATGACGATGCGGCTCACGGGTTCCAGGTCTCCATGACGGTTTCCATGAAGGCATATAGGATCCGGGTGAGCTCGGCGTCGGTGAGGCGCGCGTGGGCGGTGACGCGAAGGCGCGAGGTGCCCGGGGGAACGGTCGGCGGGCGAATGGCCTGAACGAGGACCCCACGTTCGCGAAGGCGAGCAGAGACGCGGAGAGCATCCTCGGGAGCACCCACGAGGCAGGGGAGGATGGGTCCGTGCGAGGGGAGGAGCGCATCCCCCACGATGGAGGCGAGCCCCGCCCGCAAGCGCTCGGTGACCCTCTCCAGCCGAGCCCGCCCCTCGTCATCGGCAGCCACCCGGATCACCCGATGGCGGACGGCCGCCGCGAGGGTCGGGCTGATCCCCGTGGAGAAGACAAAACTCCGCGCCCGATTCCAGAGCCAGGTGCGAAGCACCATCGGCCCCGCCACGAACGCACCCTGAAGCCCAAGCGCCTTCCCGAGCGCCCCCACGAGCACATCCGGCCGAACCCCCACCCGCGCCGAGACCCCACGACCCCGCGGCCCGAGGGTCCCCACCGCGTGCGCCTCGTCGACGAACAAGGCCGCATCCCACCGATCACACGCAGCCCTGAGCCGAACGAGGTCGGGCGAATCGCCATCCATGCTGAAGTACGACTCGGTGACGAGCCAGCGCCGCCGCGCCCCCCGCGCCCGCTCGAGCGCAGCCTCGGCGGCGTCGGCGTCCCGATGGGGCACAACCACGACCGTGGCGCCGGAGAGGCGACACCCATCAATGATGGAGGCGTGGTTCAGCGCATCGGAGACGATGACGTCCCCAGGCCGAGCAAGCGCCGCGATGGCACCCACGTTGGCCGCATACCCGGACGAAAACAGGAGCGCCGCCTCGAAGCCAAGCCACTCCGCGATCGTCTGCTCGGCAAGCGCATGCTCGGCATGATGCCCACTGACGAGGCGTGAAGCACCAGCGCCGGAAGTGGTCTCCGAGGACGCAGGCCAGGGATCGGTGCCGTACCCGAGGTAATCGTTCGAGCAAAGGACGAGGCATCCCGCAGGCGGCGGCGCGTTCGGCTTGCGCAGGAGCCCAGCCTGTTCGAGCGCCTCGATCTCCGCCGCGAGGTGGCGGAGGGCGCCGAGCTCGGTCATCGGTGATCCTCGTCAGCCGGGGGCTCCGCCCCAGGTTCGAGGGCCCCAAGAGCCGCATCGACCCGCTCGAGCATGCGACCAAAAGCGACACGGGTGCGGGCAAGCTGGTCGTTGTGGCGAGCGCGCTCCTCCTCGAGGTCGTGCGCCAGCGCGAGCGCGGCGAGGAGGAGGGCCTGCGGGTTGACCATGCGGCCAGGTCCAGCAACCTGGGTGAGCTTGTCCTCAACCATGAGGGTGAGGCGGTGGAGCTCGTCGTCCGACGCGGAGGTGACGACACGATACGTCTGGCCGCCAATGCGGAGCTGGACCTGACGGCCACCCATGACGACGGGACCGTACCATGAAATGGAGGGCGGCTCATCCGGTAGCGTCGCCGCCGGGGTTTCCACCCCGGACCCCGACCAGGGGTTGTCCACCCCTGGACCCGGACCAGGCACGGCCTGGACCGAGGGGGGATGAACTGCGCAACGCGCAGTTCATCCCACGGGCCCGTGGCAAGACCAGCAACCACCTTGCCAGCGGAAACTGCAGCGCAGCCGGTGCCTGGTGGCGACGGTTTCCCTGTCGACAGCGCGCTAGCGCGCTGTCGCCCTCGGTCCAGGCCGTGCCTGGTCCGGGGGTGAAGGGGGGCGGACAGCCCCCTTCCGGGGCGCGGGGCAGCGCCCCGCTCCGCAGATGTTTCACGTGAAACATGGGTTTGCTTGACCCCGCGGGGGAGGGTGGGCGAAGGGAAGAGGATGGAAGGCAGCCGGGCGGGCTTGCGGTTGGGTCGGGTGTTCGGGGTGCTGGCGTTTGGCGTGTTGCTCCTCGGGGCGGGAGAAGCGCGGGCCGAGCCGCAGGGGACGGCTGGGTTGACGATCGGGGTCGCTGGGCGAGGGTTCGATCGGAGGATATGGGACCAGACGGTCTTCCATCTGGGGCTGCGGGGGGACGTGTTGTTTGGTCGGAGCAAGGTGACCGACTTCGGGTTTGGTCCCTATGCCGAGGTGGCGACACACGCCTTCGACGAGGTGCAGCTCGGGGCGGGGTTCTCGACGTTGTTCCCCGTCCTGCAGGCGTTGCCCATCGTCGCGTCGGTCGGCGGGTATGGCCGTTACGCCCCGCTGCAAGGGGTGGAGCCTGGGGTCGCGGGCGCGTTGTTCTGGGGGAGCCGGAGCTACAACTTCCACGCGAACTACGTGATGGCCGCCGGGTTGCTCGCGCAGTTCCGCTACGGGCTCGGGCCGTCGCGCGAGACCTCCATCGTCGTCAGCGCGCAGCTCGACCTCGTGGCCTTGAGCTTGCCGTTCCAGATCCTCGTGAACGCGTTCCGGGGGTCGCCCGCGACGAGGCCCGTGAAGTGACGGGTCGGGGGAGATGTTTCACGTGAAACGTCAAGGGCGGTCGGCCCCCGGCGGGTGAGGGCTCAGGGGGTGCAGACCGCGAGCCCGGGGCAGACTCGACAGTCCACGAAGCCATCCATCCCGATCCGGCACGCGGAGGTGGGGCCATCCGTCCGGTTCATGCAATCCGGACCCGCGATGGTCGGGTCGTCCGCTTCGGGGGGGAAGAACACGAGGCACCCGCGGCAAATGTCGATCGGCCACTGAAACTCGCCGGTGGCGGCCTCTTCGCCACCCAGCGTGTGCCCACGCACGATGACGCGGGCGACGACTTCGACGGGCGTGTTGCTGTCGCCGAGGGCTGCCGCGGAGCTGCCCGAGTCGACCAGCACGACATGCGCGAAGCCAAATCCGGGCTCGGCGCCCGTCGATGGATCGACGAACCCGGTGGCCGGCGCCGTGAAGGCGCCGAGCTCGTTGCCCGCCGCGTCGAAGGTGTGCACGTCAGCGCTCTCGAAGACCACCCGGGAGGTCTCCGTGCGCAGCGTCGCCGCGTTGCCGCGCCGGACCATCTGGTTGCCCACGAGCAGCGCCGCGCTGTACTCGGTGGCGAACGCGACGTCGAGCACGCCCCGCAAGAGGACCGGGGACGAGGGGTCGGCGTCGATCTCGCAGGTGTCTTCGTCGAACTTCAAGACCCCGCGCACGAAGAGGCTGCTCTCGTTCTCGGCGCAGCCAGGGCCGAGCACAGCGCCGAGGGCCAGAAGCGTGGTCAATCCGCCGACATGCCTACGCTGGATCTTCATGGTCAAGGAGCCTCCCGAGACACCCGAGGTCAACGACCAGTGTATCGGGAAAGTCCACGAGCCGGCAAAGAACCGCAGGGTTCAGACGGCGCCCGCCTGCAAGCCCGCTCGTAACAATCGCCCGAGCGCGTCGAGCGAGAGCAGCTCGATCCGAGGTCGACCCAGCCCCTCGAGCAACACGGTCCGGATGCCCGAAGCCGTGCGTTTCTTGTCGAGCGCAGCAAGCCGGAGCGCCTCGTCGAGCGGCTCACGCGAGAGGTCCGTCGGCAGCCCGAGGTCGGCGAGCAGGCGCTCGATCCGCGCGGCCGCCTCGGGCTCGGTGACGCCGAGGGCACGCCCGACCCGCAAGATGGCGATCATGCCGAGGGAGACGGCCTCGCCATGCGTGAGGCGGGTATACGCCCCCGCAGCCTCGAGCCCATGGCCGAGGGTGTGGCCGAAGTTGAGCAGGACCCGATCGCCGGACTCGCGCTCGTCCCGGGTGACGATCGCCGTCTTCACCCGGACTGCGCCGAGGACCATCTCCCGAACGAGGTCGAGGTCGCGGGCGAGGACACGCTCACGCTCACGGACGAGCAGGTCGAAGAGGGAGGTGTCCGCGATGGCGGCAGCCTTCACGACCTCGGCGAGGCCGGAGATGTAGGCGCGCGCCGATTCGCTCTGCACCCGCGCAGGGTCGATGAGCACGGCCGAGGGTTGATGGAAGGTGCCGACGGCATTCTTGGCGAGCCCGAGGTCGACGCCGGTCTTCCCGCCGACGGCCGCGTCGACCATCGAGAGCAAGGTCGTCGGCATGGCGACCCACCGGACGCCCCGCAGGAGGAGGGACGCGGCGAACCCGGCCACATCGGAGACGACGCCGCCCCCCAGCGCCACCACGAGGGCCTCGCGGTCGGCGCCGGACTCGACGAGGGCCGCGAGGATTCGCTCGACCGCCGGGAGCTGCTTGTGTGGCTCGCCGGGCGCAAGGACGACGGTGGCAGGAACACGCAGGCCGGCGTGGCGGAGGGCCTCGAGGACCGGGTCGAGGGCGAGGGGCGCGACGTTCTCGTCGGTGACGACAAAGACGGCCGAGGGGGCGAGGTGGCGAGCGACCTCGGCGAGGGTGTGCGGGGCGTCGTGGGTGAGGCGAACGGGATAGGAGCGCGCGCCGAGAGGGACGAGCAGGGTGGGGTCGAGCCAGGCGCGAAGGACGGCATCGGCGAGCTCGGCAGGAGGTCGATCGTCGGTGCGGACGTGGGCATGGGCCTCGGCGTAGGCAGGGGCGCGGGTGGCGAGGAGGGCGCGGAGGCGCTGGAGGCGATCGGGGGCTTCGTCGAGGAGGGGCCGGCCGGGCGCGGAGGTGCGGGCGGCGAGGGTGTCGGGGCGAGCGGTGAGGGTGACGACGTGGGCGTGGGCGAGGGCGAAGGCGCGGAGCTCGGGGTCGAGGAGGGTGCCGCCGCCGAGGGAGATGACGCGAGGCTCGGGGGAATCGAGGAGGCGGCGCAGGGTGTCGGCTTCGAGGGCGCGGAAGGCTTGTTCGCCGCGTTCGGCGAAGAGGCTGGGCACGGAGTGGCCGGTGGTCTGGGTGATGACAGCGTCGAGGTCGAGGAAGGGGACTCCGGCGCGGGATGCGACGAGGGGGCCAAGGGTGGATTTGCCTGAGCCCATGAGGCCACTGAGGAGGAGAGGGAGCGGAGGCATGGGGGTTACGATTCGATGGGAAAGGGGATTTGTCGAGTCCGGGGGAGCGCTTCAGGGGAGGGGGCGCCGGGCGGCGTGTGTTCGGGGGGGCTGGGGGGTCCCCCCGAACTCGCGAGCCACGCCGGTCCGGACCGGATGGGGGTTCGAGGTTTGGGCAAGACCACGGAGGGTATGGAGGGGGGCGACGGGCTAGGTCACAGGGGTGAGGGGAAGGGGTTGTGGTTGCGGAAGGGGAGGCGTGGCTCGCTCAAACAACAGGACCCACCCCCCAGCCCCCCCGAACACACGCCGCCCAGCGCCCACAACACGATGCTCCCGTTCAGCAGGAGGAGGAGCCGAAGGTGAACGGGGATTGGCTTCGCCGAGGGTTGAAGGGGGGCGAAGGTGAACGGGGACCGGCTTCGCCGAGGGTTGAGGGGGGCGAAGGTGAGCGGGTACCGGCTTCGCCGGGGGTCGAGGGGCAGCGAAGTCGGTCAGGGACCAGCTTCGCTGAAGGTTGAGGGGGAGCGAAGGTGGTCGGCGTCCGCCCCTCTCCCGGAGGGAGAGGGGTTGGGGGTGAGGGTGTTCCGGGTGAGCCGAGTCTGCCCCCCCAGCACCAATGTTTCACGTGAAACGTCCCGGTCAGTAGGCGGCGAGCTGGGCGCGGTAGGTCTCCAGGTTGCGCCGGAGCTCGCCGAGGCTGTCGCCGCCGAACTTCTCGAGGAGGGCATCGGCGAGGGTGATGGCGACCATGGCTTCGCCCACGACGGAGGCGGCGGAGACGGCGCAGATGTCGCTGCGCTCGTGGGCGGCGTCGAAGGGCTCTTTCGTGTGGACGTCGACGGAGGGGAGGGCCTTCTTGAGGGTGGCGATGGGCTTCATGGCGGCACGGCAGAGGAGGGGCATGCCGTTGGTGATGCCACCTTCGAGGCCGCCGGCGCGGTTGGTGGGGCGGTCGAAGTGGTGGGCAGGGTCGTAGGTGATGGGGTCGTGGACCTGGGAGCCGCGCAGGGTGGCCGCGGTGAAGCCAAGGCCAAGCTCGACGCCCTTGATGGCGTGGATGCTCATGAGGGCCTGGGCCAGGCGGCCGTCGAGCTTGCGGTCCCACTGGACATGGCTGCCAAGGCCAGGCGGGAGGCCGGTGGCGATGACCTCGAAGACGCCGCCCAAGGTGTCGCCGGCATGCGAGGCCTCGTGGATGGCCGTGCGCATGGCGGCCTCGGCCGCAGGGTCGACGCAGGCGAGGTCGGAGGCGCGGGCGCGGGCGCGGAGGTCGGGGAGGGGGAGGTCGGGGAGGGTGGCGGTGATGGGGCCGATGGAGACGACGTGGGCGAAGATGTCGATCCCGAGGAGGGAGAGGAGCTTGCGGCAGACGGCGCCGACGGCGACGCGGGAGGCGGTCTCGCGGGCGCTGGCGCGTTCGAGGATGTCGCGCAGGTCTTTGCGGTCGTACTTGAGGCCGCCGGCGAGGTCGGCGTGGCCGGGGCGGGGGCGGGTGAGGGCCTCGGGCGGCGCAGGGAAGGGGTCGGGGCCCATGCGGCCCTGCCAGTTGGCGTGGTCGCTGTTGTTGATGCGCAGGGCGATGGGCCCGCCGAGGGTCTCGCCACCCCGGACGCCGCCGGTGAGCTCGGCCCGGTCGGTCTCGATTTTCATGCGGCCGCCACGGCCGTAGCCGCGCTGACGCCGGGCGAGGTCGTGGTTGATGTCCTCCGAGAGGAGGGGCAAACCCGCCGGGATGCCCTCGACGATGGCCGTGAGGGAAGGTCCGTGAGATTCACCCGCCGTCATCCAACGAAGTCGCGCCATGCCCACACGCTAGCCCACGGAGGCGGGACGCAAAAGGATCGCTCGAAAGATTGAATTGATGAACCGTATGGACGGCTCGGTTTGCGCTAGGATGCGCCCTACCGCGCGATGTCGAAAGCAACGAACCAGATCCCCGGGGAATGGGCGCGGCTCGAGATGAGCGAGCGCGCCGGCGCCGTGCGCTTCTCCGTGCATGTGCGTCCGAGGTCGTCCCGATGTTCGATCCTCGGGGTGCGCGAAGGCGCGCTCGACGTGGCGCTGACAGCGCCGCCCGCCGAAGGCGCCGCCAACGAGGAGCTGCGCAAGCTCCTTTCGAAGGTGCTCGAGGTGCGCCGCGCCGACGTGAACATCCTCGTGGGCGTGAGCAGCCGAAGCAAGCTGCTGGAGATCAACGGGACGAGCTCGACGACCGTGCGCGAGCAGTTCAGCAAGGCGAAGCGATGAGCACGCTCGCGTTCGAGAAGTGGGAGGGGCTCGGCAACGATTTTGTCGTCGTCGAGGTGAGCTCGGAGCAGGCGGTGTCGCCCGAACAGGCGCGCCTGCTCTGCGATCGGCATCGAGGCATCGGCGCGGACGGGGTGCTCCTGGTGATCGGGGGAGGGACGCCGCGTATGGTCGTGCTGAACGCCGACGGGTCGCGGCCCGAGATGTGCGGCAACGGGCTGCGATGCGTGGCCGCGTTCCTCGCGGAGCGCGGCGGCGCCGAGGGGTTGTCGATGATGATCGGCACGGACGCAGGGGACAAAGCGTGCGTGATCGAGCGAAGGGGCCCGGGACTCTACGACGTGACCGTGGACATGGGTCGAGCGACGATGGGCCCGCGGCTCGAGGTGGAGGCGGAGGGCAAGCGGCACGGGTTCACGACGGTGGACGTGGGCAACCCGCACGCGATCACGTTCGAGCCGTACGCCGAGGCGGAGGTCGATCGGCTGGGGCCGAAGGTGGCGACGGCGCCGGCCGGAGGGATCAACGTGGAGTTCTGCCGGGTGCTCGATGAAGGAGCGCGGACGCGGATCGCCGTGACGGTGTGGGAGCGCGGGGTGGGGCGGACGCTCGCCTGCGGGACGGGGGCCTGCGCGGTGGCCGCGGCGGCCTGTGAGGAGGGTCGGGCGGCGCGAGCGGCGCCGATCGAGGTGGTGCTGCCGGGCGGCGCGCTCGAGATCACGGTGGACGAGGCGCGCGGGTTGCAGATGAAGGGGCCGGCGCGGAGGGTGTTCCGAGGGACGTGGGAATCGAGCTTCGACCTTGGCGAAGGTCGCACGACGCCCGCATCGTGGGCCGGCGAGAGCACGCCATGATGAACTCGATGCCGCCGATCCCCGCGTCCCGCCGCCGGCCGCTCGATCGGGGCGGCGCGCCCGCGCTCACCGTGCTCTGCATCGCGCAGGACGCCGCCGTGCGCGAGCTCCTGCCGCGTGTCTTGCGCTTCGACAAGGTGCTCGTGACGGCCGACTTCTCCGAGGCGTTCATGATGGCCACGAGCGAGGCGCCGGACATCGCGTTCGTGGAGCTCGGCATCGGCGACGGGGCAGGGCTGTCGCTCGTGCACCACCTGAAGGCGCTCGTGCCGGACATCAGCGTGGTCACGCTGGCGACGAAGAAGAACCTCGACGCCGCCGCGAACGCGCTCTCGCTCGGCGCGTCGGGCCTGCTCCTGATGCCGCTCTCGGGCGACGACGTGCTGAGCTCGGTCTGGGGCATCAAGCAGCGGCTCGTCGAGCGCGCCGAGCGCGACCGGCTGGAGCGCGCCGCCGCCGTGAGCGCCCGCGCGACGGGCTGGATCGCCCGGATCGCCGAGGTGGCCGAGGCCCCGGACCGGACGAGCGCCGCGAAGGAGCTCGTGGAGATCCTCGTGGAGGTGACGGGCGCGAAGGGCGGCGCCGTGTACCTGGCCGGTGATACGCCGCAGGAGCTCGTGCTCGGGGCGGCGAGCCCGAGCCTGGAGGGCGCGCCGTCAGCGGGGACCGAGCAGCGTATCCTGGAGACGTTCGCCACGCCGCGGCGGTTGCTCGCCGTGCCGCTCGGGTCCCGCAACGTGGCCGCCGGGTACGTGCTGCTGGAGGAGGAGAAGCCCCGGACAGGGGAGGGGGGGCCGAGCGCGGATCCGCCCATCGACGGGATCATCCGGCTGCTCACGAACGTGGCCGCGACGGCGATCGCGATGCTCGGCGAGCGCGAGCGGGCCGCGCGGGGCGGGGCGGCGATCAAGGACCCGACGTCGAGCGCGTACTCGTTCGCGTATTACGTGGACGTGGCCGGTCGGGAGATCGGGCGCGCGCGGCGGTACGGCCGGCGGTTCTCGATCGTGACGATGGTGTACGAGCCAGTGCCGGGGCAGGCGTCGCTCTCGGCGACCGAGTTCGCCGACCGGATGCTCGCGACGGTGCACGACACGGACGTGCTCGCGCGCGTGGACGAAAACGAGTTCCACCTGCTGCTGCCCGAGACGAGCGGGCTCGGGGCGCACTCGGTGCGTCGGCGCATCGCGCGGCTCGGGACGGGGGAGAAGTCGGCCGCGAGCCGCGCGTTGCTCGTCGGCGCGGCGGCGTTCCCGCACGACGGGCAGGACCTCGGCAAGCTGCTCCGGGTCGCGCGGGCGCGGGCCGAGGCGAGCAAGTCGTCGGTGGTGCACAGGCTCGACCCGGATTCGAACACGGTGCCGGACCTGCTCGAGATGCTCATCTGGGAGACGGTGAACGCGGCGCCGGCGCGGCAGACGTCAGCGGTGCGGCCGATCGAGCTCGACACGGCGGAGGCGCAGGCGCTCGCGCAGGCGGTGGTGGCGGACGCGCAACGAGGCGGGGCGGCGACGATCGTGGTGGCGCACCACGCGGGCCTGTGCCTCGGCGCGGCGGTGCGCTCGGCGCTGGGGCACGAGGTCGACAACGTCGCGCTGCACGCGCTCGACCTGCGCGCCGTGCCGGGCTGCGAGCGGATCGAGGCGCTGGCGGTGATCGCGGAGCACGGGGCCTACGCGCTTCTGGCGCGGCACGACGACGGCATCTTGCGCGGCGCGCACGCGGCCGACCCGCTGCTCGCCGACGTGCTGGCGGAGAGGCTCGGCCGGGCCGCGGGCGTGCGGGTGATCGGGTAAGGGAAGGCCATGTCGCGACGCGTACTCCTCGTGGACTCCGATGTCGACGCGCTCGGCGCGCTGGCCTCCCAGCTCCGGGCCATGGGCCTCGGGGTGGCGAACGCGAACAGCGCCGAGAGCGCGCTCGAGCAGGCCTACCAGAGCCGGCCCGACGTGGTGCTCGCGGCGCGGCAAGTCGATCGCGGCGGCAACGTGCGCGCGGCGTTCAAGGAGAAGGCCGAGTTCGCCGACATCCCGGTGCTCTTCCTGGTCGACAAGCTCGGCGCGCGGGAGCTCGAGCCGGACGAGGTGATGCGGGTCGACGTCGACCAGATCGTCTCGCGTATCTCGGAGGTGTCGCGCCGGGTGTCGCGCCCGCCGCTGCCGGCGGACATCCGCGGCGACCTGGAGCAGGTGCCGCTCGTGGACATGTTGCAGCTCCTGGCGATGAACCGTCGCACGGGGACCTTGAGCCTCACGACGGCGCGAGGTCCGGGCGACGTGAAGCTCGTCGAGGGGCAGATCGTCGACGCGAGCTTCAGCCGCCGGACGGGGGAGCGCGCGCTCTACCGGCTGCTCGCCGAGCGCCGGGGCCGCTTCGCCTTCTCGCCCGGCGAGCCGTCGAGCGCGCGCCGCATCCAGGCCTCGACGAACATGCTGCTGATGGAGGCGATGCGGCAGGTCGACGAGCTCAACGAGCGCCGCGCGACCCTGGCGCCCGAGGGCGAGGTGTTCGCCCTGTCGGACCTGGCGAGCCTGTCGGGGCTGCTCGACGGGCCGGAGTCGATGCCGGATCCGTCGTCGATGCGAGGCCGGATCTTCGAGCTCCTGCAGATGCCGCGTAGCATCGACGAGCTGCTCGACGAGATCGACGGGCCGGACCTCGAGATCCTCGAGGCGCTCGGGCAGCTCAAGAAGAGCGGCAAGATCAAGATGATCCCGCTGGCGACGTTGACGACGCCGCTGGCGACGCCGGAGCAGATCCCGATCTTGCGATCGCTGGCGACGCGCCTGGTGCGGCCGGGGTTCTCGGCGCCGCCGCGGCTGGTCCTGGCGACGAGCGCGTCGCGGCTGGGGGTCTTGGCCTACTCGATGCGGCGGATCACGGACGTGGCGGTGGCGCCGGAGCCGACGGCGCGCGCGCCGCTGCCGCGCCCGCTGGGGACGATGCGGCTCGGGGAAGGGGTGGAGGTCGCGGTGATCGGCCTGCCGACGGACGAGACGATGGCGCCGACGTGGGCGCTGTCCTTGCCGGGGACGGCGGCGGTGGTGCGGGTGGGCGACGCGGAGCGCGCGGCGCTCGAGGCACATTGCGAGGCGGTGGAGGTGATGCTGCTCGAGGCCGACGGGCTCATCGGGGCGTTCGACGCGACGATCCCGGCGGAGCTCGCGGCGCTGCTGCGGTCGGCGCTCGAGTCGGCGGCGGGGGCCTGGTAGGGCGGGGACGTCAGCCCCGGAGGAGCGCCATCGTGAACGTCTCGTCGTGGTGCATGGTCACCCCGTCGACGGGCGAGAACTCGCCGGCGCAATAAAACCCGACCTTCGGCACGCCTTCGAGCCGCGCGAACGTCTCGCGCAGCTCCTCGCGATACCGCGGGCCGAGCACCATCTTCCGACCGCCACAATCGAAGAAGAGCGCGAGGCTCGGCTCCGGCATCGACGCGACGAGCTTCGCCCCGACCTCGTTCGCGCCTCGGATCACGTCGTCGCGCGTCGCCCGGGTCATACGAATCCGCGCGCCCTCGGGGATGTCGCCGCCGAACACGAGCGCCCGGCGCGCCTCGTCCACGCCCTTCACCGAGCGCAGGAGCGCGATGGCCTCTTGCGCGTCGACGATCCCGATCGGAAAGTCCGCGCTCACGGACGGCATCTCGCCCGCCCGCGGGCCGAGGTATTCGAGGTAGAGGTCGAGCGCGGGGCGACCGTCGATCTCGAGCACGACGTTGCCGTTTTCGACCCGCGTGCAGATGTGCGTCGCGCCGATCGGCACCCAGCCGCTCTTCGCGCCCGCCACGAGCTCCACCGGCCCGCGGAACCCGAGCGCCACCGCGCCGCCCGAGAGGACCCGGCGATCGAGGATCTCGTACGCCCGCTCGAACCGACCGTCGTCGATGGCCATGCCGCCCACGATCGGGAAGGTCGCGCCGAGAATGTCCTGCAGGCCCTGGATGAGCCGGTCCGTGTTCACGAGGCCGTCCGCGAGTAACACGAGCAGCTTCGGCCCGAAGGCTCTTGCTCGCTCGCCGAGCTCGCGCCCCGCCTCCCGCTCCCGGCCCGCGAGGTCCTCCACGGAAAACCCCTCGGCCTCCACGCCGCCGCCGAGACACAGGCCCATCGCCGTCACCGAGCGCGAGAGGCCTCCCTCTTCGCCGATCTCCGCGAACGTCGAGCAGCCGACAACCCGCGTCCGCGCCGGCAGGTCGCGGCCGAAGCCCTCCATCACGACGTGGGCGTCGAGGTGGCCCGCGATGAACAAAAGCACGAAGTCGGGCGCTCTTCCGAGCCCATCGGAGAGCTCCCCCCAGGCGAGCGCCCCCGCCTCCCGCGCGTCGTCGTGCTGGATCGATATCGTCTTCGCCTCGATCATCGTGATGAACCCTCCCGCTCCTTCTGCTGGCACCACCGCAGCGCATCCCGCAGGTGCCGCTCGATGCGGACGCCCGTGAGGTCGATGCCCTCGCGGATCATCGCACGAGCGACGTCACCCTGGACCCCCGTGATCACGACCGCCCCGCCGAGCAGGCGCACCGCCTGGAAGAGCTGCCCGAGGTGGCAAGCGGTGCGCTCGTCGAGCGACTCGACGCCCGTCAGGTCGACGACCGTGAAGCGAATGGCCTTTTCGCAGATCGCCTGGAGCAGCCGCTCCGTGAGCCGCGCGGCTCGCTCGTCGTCGAGCACGCCGATGAGCGGGATCGCCAGGGCGCGGGGGCCGACGTGGAGCAGGGGGACGGAGAGGAGGTGGATCGCGCGGCGTTGCTCCTCGATGAGCGCGATCTTCGTGCGGAGCTCGGCTTCGAGCTCGCTCATGCCGGTCTCCTGGATCCGCTCGAGCGTGCCGATCCGCGCGTCTTGCTCCTGCGTGGCCTCCTCGAGCTCTCGATAACGGTTCTCCCAGCGCCGGGCCTGCTGCTCGGCCTTGCGGAGCGCGCGTGAGAGCTCGTTGTGCCGCTCGAGCAGGTGGCGGACCTCCGGCGAGCGCTTCACGACGTCGCAGCTTTCACACGGCGCGAGCCGCTCGCCGAGCTGTTCGAGGGGGAGGCTCATTCCCTCGTCGAAGCGAAGAACACAAGGATCGCAACGCATCAGAAGTCATCCGTCTCGGTGTGGGTACGTCGCCTGAGCAAGCAGCCCCCCTCTACTCCAGCACATCACGGCATACAATCTTTTGCGTGCACCCGAGCATACCGACGACCTGCGTAAGCATTTTTGCGCTGCATTCGTTCGGGCGAGAGGTTGTTACGTAACGGTCGAATTTTTCTGCGGAGCACGGATACGAGGTCTGGACAATACGCGAGAGGAGGTGTTACTGGCGGCTCCCCCAAGTCGAGCACGAGCGTTTGCTCGATGACGAGATGAGATTGGAGACGGTGGTGTTCAATCGTGTACGATCCATTGCAGAAGCGCGGAGCCGCGGCGCTGGAGCTTTTGGTGTGGTTTTGCTCCTCGCCGGCGCGCTCAGCGGATGCGCGATGCTTTTTGGCTCCCCGGAGAGCAAGCTCCCCACCCTCGAGGAGCATTCCGATGGGACCCGGACCGTGGCGCTGGAGAACCTCGGTCTTCAGGTTCGAGGGCCCAAGGATATCGATCGTTATGGCGCGGAGGAAGGGTACGTCCGCGTCTTCTGGGGCGCATCCCGGATGTACGTGGTCATCGACAAGAAGGATCCCAGCCCGGACGCCGAGACCAAGCTCACGGAGCTCAGGACCGCCTCGACGGGTTTCTCGCTCGGAGAATCCGAGTCCTTCGAGAACGGCTGGGACCTGTATTACTCCTTCCTGAATGGCAAGGTTCAGAAGAGGATCGGGTACTACAGCCAGGTGACCGTCGACGGGACGTCGTATCGCTGCTTCATCGAGGATGGCGTCAACAATATCGATGCAATGCGCATGGCGCAGAAGCTCTGCCGCTCTGCCACCAAGCTGACGCCCCCGAGCGCCAAACCGAACGCCGACGGCTGACGCACCGCGGTCGCGCACCGCGCCACGAAAATCCGGACATCCCCGCCATTCGCCGCGTCGCGTCGTTTCGCGGAAGCCCTTCCCGACCTCCCGCCTTCTGCTATCGTCGCGCGCGCCATCGCGGCGCCCAAGCGTCGACAGATCGGGAGGAAGCATCGTGCTCATCGGAGTTCCGAAGGAGATCAAGACCAGGGAGTATCGCGTCGGGATGACGCCGGCAGGCGTCCGCGCCTTCGTGGGCCGGGGGCACAAGGTGCTCGTCCAGCAAGGCGCCGGCGAAGGCAGCGGCATCAAGGACGAGGCCTACGTGCGCGCCGGCGCGACCATGGTGCCGACGGCAGCCGATGCCTGGGGCGCCGAGATGGTCGTGAAGGTGAAGGAGCCGCTCGCCGCGGAGTACGGGTTCTTCCGGAAAGACCTCATCCTGTACACGTACCTGCACCTCGCGGCCGAGCCCGAGCTCACGAAGAAGCTCGTCGAGACGGGCGTCGCGGGCGTGGCGTACGAGACGATCGAGCTGCCCGACGGGTCGCTGCCGCTCCTGCGGCCGATGAGCGAGGTCGCAGGCCGCATGGCGGTGCAGGTGGGCGCGGCGTGCCTGCAGAAGGAGCACGGCGGCAAGGGCATCCTGCTCGGCGGCGTGCCCGGCACGCGGCGCGGGCGCGTGGTGATCCTCGGCGGCGGCGTGGTCGGCAAGAACGCCGCGACGATCGCGGTCGGCATGGGCGCGCAGGTGACCGTGCTCGACGTGCGCGGCGAGACGATGGAGTACCTCGAGGACGTGTTCGGCGGGGCGATCGAGACGCTCTACTCGAACGCGGACAACATCGAGGCGTGCGTGTCGCGCGCAGACCTCGTGATCGGCGCGGTGCTCGTGACGGGCGCGAAGGCGCCGAAGCTCGTCACCGAGAAGCTGCTCACCGAGATGGAGAAGGGCAGCGTGGTGGTCGACGTGGCCGTGGATCAGGGCGGCTGCATCGAGACGTGCCGCCCGACGACGCACGACAACCCGACCTACGAGGTGCACGGCGTCGTGCACTACTGCGTGGCGAACATGCCGGGCGCGGTCAGCCACACGAGCACCTGGGCGCTGACGAACACGACGCTGCAGTACGGCCTCGCGATCGCGGACAAGGGCGTGGCGGCGGCGGCGCGCGCGGATCGCTCGATCTTGCTCGGCTTGAACACGTTCGGCGGCGCGGTGACGTACGACGCCGTGGCGCAGGCGCACAACCTCGATTTCGTGCCGGCGGAGCGCGCGCTCGGCTGATCCGAGCGGAAAGGGAGAGCCGTGGGATCGCAGCGCAAGAAGATCGCCATCATCGGGGGAGACGGGATCGGGCCGAGCGTCACGCACGAGGCGAAGCTTCTGCTCGAGGTCTACCGAGACAAGGCGGGCTTGCCGCTCGATCTCTGGGAGCTCGACCTGGGCGCCGATCGCTTCCTGCGCGACGGCGTGACGTTCCCGAAGGAGATCCAGATCGCGGTGCAACGCGAGTGCGCCGCGGTCCTCCTCGGGGCGCTGGGGGACCCGCGCGTGCCCGGCATGGAGCACGCGCGGGACATCCTCTTCGGCATGCGCTTCGGCTTCGACCTCTACGCGAACGTCAGGCCCGTGAAGGCGCTCTCGGATCGCCTGGTGCCGCTCAAGGGTCGAGGCGCGAAGGACGTGGACATCGTGGTGTTCCGCGAGAACACCGAGGGCGTCTACGTCGGCATGGGCGGGCAGTTCAAGCGAGGCACGCCCGACGAGGTCGCGATCAACGAGGACCTCAACACACGCAAGGGCGTCGAGCGGATCGTGCGCGCGGCGTTCGAGTACGCGAAGCGCACGGGGCGCAAGCGCGTGTGCATGGCGGACAAGTCGAACGCGATGCGGCACGCGCACGAGCTCTGGCTACGCGTGTTCGACGAGGTGCGGCGCGAGTACCCGGAGATCGAGTCGCGCCACCTCTACGTGGACGCGCTCTGCCTGCTCGTGATCCAGGACCCGACGCAGTTCGAGGTGCTGGTGATGAACAACCTCTTCGGCGACATCGTGACCGACCTCGGCGCGGCGCTGCAGGGCGGGCTCGGGATGGCGGCGAGCGCGAACGTGCACGCCTCGGATCCGGGGCGCGTGGCGCTCTTCGAGCCGGTGCACGGCTCGGCGCCGCCGCTCGCGGGCAAGGACATCGCCAACCCGTTCGCGGCGCTCCTGACGGTGGGCATGATGCTCACGTACCTGGGTTGGCCGGACGAGGAGAGGCGGATCGAGCGGGTGGTGGCGGCTGCGATCGAGGAGAAGGCGTGCACGGTGGACGTGGGCGGCACGCTCGGCACACGCGCGGCCGCGGCGTGGGTGCGCGAGCGGGTGGCGAGGGAGCTGTAGGCACGATGGATGGTGCTGCCAGCGGCGGACGCGGTGACCTGGCGCCTCAGTGTCTCCCGCGTTCGTCGTTCGCCTCCTCGCCGTCGTCGCCCTCCTCGCCGTAGTCGCCCTCCTCCGCCCTAGCGTCGTCGACCGTCTTCCAGAGGTCGGCCAGATCGAGCTCGAGCCCTTCGCATCCGGGCACGGTGATGCGCTCGTCCGAGGCTTGCCGCGCGATCGTGTACCGCCCATCCGCGCCGAGCTCCAGGATCTCGAGGAGCCGCGCATCAGGGTCGAGAAGCCAGTACCAGCGCACGCCGAAGCACGCGTAGTCACCGAGCTTCTCCACGCGATCGCGCCGCACGTCGCGCGCACGCCGGGAGATCACCTCCACCACCAGGAGCGGAGGTACCCGAGAGAGTGGCGCCTGCCAGTTCACCCTTGTGCGGGGCGCGTACACCGCCACGTCGGGCTTGCGGCCACGGCGCGGGGCCACGCCGAGCTTGTGCTCGGAGCCGAGCACGCGCCCGCCGGTTTGCTTCGCCCAGGTCATGAGCTCGTACAAGAGCCATCCAACGATGAGCTCGTGCAAATTCGTCGGCACCTCTTCCTCCACCAGCACGCCGTCGACGAGCTCGCCCGGCTCGTCCTCGTCCATGTCGGCCCACTGCTCGAGCGTCATCGGTCCCGGCTGAAGCACGTCTGCCATCGCAAATGCCACCATGCGACGCAGCATACCTCGGCGCGTGAGTAACGGCTCCACAAACGCTACGTCGACGCGAGGGGGCCGGCAGTTGCGTAAAATCGCACGGCCGATCGCGATCAGGCCCCCCGCGTGCATCGCCACAAATTGGAGCTGCCCCGCCGACCCGTGATACGGCCCCAACCAATGGGCGCGCAAGCTACCGCGTTGGACCGAACTGAAGGCGGACGTCCCGAGGCCATGGGCGTGATCACGCTCGAGGGCATCGCTCCGCCCTTGACGCCCGAGCGGCGCCCCGAGGCGGCCAAGGAGGCTCGGCCAGCGCCCTCTCCCGAGCGGCTCGGCGGCGTGCGCGCCGACTTCGTGGCCACCCTCGGCCGCCGCGTCGTCGAGCTCCGCACCGCCGTCACCAAGCTCGCCGAGGAGCCAGCTTCCCCCGCGCGCCGCGACGATCTGCGCAGGCGCGTGCACGCCCTCGCCGCAGCCGCGAGGCTCCTCCGGTTCAACAAACTCGCCGAGGAGCTCAAGAGCGGCGAGGCCCTCGTCGACCGTATCGCCGAGCGCGGGAGGCTCACGGACGACGAGTGGAAAGAGCTGCGAAGCCTGCTCGATCGTCTGCCCGAGCTCGCCTGGGGTGAGGCCTCGCTCCTCCAGCCGGAGCGCGACGCCGCGCCGCGATCGGCGAGCAGCGGTCCACGCACGTTGCCCTCGGCCGAGCGCCCCGAAAGCGAGAGGGCGCCGGGCGCGTCTTCGGGCATCCCGCAGACCGTGCTCTTCGTCGGACCCGAGAAGCTCGCCCATTCCCTCGCGAAGGATCACGCCGAGGAGGCCGCTTCCTTCTTCGAGGTCGAGCGCACCGAAGACATCGCCGCCGCGCCCGACCTCGCGCGCGCGCTCGCGCCCGACGTCATCGTCATCGACGCGGACAGGCCCGGCGCGCGAGAGCTCGTCGCCTCCCTGCTCGCCGATCCCCTCATCGAAGAGGTCCCGCTCGTCTTGCTCGGGCGCTTCTCCCGGCCCGACGACGCGGCGCTCTACGCGGCGCTCGGCGTCACGCGGACCCTGCCGAAGCCCGTCTCCCCCGATGCCCTGCGCAAGGCCTGCGCCGAGGTGATCACGAGCCAGGTGCGCCGCGAGATCGCGCGCGCGCCGATCGGCGAGGTCACGCTGGACGACCTCGGCGCGCGCCTCGCCGACGAGCTACGCCGCGGCCTGTGCGACGCGGCCGACGCGCGCGCTCGCGCGACGCGGGTCGAGCTCGGCGAGGGCAGCGAGGTGCTCGCGGCGCTCTGGGGCGCGGTCGCGCGTATCCGGGACCTCGTCACGATCGAGTCGCAAGGCAAGGTCCGGTTCTCGCCGAGCGGGCCGGAGGGCGCGCTCCCGTTCGCGCCGTGGCTCGGCGGCCCCGAGCAGTCGGGCAAGGCGACCCGCGTGCGCGCGCTCGGCGAGGCCCGCGGCGCGCGCGTGCCCTCGCTCGATCGCCTGCGCGTGGTCGTGGCCGACGACGACGCCGCCGTCACCTGGTTCCTCGCGGGCGTGCTCCGCGCTGCCGGCGCCACCGTGTACGAGGCCCACGACGGCGAGCGCGCCTTCGAGCTCGCGTGCGAGGTCTCGCCCGACCTCGTCGTCAGCGACATCGTCATGCCCGGCCTCGACGGCTTCGCCCTTTGCCGCGCGCTCAAGCGGGATTTCGCGCTCCGTGACGTCCCCGTCGTGCTCCTCTCGTGGAAAGAGGACCTCCTCCAGCGCGTGCGCGAGCTCGGCGTCGGCGCCGACGGCTACCTCCGCAAGGAAGCCAGCGCCGCGGCGATCGTGCAGCGCCTGCGCGAGATCCTGCGCCCCCGCCTGCGCGTCGCCGAGCGCCTCGCGCAAGGCGGCGAGGTCCGCGGCCGCCTCGACGGCCTCACGCCTCGCACCTTGCTCGCGCTCGCCTGCGCCCACCGGCCTGCCTCCACGCTCACCGTGCGTGACGCGATCTACCTCTACGAGGTCGAGATCCGCGACGGCCGCCCCGTGCGCGCCACGCGCACCACGGCCGACGGCTCCTTCGAGCGAGGCCCCGGCGTGCTCGCGCGCCTCCTCGGCCTCGGCGCGGGTCGCTTCGTCGTCGCGCCTGCCGACGACGACACCGCGCGCCTCTCGGGGGCCCGCCCCGACCTCGAAGGCTCGCTCGCCGAGCAGCTCATCGCGCCGATCGCCTCGGCGCGCGCGGCGCAACGCCTGCTCTCGGGCGCGTCCCTCATGAACGCCACGCGGGTGGAGATCGACCTCGACCTCCTCGGCGCTGCCGAGCACGCGACCCCCGAGCCCTTGCGCTCCCTCCTGCGCTCGATCGCCGCCGGCGCCTCGCCCCGCGCGCTCGTCGCGAACGGCAAGGCCGCCGCGCACCTCGTCGAGGACGTCCTCTGCGACGCGGCCGCCCACGGCGCGATCACCGCCGTCGTCGGCGAGGCCGGCGCGGACCTGCTCACGCCGGCCGTGCATCGCGAGACCGAGCGGCTCCGCGGCGTGCGTCGTCCGCCTCCGCCGACGCTCGTCCCGGCGCTCGCGGACATCCTGCCCGAGCCCGCGCCGAGCACGCCGGAGCCGATCTCGGCGATCATCGACCGGTCGGCGACCCCTGGCCCGGTCTTCGCTCGCGAGGAGGCCTCGCCGGCCCTGTCGGTCCTCTCGCTCCAGCCCGACGAGGTCCTCTCGGTCGAGGTCGGATCGGTCCTCGACCTCGCGCACATGCCCACCGAGGAGCCGACGCTCGACGTGCGCCGCCCGGTGGTCGACGTGAAGCAGCCGTCGCCCACGCCTGTGCCCGTCGCTGCCGCCGCGCCCCCCGCCCCGCCCGCGCCTGCTCCCGCCCCGCGTGCCGCCTCGGTCGCGTCTGTTCGACCGATCCCGACCTCCCTTGGCACCCTCGTCCCCCCGCCGGTCGAGGATCTCCCGCCGCCCCCGCGTGCGTCCTTGCCCTCGGCCCACGCGCCTGCCGCGCGCACCCTCGATCCCGACAGCGAGAGCCGCCCGAGCCGCTTCCGTCGCAACGAGCGGGTCAGCCGCGACTCGGCGCCGCCCTCCCGCCGCGAGGGCAGCTCCCGCACCCGCCTGAGCGCCTGGATCCTCTTCGCCGTCGCCGGCACCGTCTTCGCCGTCGGCAGCCGCATCGCGAACCAGCGCGTCGCTCCGGCGCCCGCGCCCGCTGCGCTCGCCGCGCCGACCGCCGTTGCCTCCGCCGAGCCGCCTTCTGCCGCGACCGCGCCTGCCCCCGAGCCCGAGGCTACCGCGGCGGCCCCCGGCGATCGGCGCGAGGGTGAATCCGCCGACTTCCCGGTCATGCCCGAGGACCTCCCCCTCCGCGCCGAGCACAAGGTCCCTGCCGGCCAGGGCCTGCTCGAGGTCGTGGTCGGGCCGAGTGATTCGGTCCACGTCGACGGCCAGCTCGTCGGGACCGGGCCCGTCGTCCAGGCGAAGCTCGCCCCCAAGAAGGACCCGTACGAGATCCGCGTCCGCCTCCGCGGCGAGGAGCGCGTCCGGTTCGCCCTCGTCAAGGAAGGACGCTTGACGCGCCTGCGCATCGCGCCCCCCTGGTCACGTTGACGGTCCGATGGGGCCTCGTTCGGGCAGGTCGCGAAGCCGCTCCGTAACTTACGGCGCGCCTCCGCGGCGCTCACAAAGCGATTTCGTAGCCGTTTTGGCGGCGTCGCGGGTCCCGCGAAGGACTCTCGTAGCCGTTTTGGCGGCGTCGGGGGGCCCGCGAAGGACTCTCGTGGCCGTTTTGGCGGCGTCTTGGGACCCGCGGGCGCGACTCGATTTTCCGCGACGCCTTCCCGACCGCCGCGGAGGCGCCGAGGCCGGAACGAACGTCCTTCGCGACCCCCGCGGAGGGCTTTTTTGGTGAGCTATCTACAACAAGAACCCCCACAACCCCGCTTGACGCGCCTGCGCATCGCGCCACCCTGGTCGCGTTGACCCGTTCTGCCCCGCTCGTCCTCTCGTCCCTCCTCGCCCTCGCGCTCGGCGCGAGCGCTTGTGGCCGCGGATGCAGCCCCGGCGCGAGCCGCGAGGACGGCAAGCCAGCGCCGAGCGCCAGCGCCGCCGCGCCCCAGCCGCCTTCACCCGCGCGGACCATCGCCGACGTCGTCGACCTGGTCCCTGGTTGCGACCTCGAGCACCGCGGCCTGCTGCTCGACACCGGCACCGAGGCCATGATCGGCCGCTTCGCCTGGACCGGCACCGCCCCGCGGGGCATCGATATCATCGAGCACGACGCATCCACCTGGATGCGCGTCTCGAACCGCACCCTCCGCGTCGCCTTCGTCCAGCCCGAGGCGAGCCCCATCTTCGTCGCCGCCCGCTCCATGGGCTTCGGCGCCCGCGCGGCCACCGTCTCTCTCGACGGCCAGCCCCTCGGCACCCTCAACTTCCAGCGTGACCAGATCCGCATCGCCACCACCGGGGCCACCTCCCTCCCCGTCGATCCCGGCCTCCACACCCTCACCTTCCGCTTCATGGGCCGCGCTCGGTCCGGCGATCCCCTCGCCGACCTCGACTGGATCCGCATCGGCGTCCCCGACGAGAGCACCGCCACCTACGGCCCGCCCACCCTCCGCGACGTCATCCTCCCCCGGGCGGCCCTCTCGGCCGTCCCGCACCGCTCGATCGCCCTCCGCGGCCCTGGCGCCGTCCGCTGCACCCTCCGCTTCCCGCCGGGGGCGCGCCTCCGCGCCTCCGTGGGTGTCCTCGGCCCCGGCGAGGCCGACGCGGTCTTCCGCCTCCTCCGCGACGGACAGAAGCCCGTCGAGCTCTTCACCCAGCACCTCACCGGCGGCGACAAGGCCACCTGGACCGACCTCGACTTCCCCCTCGACCTCCAGGGCGGCCCCCTCGCCACCCTCGAGCTCAGCGCCGAGGGCACCTCCCAGGGCGCCCGCGTCCTCTTCGGCGACCCCGTCATCGTCCTGCCGGCGGCCCCGCCTCCGGCCACCTCCAAGGCCCGCGCCGTCGTCCTCGTCGTCATGAACGGCATGGACCGCGACAGCCTCCCGCCTTGGCATGCGGGCCCCACGCCGCAGCTCCCCACCCTCTCCGAGCTCGCCCTCACGGCGACCACCTTCAACCGCCACCGCGCCCCCACCACCTTCCCGGGCAGCGTCGTCGCCTCCTTGCTCACGGCCATGCCCCCGCGGGCCCATACCTTCACCGATTTCGGCGCCCGCTTGCCCGCCTCGAACACCACCCTCGGCGCCGTCGCCCACGACGCCAGCATCCGCGCGGCCATGTTCACCGGCGTCCCCGCCACCTTCAAATCGTTCGGGTTCGGCGAGGGCTGGGAGCATTTCGTCCAGTATCCGCCCTACGGCAACGACCCCGCCACCGCCCCCCTCGACGACGCCGCCGCCTGGCTCACCGAGGTCCTCCGCCAGTCGCCCGAGGCCCGCCTGCTGCTCGTCGTGCACGCCCGCGGCGGCCATCCGCCCTGGGACGTCTCGCCCAAGGAGCAGGCCCAGCTCCCGCCGAGCAACTACACCGGCATCATCGAGCCACGCCGCGGGGCCCAGCAGCTCGCGATCCTGCGGAAACGGAAGAACAAGAAGGACGTCCTCTCCGCCCAGGATCAGGAGCGCGTCCGGGCCCTCGAGGCCACCGCCATGGCCGCGCAGGACCGCGCCCTCGGCAACCTCGTCGCCGCCCTCAAGACCGCCGGCATCTGGGAGAGCTCCGTCTTCGTCGTCACCGGCGACGTCGCCTCCGGCGCCTCCGCCCTCTACGCCGAGGGCGACGACCTCGCCGAGCCCCTGCTCACCCTGCCGCTCTACGTCCGCTTCCCGGACGCCCGCTACGGCGGCGCCCACGTCAACCTGCCCACCGAGATCTGGGACCTGAGCCAGACCACGCTTTCTGCGCTCGGCATTTCCTTCTCGCGCCCCGGCCTCGGCCGCGACCTCTCCGCCGTCGCCTCGGGCCTCGAGGACAGCTCCTTCGAGCCGCAGATCGCCACCCTCGACGATCGCTTCTCCGCCCGCTGGGGCGACCTCATCATGACGGGCCGCTACGACGCCGCGCCGTTCCTCTGCGACCTCGAGATCGACCCGACCTGCGCCTTCAACCGCCGCGAGACCCTCCCCCACGCGGCCATGGCCCTCTTCCGCCGGATCATGGCGCGCGACCAGGCCACCCGCTCGGAGTGGCAAAAGCGGGAGCCGGCGACGCTCGACCCCGACACGGCGGCGGCGATGCGGGTCTGGGGGACGATCGAGTGAGATCCGCATCCCCGCGCGATTTTCGCGTTCCTCTCCCCGCCCTCCCCGTGTAAAGCACCCATCCGAAGGGGCCCGACGGAGGATCGGTTGAGGAGCGTTTTGTCTCGATGGTCACACGCCATCGCCCTAGCTGCGGGCCTCCTCGCTGCGCGCCCCGCGTCCGCCCAGCCGCCCGGCCCCAAGGCCCCCGCGGCGCCGGCCAACGTCACCCTTCCCACCGTCGTCGAGCACGTCGACGCCGTGTATCCCCCGGACAAGCTCGCCCAGGGCATCGACACCAACGTCGAGGTCCTCGTCACCGTCGAGCGAAACGGCACCGTCGGTGACGCGCAGATCGCCGTCTCCGGCGGCGAGGCCTTCGACGCCGCCGCCCTCGCCGCCGTCCGCCGCTGGCGCTTCAGCCCGGCCACCCGCGACGGCGTCCCCATCCGGGCTCGTATCCGCGTCCCCTTCCATTTCGCCCCCGAGCCCCATCCGCCCGTCCCCGTCCCGCCCGGCGCCCCCGCCGAGACGCCCCCGGACGGCGCTGCGCCCACGCACGCGGACAAATCCCACCCCGCGGACCAACACCACCCCGACAAACACGACCATCCGGCCGAGCTCGACTCCGGCCTCGCATTACCTCACGCCGTCGCCGAGCCGGGCAAACCCATCGAGATTCACGTCCAGGGCCGGCCGAACCCTCCGCGCCGCGGCGCCTCCGATTTTCGTATCGGCCGCGCCGTCCTCGACAGCGCCCCGCGCCCCACGGCCGCCGACATCCTCAAATCCGCGCCTGGCATTCACGTCATGCGCCCCGAGGGCGA
This sequence comes from Polyangium spumosum, assembly GCF_009649845.1. NCBI lineage: Bacteria > Pseudomonadati > Myxococcota > Polyangiales > Polyangiaceae > Polyangium > Polyangium spumosum. The sequence continues at coordinate 278,726 of NZ_WJIE01000006.1, forward strand.
CGCCGTCGCCCAGCGCGTCTATCTCCGCGGCTTCGACGCCGATCATGGCCAGGACATCCAGTTCACCCTCGCCGGCACGGTCCCCCTCAATCAACCCTCCCATATTCACGGCCAGGGGTATGCCGACCTCAACGTCCTGATCCCCGAGACCGTGCGCAGCGTGCGCGTCCTCGAGGGCGTCTACGATCCGCACCAGGGCGATTTCGCCGTCGCGGGCAGCGTCGATTTCGACCTCGGCGTCGAGGAGCGCGGCGTCCGCGCCACCGCGACGTACGGCTCCTTCGACACGAAGCGCCTCGTCGCCGTCTTCGCGCCCGCCGGCCAATCCGAGGAGACCTTCGGCGCCGCCGTCGTCCGCACCACGGACGGCTTCGGCGACGGCACGCGCGGCGGCCTCTCCGGCGGTTTTACCGGACAGTACCGCTTCGAGCTCCCGGGCGACCTCTCCGCCCTCGTCCACGTCTCCGCCTACGGCGCCCGCTCCGGCGTCGCCGGCGTCCTCCGCCGCGCCGACATCGACAATCGTATCGTCGATTTTTATGGCGCCTACCCCGACACCTCCGCCCGCTCGCAGTCGGCCGCGGCCACCCGCGCCCAGGCGAGTTTTTCCCTCCAGCGCAATGGCGACGACGGCTCCGAGGCCTCCTTCGGCCTCTGGGGCGCCCACGCCACCTACCGCAGTCGCCTCAATTTCACCGGCTACACCCAGCGCTCGCGCCAGCGGCCCACCTGGGCCGGCCGCGGCGACCTCATCGAGCAATCGAACGCCGACGCAGGCTTCGGCGCCCGCGCCTCCTACCGCACCCGCCGCTACGAGGCCGCCTCCTGGCTCAAGGCCCAGCTCACGCTCGGCGGCGACGCCGAGATCCACTCCATCGACCAGGCCCAGAACCTCCTCGAGGCCCCGCAAAACGAGACCTGGGACCGCCGCGTCGACACGAGCCTGAGCTCGCTCCGCGCCGGCGCCTACGCCGACGCCCTCTTCACCGTCACCCGCTGGGCGCGCCTGCGCGGCGGCCTGCGCGCCGACCTCATCTCCTTCGACATCGACGACCGCCTCGGCAACCGGATTCCCTCGACCCGCGAGGAGACCCATTTCGTCGGTTATCGCCGCACCGCCGCCGGCATCGCCTGGGGCCCGCGCGCCACGCTCGAGGTCGACCCCTTGCCCTCCTTGCGCCTCTTCGCCGCGTATGGCCAGGGGTATCGCTCCCCGCAGGCCCGGCAGCTCGAGGAGGGCGAGCAGGCGCCCTTCGCCAAGGTCCACAGCTACGAGGCCGGCGCCCGTTTCACGTACGAGCCCGCCCGCATCACCACCACCCTCGTCGCCTACGAGACCCGCCTCTCCTACGACCTCGCCTTCGACCCCGAGGAAGGCCGGCTCGAGCGCATCGGCCCGACCACCCGCCGTGGCCTCGTCGCCCACCTCCAGGCGAGCCCCGTCAGCGGCTTCAATGCCTCCCTCTCGGCCACGTTCGTCCGCGCCACCCTCGATTCTCCGCCGCCCCCGACCCCGGAGAACCCCACGCCGCCCTACGTCGAGGGACAATCGCTCCCCTTCGTCCCGCCCGTCGTCGTCCGGGCCGACGTCTCCTATCGACGCCCGCTCGCCAAGCTCCTCGGCAAACCCCTCGTCGGCCGCGCGGGTTACGGCGCCACCTTCCTCTCGCCGCGCCCGCTCCCGTATGCCCAGGAGGCCCGCGCCGTCTTCGTCGTCGACGCTTCGCTCGGCCTGCGCCGCGATTTCGTGGAGATCGGCGTCGACGCCACGAACCTCTTGAATGCCCGCTACGCCGACACCGAGTACGTCTTCGTCTCCGACTGGCGGACGAGCGACATCCCCTCGCATCTGCCCGCGCGCCACATTTCCGCCGGATCGCCGCTCACGATCCTCGGCAATCTGACCTTTCACCTCTGAGCCCGAGGTCTGCCATGCGACGTCTCCTGCGCTCGCTCCTCGTGTTTGTCCCCGTCCTCGCCGCTTGCGGGTCCGGCACCGGACAGCCCGAGGTTTCGTTCCCGGCGGTTTTTACCTCTCCTGCGACGAACGAATTCGTCGTGGACGATGTCACCGTCACGCTGGACGAGGCGCGTGTGGCCTTCGGGCCTGCGTATTTTTGCGCCAGCGCCTCGGGCTCGGCCACCCTCTGCGAGGCGGCGATCGGGGAGATCCGGCGCGTCACGGCCGTCGACGCCCTCGCCATGGCCGAGGCGCCGCTCGGCACGTACGAGGGGTTCGCGGGGGACGTGCGGAGCGCCTCGTACGATTACGGGATCCACTGGTTCTTGCCGCAGCAGGAGGCCGCGGCGGCGCCCGAGGCGCCGGGGGGGCACTCGGCGCGCGTGCGGGGCGTGGCGAGCCGCGCGGGCACGTCCGTCCGGTTCGAGGCCAACATCGACGTCGTCCCGCTCTTTCGGGGCCAGCGCGCCGTGCCGACCACGCAGGTCGAGGGAACGGTGACCGAGGCGACCTCGCGGCTCGAGGTCCGGTTCGACGTCGCGTCCTGGTTTTCCGCGGTGGATTTTGGCGCCGCGCTCGATGAGGGCCTCGATCCGTTCGTGATCGGGCCTGGCGCGCGTGACCATGACGCCGTCGTGATCCGCATGGTCTCGACCCACCCCCCGTCGTTCGTGTTCGTGGAGGGCGAGGCGCCGCCCGCGCTCTAGCCGTCTGCTCCTTTGTTGCCCGTGCGCGCGCGCCGCGTGATCCGCGTGTGCGCATCTCCGTGCCACCCCGGGGATCAACTGCGCCGGCCGCGCGCGGTCACGCTGCTCCGAGGCGTGTGTGCCGGCGCGCGGGACGAGCGGGGCGTGGGCCTTCGCCGGAGACACGCGGCCCTGGCCTCCGCCTCGGCTCGTTGCCTCGTTTTGCGCGTGCTTTTGCGTGGGTCCTGGCCTCGGTTCGGGGGAACCGTCCTGGGGCTTTGGCGCGTCCGTCCCTCGCTTTTTGGCGGGGCCCTTCGAGCTTGGCATGCCACGCGCAAGGAGCCGCGAGCACGAACGAAGGGCGCCGCCTCGGCGAGGCGCGACGCGCCGAGAAGGAACGGATTGAGGAGCTCGACATGAAGGCGACCGACCTACTCAAGCAACATCACCGCGAAGTCGAAGAGTTGTTCCGCGAGATCGAGGGTGCCGAGGACGAGGACGAGCGCGCCTCGTTGCGCGAGGAGCTGGCCAACGCGCTCGCCGCGCACACCTCGATCGAGGAAGAGATCTTCTACCCGGCGGCGATGGAGGTGCTCGGCCCGAGCGGTCGCATCCGCGAGGCCTTCGAGGAGCACGCGGTGGCGGATTTCGCGCTCTACCGGCTGATGTCGGTCAGCGTGGGCGACGAGACGTTCTCGGCCAAGCTCGGCGCGCTGAAGGACATCGTGATGAACCACGTCGAGGAGGAGGAGAGCGAGCTCCTGCCCCAGGCGGAGGGGGAGATGGAGCGCGAGCAGCTCGAGCAGCTCGGCGACCGGCTCCAGTCGCGGTTCACGGAGCGGCTCGCCGAGGGGCACCGCCCGATCCTGGAGCGCAGCCTGGGCATCGCGGCGCGCCAGGTGGCCGCGCAGGCGCCCGGGGCGAAGAAGGCTGCGGCGCCGCGGAAGCGGGCGCCTGCGAAGCGCGCGATGCCGAAGCGCGCGGCGGCGCCGGCGAAGCGTGGCGGCGCGGCGGCGAAGCGTGGCGGCGCGGCGGCGAAGCGTGGCGGGGCGGCGAAGGCGGCCCCGGCGAAGCGTGGCGCGGCGGCGGCGCAGAAGCGGACCGGCGGCGCGGCGGCGGGCGGGGCGTCGCGGACGCAGTCGCGCAAGGCGGCGAGCACCCAGAAGGCCCCGGCGGCGCGTGGCCAGGGGGCGTCGCGGACGCAGTCGCAGAGCGGCGGCGCGGCGCGTGGTGGCCAGAGCGGCGTGCGTGGTGGACAGAAGGGGATGGCGCGTGGCGGCGCGCGTGGTCAGGCGGTGACGGCCACGCGCAAGCAGCGCGCGCGCGGCTAGGCCAGGCCTCGTCATGCATCGGGGGTGGCGGCTCGGGGGGGCCGCCATCGGGGGACGCGGCAATCGTGGGGTGACGGTTCGGGGGGGCCGTCCTCTGCGCGGGTCGCGGTCGACGAGGGTGGCGGCTCGGGGGGGCCGCCACCCGCGGGGGTAGCAATGGGAGGCGGCGGGTCGGGGGGCCCGCCGCGCTTCTTTTTTGTGCAATGAACCTTGAATAAACCCAGCCTCCATACGTAGCGGTAAAAAGCGCGCAACCGGATTCGCACTCGATTGACTGAGCAGTGGAATTACCACGTCCTGGACGGGCTTTTTCGCTTGACCGAGCGGACCATTTCATGTGCTTTGGGGCTTCACCCATTTCTTCAGGGAGGTCCCATGGCCACCATTTCGTCCTATTGCATTGCGGCAAGCGCCCTTCTTCTCCTGACACCAAGCGTCGCGTTCGCGCAGGAGGGCGAGGCGGCGCCGCCCGCGCCCGAGGGCCAGGCCGCTCCTCCTGCGGCCGAGGCTCCGCCTGCGGCCGCGCCTCCGCCGGCTGCGCCTCCGCCGGCTGCGGCACCGGCCGAGCCCAAGGAAGACACCAAGGACAAACCCGCGCCGAACTCGGTCTACGCCGAGGGCCTCGGGGCCGGCCTCTGGTACTCGCTCAATTACGAGCGCCGCGTCATCGACGACCTCGGCGTGCGCGTCGGCATCAGCTACATCTCGATCGGGGCCTCGATCGACACGGGGGCGGGGTCGTCGAGCGCGAGCGCGAGCCTCTTGACCTTCCCCATCACGGCCAGCTACCTCGGCCTTCGAAGTGGCAAGCACGCGCTCGAGGCCGGCGGCGGCGTCTCGATCACGTATGCGACCGCGCAGGCGTCGAACAGCTTCGGCTCGAGCGCCTCGGGCTCGGGCGTCGGCGCGTATGGCACCGCCATGGTCGGCTATCGCTTGCACCCCGTGGACGGCGCGGGCTTCCAGTTCCGCGTCGGCGCGATGGCGCTCATCGGTCCCGGGTTCAACGTCTTCGGAGACGACCCCACCGCCGTCGGCGTCCTGCCCTTCGGGTACATCAGCTTCGGCGCTGGTTTCTAGGCCAAACCCCGCGGCAAGAGCAGCGGATTGGAAGGTGTCTCCCCCATCCTCACGCGCGCCGCGTAATCGTATGCGTCGTCCGTCGCGGCGATGTGCTGCGCGGCCGCGTGGATGTCCCGGAAGCACCGCTCGAGCACCGTGCCCGCGTAAATCGCGCTCGACCCACCTGCCCGGAACGCAAACGACGTCACCTCCGCGGCGACCTCCGTCGTATACGTCGTCGCCGCCCGCACCGAGGCCCAATCTTCGGGCGACAGCGGCGCCCCTGCCTCGGCTTTTTGCATCGACATCTCGACCACCTCGCGGGCGAGCGCGCACGCGGCGTCGAGGGCCGCGCGCCTCCGGCCGAGCTCCACCCGGAAGCTCGATTGTGCGGCGAGCGCCTCCCCGTGCCAGGCCTTGATCCGGCGCGGCGCGATCGCCGTGATCTCCTCGAGCGCTCGCCGCGCCACCCCGAGCGCGAATCCGATGTGCCCGGGCGTCACCATCGCGATGAACGGCAGCTCGAAATACGCCCCGCCCCGCCTCCGCGGCGCCGCCGGATACGGACACGTGAACGCCTCCTCCACGAACACCGCCTCCATGCGGTAATGGTTGCTCCCGCTCCCCCGCAAAAACGCCGTGTTCCACGTATCCTCGATCGTCACCCGCTTCACGGGCACCGCGAATTGCAGGAACGCCGGCGGCCCTCCCTCGACCGGCCCCTCGATCACCGCGGCCGTGTACACCCAGCTCGCGTGCCGGATCCCGCTCCCGAACGCCCATCGCCCCGTCACCTCGAACCCCCCCGGCACCCGCCGCGCCTTCCCCGTCGGCACCTGCAGCCCCGCCGACGTCGGCATTCCTTCCGCGAAGATCACCCGCGCTGCCGCCTCTGGCAGATACGCGCCCATCATCCCGTTCATGATCGCCCCGATCATCAGCGCCCAGCCTGCGGACGGGTCCGCGTGTGCCATCGCCTCGTAGACCACGAGCTGCGTGCGCCCGTCGGCCCCTTGCCCGCCGACCTCCCTGGGCGCGGCGAGCGCGAACAGCCCCTCCTGCTTCATCACCTCCACCACCGCCGGGTGCAGCGTGGCCGCCTCGTTCGATGCGTCCGCGTGCGCCTCCGCGATCGGGCGCACCCGGGCGACGGACGCGAGCAAGCGAGCTTCGAGGTCGGTTCGGGTTCGGATCGTCGTCATGAGCTCTCCTCCTGCCCATGTAGACATCGCCAACATGCCAAAGTTTCCACCGGCAACATCGAATGTTGCGTTCGTCTACATTCGCCCCGGACGCGCGTGGTAGGATGGGTCTCGTGCCGCGCCGACCGCCTCGCCCGTATCACCATGGCGACCTGCCTCGGGCTCTCCGGGAGGGCGCGCTCGCGCTCATCGAGGAGCGTGGGCCGATGGGGTTCACGCTGCGCGAGCTCGCGCGGCGGGTGGGCGTCTCGCATGCGGCGCCCTACCGGCATTTTGCCGACAAGCGGGCGCTGCTCACGGCGCTCTCGGCCGAGGGGGCGCATCGCCTCGCGGACGCGGTCGAAGCGGCGCTCGCGGCGGCGGGGCCCGACCTTCGGGCGCGGTTCCTCGCGGGGGCGCACGCCTACGTGCGCTTCGCGATCGACCACCCGGGTTATTTCCAGGCCATGTTCGCGGCTGACGCCGACCCGAACGACCCTGCGGTCGTGGCCGGCCGGGAGCGCAGCGTCGGCCTCTTGTACCGGTACATCGCGGAGGCGCAGGCGGCGGGGTATTTCGGCGAAGGCGAGCCGCTCCCCTGCGTGATCTCTGCCTTTGCAATGCACCAGGGCCTCGCCGTCCTCGTGATGTCGGGCGCGCTCGCGCCGTTTGGCCTGTCCGACGTGCGCGCCGTGTCGGACCTCGTGCATGGGCGCCTGCTCGACGGGCTCGCGCGAGATCCCTGGAAAACGCCGGCCGAGGGCGAGCCGCGCGTGAAAGCGTGATCGACGGTCCCTGTGAACTTCGCGGTCGTGCTCTGCCGTGCCATCCTGTCGTGGCATGGTGCGCACCCGGATCCTCCTTCGATTGATGCTGGTGGGCCTCCTCTCGGCGGCGAGCGCGTGCTTTCTCGGCGACTACGAGCCGCCATCGGGCCAGGCAGGAGGCGGCGGCCCGACGCCGTCGGCCCGCGAGGTCCACTGTGGGGACGACGTCTGCGGCCCCTCCGAGATTTGCTGCATCGATCAGGGCGACACACCCACGAGCGCGTGCACCTCCCCGGACGCCTGCCTCGCGTTGACCGTCCCTTGCGACGATCCGGACGACTGCGCGCATGTCGGCGGCATTTGTTGTGGCCTGTGGGACGAGGCCGCGTTCGTGTACACCGCCGTCGAGTGCACGAGCTCCTGCGACGCCGTGGGGCACCCCCTCTGCCGCTACGCGCGCGACGACCTGGATTGCCCGACGGGCCTCGACTGCAAAGAGGAGCGCCTCTTCGGCCCTGGATTCGGCTACTGCGACGCCCCGTAGCGGGCCCCGTCCCCCTGACATTTCTGCCACGCCCGTATGTTTCGCCGTTCTCGGCGCCCTCCCTTCGTGGGCGAACCCTGCGGCTCGACCGATGGCCTCCCGCTTGCACGGCGCACCTCCTCGCCATGAAACGTGTCCCTCCCCAGCCCCTCGCCGCGGCCGCCGTCCTCCTCGTGTCGCTCCAGGCGACCGTCGCCGCGGCGCAGTATTACCCGCCGCCCCAGCCCTACCCCTACCAGCAGCCTTATCCCTATCAACAACCCTCCCCGTATCAGCAACCCTATCCTTATCAACAACCCTACCCGTACCAGCAGCCGAACCCCTACCAGCAGCCTTATCCTGGCGCCTACGGCCCTGCGCCGAACTACATCGAAAGCAATTCACGCAAGCCCAAGACCCAGCTCACCCTGCGCGTCTCCCCGGGCGCCAGCTTTCACTTCGTCCCTGGCAGCTCGGCCCAGCCTGCCTTTGCCCTCGACGCGGGCCTCGGCGTCCGCTTCGGCGTCGCCTCCTACACCTCCGTCTGGACCGAGGCTGGTTACTCCTACGACACCCTCGGCCCTGGCCATTTCGTCGCCGCCGGCGCCGGCCCCCTCTTCGGGACGAACCAGACCTCGATCGGCATCCTCGAAAAACTCGTCATTGGCGACGTCGCTGGCGGCTTCGCCATTGGCCCCCGCTCGAGCCTCGTCCTCATGCTCTACAATGGCGGCATCGCGGCCGAGGTCGCCCACCAATGGATCTACAGCTCCATCGCGGGCGCGGGCCACAACGAACTCCGCCTCCAGGTCTCCGTCGACCCCATCACCTTCCTCATGCGCTTCCTGGGCCGATAGCCTGAACGGAACGCGCCCTCGGCGGGGGGGGGGGGGGTGGGGGGGGGGGGGGGGGGGGGGGGGGCCCGGGGGGGGGGGGGGCCCCGGGGGGGGGCCCGTTTTGGGGGGGACCGCCCCGCCCCCCAAAAGGAGCCGCCCGCCGTCGCCCCTTCAGCCCCAGGCACAAACCCTCCGACAAAACCCCCGCACCCTTCTCTTCCGTCTCTCCCCTCTTGCTCTCTGCCCTATTTCCTGAGAAGCCTTCCGCCGCGCGGCCTCCGGATCCCTTGTCTCACCCTGTGCCGCTCCCCAAGGTGACCCCCATGGCAGACAGCTTCGGTGCAAAGAGCACCCTCTCGGTTTCCGGCAAGTCCTACACGATCTACCGCCTCAGGGCCCTCGCGGGTGACGCCGACCTCGCGCGCCTCCCGGTCTCCCTGCGGATCCTCCTCGAGAACCTCCTCCGCCATGAAGATGGCCGTGTCGTTCGCAAGGAGCATGTCGAGGCTGTCCTCCGCTGGGATCCCAAGGCCGCGCCATCCCAGGAGATCTCCTTCCACCCCGCGCGTGTCCTCCTCCAGGACTTCACTGGCGTCCCGGCCGTCGTCGACCTCGCCGCCATGCGCGAGGCCTTCGCGGGCATGGGCGGCGATCCCAACCGCATCAACCCGCTCTCTCCGGCCGACCTCGTCATCGACCATTCGGTCGAGGTCAACTACTTCGGCACGCGCGACTCCCTCGTTCGTAACGCCGAGCTCGAGTACCAGCGCAACGAGGAGCGGTACGTCTTCCTCCGCTGGGGCCAGCAGGCGTTCGAGAGCTTCCGCGTCGTCCCGCCCGACACCGGCATCTGCCACCAGGTCAACCTCGAGTACCTCGCCCGCGCCGTCATGACCGACGCCGAGGGCCGCGCCTTCCCTGACACCCTCGTCGGCACCGACTCGCACACCACCATGATCAACGGCCTCGGCGTCGTTGGCTGGGGTGTCGGCGGCATCGAGGCCGAGGCGGCGCTCCTTGGCCAGCCCGTCACCATGCTCGTCCCCGAGGTCGTCGGCTTCAAGCTCACGGGCAGCCTTCGCGAGGGCGCCACCGCGACCGACCTCGTCCTCACCGTCACCGAGATGCTCCGCAAGAAGAAGGTCGTCGGCAAGTTCGTCGAGTTCTACGGCCCTGGCCTCGCTTCGCTCTCGCTGCCCGACCGCGCCACCATCGCCAACATGGCGCCCGAGTACGGCGCCACGATCGGCTTCTTCCCCATCGACGGCGAGACCATCAACTTCCTGCGCTTCACCGGCCGCTCCGAGGAGCAGGTCGCGCTCGTCGAGGCGTACTGCAAGGAGCAGGGCATCTTCCGCACCGAGGGCATGCCCGACCCCGTCTTCAGCGACACCCTCGAGCTCGACCTCGGCGCCGTCGAGCCCTCGATCGCCGGCCCCAAGCGCCCGCAGGATCGCATCCGCCTCGCCGCGGCGCGCACGAGCTACCGCAAGAGCTTGCACGCGATGATCGAGAAGAGCTTCGCCGACGTCGACGCGCAGTCTGTCGCGAAGTGGTGCGACGAGCCGAGCGCGGACAAGCCCACCGACGAGTCCATCGCGGCGCGTATGCTCGTCCGCGACAAGGTGCTGAAGCCTGTCGCCGTCGAGGAGGGCGACACCTCGTACAACCTCCGCCACGGCTCCGTCGTCATCGCGGCGATCACCTCCTGCACCAACACCTCGAACCCGGCCGTCATGCTCGCGGCGGCGATCCTCGCGAAGAAGGCCGTCGAGCGGGGCCTCACCGTCAAGCCCTGGGTGAAGACCTCCTGCGCGCCTGGCTCGCAGGTCGTCGCGGATTATTACGAGGCTTCGGGCCTGCTCCCGTACCTCGAGGCGCTCGGCTTCCACCTCGTCGGGTACGGCTGCACCACCTGCATCGGCAACTCCGGCGCGCTGCCCGACTCGATCGTCGACGCGATCAAGAAGGGCGACCTCGTCGCGGCGAGCGTGCTCAGCGGCAACCGCAACTTCGAGGGCCGCATCAACCCGAGCGTGCGCATGAACTTCCTCATGTCGCCGCCCCTCGTCGTCGCGTACGCCCTGCGCGGCGACATGGACTGGGACCCGTACTCCGAGCCGATCGGCAAGGATCGCAACGGCACGCCCGTCTACCTGCGCGACATCTGGCCGACGAACGACGAGGTCCAAAGCACCATCCGCGCCGCCGTCAAGAGCGAGCAGTTCAAGACCCGCTACGACGATGCCCTCGTCGGCGACGTCGCCTGGCGGAAGCTCAACGTCCCGGCGGGCAAGACGTTTGCCTGGGACGACAAGTCCACCTACGTCCGCAAGCCGCCGTTCTTCGACAACCTCGGCAAGCAGCCGCAGCCGCTCACGGACATCGTGGGCGCGCGTGTGCTCGCGCTCCTCGGCGACAGCGTCACCACGGACCACATCTCGCCGGCTGGCAACATCGCCAAGACGAGCCCTGCGGCGCGTTACCTCATGGAGCACGGCGTGAAGCCCTCCGACTTCAACTCGTACGGCGCGCGTCGCGGCAACCACGAGGTCATGATGCGGGGCACCTTCGCCAACATCCGCATCAAGAACGCGCTGCTCGGCGGCGAGGAGGGGCCGAACACGCTCCACCTGCCCGAGGGCACGAAGCTCAGCATCTACGACGCGGCGATGAAGTATGCCGAGGAGAAGGTGCCGCTCGTGGTCCTCGCGGGCGTCGAGTACGGCACGGGCTCGTCGCGTGACTGGGCGGCCAAGGGCACCAAGCTCCTCGGCGTGCGCGCGGTCATCGCCAAGAGCTTCGAGCGCATCCACCGCTCGAACCTCGTCGGCATGGGCGTGCTCCCGCTCGAGTTCTCCGCGGGCGAGGACGCGCAATCGCTCGGCCTCGACGGGCGCGAGACCTTCGACATCAAGGGCATCGCCGAGGGCGTCACGCCCTTCAAGAAGCTCGAGGTCGTCGCGAAGAAGGCGGACGGGACGACGAAGAAGTTCACCGTCACGGCCCGCATCGACACGCCGAACGAGGCGGATTACTACCTGAACGGCGGCATTCTCCAGTACGTGCTCAGGCAGATGGCGAAGTAATCGCTCGTTCGCCCGGAAAACGAAAACCCCCTTTCCGCAGCGGAGAGGGGGTTTTTGTTTCTGCAGCTCGTTCGCGTTCGCGCCGAACGCTCGTTACTGCGCCCGCTCGGGCAAGCCGAGCGCGATCCGGCGCAAGAGGTCCAGCACGGCGTACGCCGCGGCGATTTGCACCTCCTCGCGTTCGCCCTGAAAAACCTTGCTCCGCACGACCGTGCCGCCCGGATGCGCGACGGCCCAGTAGACGAGCCCCACGGGCTTCTCCGCCGTCCCGCCCGTCGGCCCCGCGATACCCGTCACCGACAGGCCCACGTCCGTCTCGCAGACCCGCCGCACGCCCTCGGCCATCTCCGCCGCCACCTCGGCCGACACCGCGCCGTGCCCGCGCAGCGTGTCCTCCGAGACCCCGAGCAGCCGCGTCTTCGCGCTGTTCGCGTACGTCACCGCGCCGCCCACGAGGTAATCACTCGCCGGGTATCGCGTCAGCGTGTGCGCGATGAGCCCGCCCGTGCACGACTCCGCGAGCGCCAGCCGGTAGCCGCGGCTCCGCACCGCGCGGCCCACCATCTCGGCGAACGCCTCGTCGCCCTCGCCGTACACCACGTCGCCGAGCCGCGCCTTCACCTCGGCCGCCGCCCGGATCGCCAGGTCCCGCGCGACCTCTCGATTGGCGCCCCGCGCGTTCACCTTCACGTCGACCTCGGGGAAATGCACCCGATACCCGAGCGTCACGCCCGCGTGCGAGCCCTCGATGCCCGCGAGCGCCTGCCCCACGAGGCTCTCGCCGAGCCCGTACGTCCGGAGCCGCACCTGGAACGTGTTGTTCGGCGCCGAGGGCCGGATCCGCGGCAGCACCTGGTCGTTGAACATGCGCTTCATCTCGCGCGGCACGCCCGGCAGGAAGAAGAGCGGCGTGTCGCCGATCGGGATCGAGAACCCCGGCGCCGAGCCCACCGCATTCGCCAGGACATCCGCGCCTGCGGGCAGATCCGCCTGCTTCTCGTGCCCCGCGTTCATCGTCTTGCCGCGCGACTCCACGCGCCGCCGGATCGCGAGCAGCGCGCTCTCGTCGCGCACGAGCGACACGCCCGCGGCCTTCGCCGCTGCGGCCGCCGTGAGGTCGTCCGTCGTCGGCCCGAGCCCGCCGGTCACGACCACCAGCCGGTGCGTCTGCGCGAGCGCGCGCAGGGTCGCGACGATCTGCTCGAGGTCATCGGGGATCGCGTCGTTCACGGCCACGGAAAAACCCGCGGCCGTCAGCTCCGCGGAGAGCCACGCGGCGTTCGTGTTGACGATCTCGCCCCGGGTGAGCTCGGTACCAATCGAGAGAATCGCGGCGGTCATTTTGGGGGCATGCACTCTATCCCATCACGTGCCCTTGACGAGGCCCATGATCGCGAAAGGAGCACGATTCAGCGCGCAAGGGCGCCGCCCTCGGCCGCCGCCGCGAACGGATACACACACCGGAAGCCCACCTCGGCCGATCGCGTGCTCGCCGCGATCTCCAGGCGATTCCAGCTCCGGAGCGCGCTCGCCGCGCCGTCCCCGAACGACCCGCCCCGCGCCTCGGCGAGCTCTGGCCCCACAGCCTCGCTCGTCCTCGGCGCGGCCCACTCGGCCACGTTGCCGGCGAGATCGTGCGCGCCCTCGGGGGAAGCGCCGTCCGGGTGCGAGCCCGCGACCTCGGGCCCCGTCGCGCCCGCGCCGCAAGGCCCGCCCACGAGCCCCCACGCCGCCCGCCGACAAACCGCCCCCGTGTCGCCCCAGGCGTACCGCCGCCCCTTGGCGCCGGCCGCCGCGAAGGCGAGCTCCTCCGGCGTCGGCACCATGCCCCCGGCCCAGGCGCAAAACGCCCGCGCCTCGGCCAGCGTGACCCGCGAGAGCGCGCGGCCAGGCTCCTCCGACAGCGGCACGGGCGCGCAGGCGGACGCGGCCACGCAGGCCGCATAACGCGCCTCCGTGACCTCGTAGGCGTCGATCGCGAACGCCTCCATCGTGACCACGCGCGGCGTCACCTGACCTTGCGCCTCCCAGTCACTCGGCCCGATCCGCAAGACGCCCGCCTCGATCGGCGTCGCCCGCGGGCGCGCGACGCACCCTGCCTCCGTCACGACGAGCCCCTCGGCGCACCGCGCCGGCTTGCCCACGCAACGATCGCCCGCGAGCGTTTGTCCCTCGCCGCAACACCGCGCCCCGAGCGGGACCATCCCTCTGGCGCACCGGGCCGGCGGCGCGCTTCGATCCCGCGCCACGATCACCACGGCGAGGGCGAGCCCGATCGAGAGGGCGGCGAGGCCGATCGTCCGGACGAACGGCCTCGCCTTGCGCGCTTCAGGCCGAGCCACCCTCGCCGCGGGCCTCCGGCCTCGGTCGTCGCGCCTCGCCGCGCTCGCGCCTCCGCATCTCGGCGCGCGCGGCCTTCACCTCGTCGAGGCGCGCCTCGATCCGCGCGAGCGCGTCGAGCAACGCGGCCTTGAGCCGGCCGTACGTCTTGGGCCCGATGTCGCCCTTCTTGTGCGCCTTCTCCAGCGCGACGAACTCGCCGAGCAGCGCCTCGCGTGCCTCGATCAGATCGTCCTTCGCCTCGTCGGGCACCGCGCCCTCGGCGCGCTGCCGGATCGTGTACGCCGCGGCGAGCCCTGCCGCCGAGAGCGCGACGAGCAGCGCGATCCACCGCGTGATGCTCGGCACGGGCAGGCCCGTGATGGTGACGTCGAGCGCGCGGATCCCGCGCTCGCCTTGCATCGCCTGACGCATCGTCACCATCACCTTGCGGCCGTCGCGACCCGTCTGGCGTTGCGCCTCGGGGAAGCCGGCGACCTGAAGGCCCATGGTCTTGTTCGCCTCGGAGAAGATCCGCACCTCGCCGACGCGCGGCGGCAGCTCCACGCGGAAGGTTTGTCGGTCCTTGCCTTCGAGCGGGATCTGGTAGCTGAACGACGCCTCGTGCCTCCCGGGCGCGATCGTGCCGCTGAGCCACGGGCCCTTGCCGGCCTCGTCGACGAACCGGACGTCGGTCATGCCGTCGGGGATGCGGAAGGCCTCGTAACCCTCGGGCAAATTCACCTGCGCGGCGCCCTTGCCCGGCACCCACGCGACCTTGCCGATGTTGAACACGTTGAACAGGTGCTCCACCCGCAACACGCCTTCGCGCAGCGACACGAACACGAAGGCCTGCTTGCCGACGAGCGCGTTGTTCACGTCGTCGGTCGCCTCGTACGCGTGCAGGACGACGCGCTTGCCTGCCTTGTCGGAGAGCGCGAAGGGCTGCGTCGCGTACGTCCCGAGCCCGCGCTGCGTGGTCACGCGGTAACTCGTCCCGGCGCCGACCGCGAGCCCGTCGAGCCGCGCCGAGCCTTCGGCGTCGGTCGTCACCTCGCGCCGCTCGCGTTTGTCGCCCTGGGCCACGCTGCTCTTCAGGATGCCGATGATCGCGGTCGCGTTCGGGATCGGCCGATCCTCGGCGTCCTTGATCGTGAAGACCATCGTCCCCGGCGGCAGCGCTTGATCCTCGACGGCCGTGTCGGGCGGCGGCTCGAAGAACCCGCTATTGCCGCGGCGCGCCTCTCCATGTGGGTTCGCCCCGTGCGGATTCGCGCCGTGATCGTGCGGATCCGCCTCCGCGCCCTCGCCGACGCTCGGGTGCCCCGGCGGCAGCTCGCCGACGCCTGGATGCCCCTCCGGCAGCGGCCCGGCGGCCTTCCCCGCGTCGCTTGCGCCCGCGTCACCTGCGCCCGCGTCACTCGCGCCTGCGTCGGGTTTGTCCCCGCCTGCGGCCGTCGCCACGTGGGGCAGCGAGATCGCCGCCGTCGCGACGGTCAGGGCCAGGCCGACGATCCCGAGGCGCTTTCGTCGAATCGCGCTCACGACGCCTCCGCCTCCTCGTCGGCCTTCTTCGCCTCGCTTGTCTCTCCCGCGGGCTCGGGCGCGGCCACGCGCGCCCCGCACTTCTTGCAGAACAATGCGTCCTCGTCGTTCATCGTGCCGCACGCGTCACACGCGCGCTCGGCGGCCGCCTCGTCGTCGCTCGCCGCCGCGGGCCTCTTCGCCTTCTTCTTTTTCTTCGCCTTGCGCGGGGCCTCGACGACCTCTTCCTTCACCGGCTCCGGCGCCTCGGCGACCTCGTCGGTCTCGGCCGCCTCGTGTGTCGCCTCGGCCTCGGCCTCGTCCTCGTCGTCGGATTCGTCCTGCTCGACGTCGAGCAGGCCGAGCTGCTTCAGGCGCCTTTGCACGAGCGCCTCGGCCCGCTCGCGGCCGGGCGCTGCTTGCTGGTCGAGGGCCTGGAGCAGGCGCTTCGCTTCGGCGCGGTACTTCGCGACGAGGGTGCGATAGTCCTCCTCGCTGATCTTGCCGACGCTGCGCTCGAACTCGAGGTCCTTCAGCGCGCGGATCACGGCGCGCTTCTGCTCCTCCTCGGCGCGGGGCGGCGCGCCGATCGCGTAGGCGTCGGCGCCGGAGAGCGGCGTCTCGCCGAGCAGCGTGCGCAAGCTCGCCCAGAACGACGCGATCACCGTCACGAGCACGCCCGCCGCGAGCACCAGGAACGCCGTGGACACGTCGACGAACAGGCCACCGAGCAGCGCGAGGAAGACCGTCACCGCCGGAAGACCGAGCTTCACGGCGTCCGCGATCTTGCGCTCGAGATCCTGGTCGACGCTCGGGGGCTCCGCTCCGGCGCGTTTTTCCGTCTTGGTCTCGGAGCTCATTCGTCGTCGAGGTCCTTCAGCTCCTGATCGAGCCTGTCGTCGTAGGCGTCACGCTTCTCGTTCTTGATCGGGCCCTTCGCGCCCGCGCGCGCGGCTGCGAGGCCGCGGCGTTGCCAGCGGCGCAGGACGAAGAACACGAGCCCGGCGCCGCCCACGATCGACACGACCGGCACGGCCCAGAGCGCGCGGCTCGCCCCCTGGTTGCGCGGCACCGCGAGCGACTTCGAGCCGTACTGCGAGACGTAGATGTCCTGCACCTGCTCGACGGTCTTGCCCTCGGCGAGCAGCTCGCGCAGCGCGGTGCGGCGCTGATGGGCGATGTCGCAGGGGCAGGTGCCGAGCGTCTCGCGCGGGCAGCCGCAGGTGCAGATGAGGCTCCAGAAGAGCTGGCGCTCGGTCTCGTTCTGGATCGAAACGGTCCCGGTGCCGCCCGTGTGTTGACCGTGCGCGAGCTGCGGGACGAAGGTCAGCCACGCCGCGGCGATGGCCGCCGCGGTGAGGAGCGCGAGGTGGAGCGGGGTTCGTCGAGTCGTCATTCGGTGTTACTTGGCGGGAGCGAGGGCGGCGCCGAGGGCAGGCGCGGGGGAGGGCGCTTCGATCGTCGGCGCGGGCGGGGCGCGCGAGCCGTTTGTCCCGCCGTAGGCGAGCGAGGGGCCGCCCGCGAGCAGCAGGGCGAAGATGACCGAGGTCGCGACCGAGGCCGCGGCGCGGATGTAGCCGAACGCGCCCGCCTCCTCCAGCGCGACGTCGGGCCACATCGACAACATCGCGCCGAGGATCAGGATGCCCACGCCGATCCAGATGAAGTTCACGAGCGGGTTCACGTGGAACTGGAACGCCGCGACCTTCGTCGTCGGGTTGACCATTCCTACGATCACGTAGAGATCGTCGCGGATGGTCATGTGCTTGGCGACCTCGGTCGAGGGCTGATCGGCGCCGGTCTTGTAGATGAACTTCGCCGGCGTCACGCGGCCGATCGGCTTGCCCTGACGCGTCACCTCGAGGTCGGCGAAGATCGCGCGTTTCTCGTTGTCGACCTCCATGCGCGTGCCGAGGTACTTGATGTCGTAGTACTCGACCTGGGCCGACTCGCCCGGCGACATGCTGAGCTCCTTGTCGACGCCCCACGAGCGGCCCGTGAAGCCGAGGAACATGAGCGCGATGCCCACGTGCACGACGTAGCCGCCGTACCGACGGCGCGACTTCGCCACGAGGTTGAAGAGCGAGCTGAACAGGCCCTCGCCGCTCTTGCTCCGCTGCCGCGCCGCGACGCCGCGGTAGAACTCCTGCACGACCACGGTGATGTTGAACGCGACGAGCATCACCGTGATGAACGGCAGCTTGCCCGAGGTCCAGGCGAGCACGCGGCCGAGCGTGCCCTCGTAGATCGGCGCGGCGTCGTAGAAGGCCGGGTAGCCGACGCGCTTGCCGAGCGCGAGGTGCAAGACGCCGACGACGAGCATCACCGCCACGGGCCAGCGGAAGCTCTTCAGGAAGAGCTCCGGGCTCGTCTTGCGCCAGCCGAGCAGCGGAGCCGCGCCCATGAGGAAGAAGATCACGAGCGCGAGCGGCGGGATCCAGGTGTTGTAGAACGTCGGCCCGAGCGTCGACTCCTGGTTGAGCAGCCACTCGCTGATGCGCGGCCAGGTCGTCGCCGTCGCGATGAAGATCGTGAGGCTCAGGAGGCCCCAGTTGTTCAGCACGAACGCGGTCTCGCGCGAGAGCACGGACTCGAAGACGCCGTCGCTGCGCAGCTTCGGCAGGCGGTAGACGATGAGCCCGAGGCTCGTCGCGGCGATGACGCCCATGTACCAGACGAAGAAGATGCCGATGCCGGACTGCGCGAAGGAGTGCACGCTGGAGATCAGGCCCGAGCGCGTGAGGAACGTGCCGAAGATCGTGAGGAAAAACGTCGCGCAGATCAGGAAGACGTTCCAGACCTTCAGCATCCCGCGACGCTCCTGGATCATCGTCGAGTGCACGTAGGCGCTCGCCGTGAGCCACGGCAAAAACGCCGCGTTCTCCACGGGATCCCAGGCCCAGTAGCCGCCCCAGCCGAGCTCCTCGTAGGCCCAGAGCATGCCGAGCGCGTTGCCGATCGAGAGGAAGAGCCAGGCGAAGAGCATCCACTTGCGCGTCGCCACGATCCACTCGTTGTCGAGCCGGCCGGTGGCGAGCGCCGCGATCGCGAAGGCGAAGGGGATCGCCGAGCTCGTGAACCCGACGTACAGGCTCGGCGGGTGGATGATCATGTAGAAGTTGCGGAGCTGGTAGTTCAGCCCCTGCCCGTCGACGGGCGCGCCGCCCGCGCTCGTGGCGAAGGGGTTCGCCGCGAAGATCATGAGGATCGCGAAGAAGCCGATGATGGTCATCAGCGTCGCGATCACGAAGGGCTGGAGCGCGAGGTATTTGCGCCGGAGCCAGACCACGCAGCCCGCGGTGAAGCCGGACGTGAGGAAGAGCCACCAGAGGAGCGACCCGTCCTGCCCGCCCCAGAGGGCCGCGACGAGGTAGGGCGTGGTCATCGAGCGGTCGCTGTATCGAGCGACGTAGCTGATGCGGAAATCGTGGCTGACGAAGGCGAACGCGAGGACGAGGACCGAGAGGCCGACGAGCGCGACGGTGCCGTACGCGCCGAGCCGAGCGGCCTGCAGCAGGCGCGGCCTGCCGGTGCTCGAGGCGAGCGCGACGGCGAACGTGTACGCCGCGGCGATCAGGATGGCGTAAAGAACGCCGGTTCCGAACTCGGGGAGCGATTGCCAGATCGACATGGCGGGGGCCAGAGCTTAGGCCGGCCACGCGCCGGGGGCCACGTCGACGCGCCCTATTTCCCGAGGACGCCTCGTCGGCGCTTCATGGGGGAGAGCGACCGAGACGACGCGCGGCGGCAAATACGCGTCCCCTCGTCCGACGGGAGCGAACGCGCTTATACTCTTGCGCATGAGCGCCACGCCCGACTTCCGATCCGACGACCTCATCTACGACTGGAACGAGATCGGCCGCAAAGGGCGCCTGATTCCCCGGGACGTCACGTTCTTCGACGAGACCTTGCGCGACGGGCTGCAGAACCCCTCCGTCGCGGACCCGAACATCGAGCAAAAGCTGAAGCTGATTCACCTGATGTCCAAGATCGGCATTCATGTCGCGGACATCGGCTTGCCCGGCAGCTCCAAGCGCGCGTTCGACGACGTCCTGCGCATGTGCCGCGAGATCACGGACAACCGCTTGCCGCTCGGCGTGGCGTGCGCGGGTCGGACCGTGGTCTCCGACATCACCCCGATGATCGAGATCTCCCAGCGCGCCGGGATCCCGGTCGAGGTCTACTGCTTCATCGGCTCGAGCCCGATCCGCCAGCTCGCCGAGGACTGGGACCTCGACACGATCGTCAAGCGCAGCGCCGAGGCGATCGACGTCGCGGTGAAGGCGGGCCTGCCCGTCGCGTACGTCACGGAAGACACGACGCGCTCGCGGCCGGACATGCTGGCGACGTTGTTCAAGATGGCGATCGATCACGGCGCGTCGCGGCTGTGCCTCTGCGACACGGTGGGTCACGCGACGCCGGACGGCGTGCGCAACCTGATCGCGTTCACGAAGTCGATCATCGCGGGCCACGGCGCGGACGGGAAGGTGCGTATCGACTGGCACGGGCACAACGATCGTGGTCTCGCGCTGGAGAACGCGCTCTGGGCGCTGGAGTTCGGGGCGGACCGGGTGCACGGCACGGCGCTCGGGATCGGCGAGCGCGTGGGCAACGCGGCGATGGAGCTCATCCTGCTCAACCTGAAGCTGCTCGGGTTGCTCGAGCACCAGGACCTCACGCACATGCTGGACTACTGCAACACGGCGGCGGAGGCGGTGGGCTGGCAGATCCCGATCAACTACCCGCTCGTGGGCCGCGACGCGTTCCGCACGGCGACGGGTGTACACGCGGCGGCGATCATCAAGGCGCAAGGCAAGGGCGACGCGTGGCTCGCGGACCGGATCTACTCGGGCGTGCCCGCGGGGATGTTCGGGCGAAAGCAGGAGATCTGCGTGGGCTACATGTCCGGGGCGAGCAACGTGAACTTCTGGCTGCGGCAGCGGAGGATCGAGCCGTCGAAGGAGCTCGTGGAGGCGATCCTGAAGAAGGCCAAGGGGTCGAGCCACATCCTTTCGGACGAGGAGATCCTGGCGGTCGTCGACGAGATGAAGGCGCGTTAGGTCGCGGGACCTTCGGGGACGATGTGGAACATCGATCGGGGAGGTGGCGGGACCTGCGTCCTCCCATAACCCCCGCCCTTTGCCGCTGGTCCCCTCCCGCCACCCGCGCTAGCAAAAAGCGACGTGAGCTCCTTGCCCCCCGCTCCGAGGCCGACGCGCGCTGCGCGGATCGTCGCGCTGCTCGCGGCGCTCGTGAGCCTGCTCTACGTCGCGGGGCTCTTCGATACGCGGCTCACGGGCCTCGACCTCGTCATGCAGGCGCCCGCGCTTCCCGCGGCGCTCACCACCCGCGACGCCGACCTGCGCGTCGCCCTCGTCGACGAGCACGATCAACCGCTGCCAGGCGCGTTCGTGCGCCTCTTCTCGATCCAGAACGGCACCACCTACTTCGCTGGCGAGGCGAGCGCAGGCGAGGACGGCGTCGCCTCGCTCGAAGCCATGCCGCGCGGCGAAGCGTGGCTGCTCGCGTACGGCGAGGGGCGCGCCCGAGGGTCCGTTCGGGTCGTGCTCGGGCCCGGCGAGCGTGTCGTCAGGCTGGTGCTCCAGCCAGCCGCCGCCGTCGATGTCGTCGTCGTCGACGAGGCGGAACAACCGTTCCCCGGCGCGAAGATCACCGTCACGGGCGCAGATCCGCTCCCCTACGTCGCCGTCACCGGCGCGGATGGGCGCGCGCGGATCGATCGGCTGGGACAAGGTCCCTTCTCGGTGCGCGCGTCGGGCCGCGGGTACGACGACGTCGTGCGGACGGGCGTGATGCCAGGCCCGATCCCCGTGCGGATCAAGCTCGAGCGCCTCGGCGCGTTCGAGGTCCTCGTCGTCAACGCCGACGGCTCCCCCGCGCCTTACGCGCGCGTGCTCTGCGGAGGCGCGAGCCTCTGGCCCGCGCGCAGCACGGTCGCCGACGCGAACGGCATCGCGCGGATCGTGGGCCTGCGGC